>NZ_JBEPEH010000007.1:0-330182 GCF_040300725.1 Dactylosporangium sp. NPDC000244
CCTCCACGAGCCACAGCCGGTCGCGCACGACCACGAACCGCTCCCTGCTCGCCGCCGGGTCGGGCCGCGGCCCGGTGATGGTGACCCCGCGCCGCTCGGCGACGTACCCGATCTGCTCCCAGTCGACGGCAGCGGCAACCTCGCACCAGTGCCACCAGGCGAGCATCGAGCGCGGGCAGCTGCCGGCGGGGTTGGGAAACCACCAGACCATCTGCCGGTCCCCGGCCCGATGCGGCTCCGCGGCCGGTTCGAGCCCGTCGAGGTAGTGGTCCAGTTCGTCGTAGGCCTTGCCGCCGAGCACATGGAACCACTGCGCGAACGTCCGCATCTCCTCCCACACCGCCACGCGCGCCGCGTCGACGTCACCGTCGCCGTCAATGCCGATCGAGAACCCGATGCCGCCCATGCGCGCGGACGCTACCAACCGCCCGCAAGCCGTCCGGCCACCCGCACGGCGTCGAGGAGCGGGCCGCAGTCGACGACGCGCCGACCCGCTCGTACAGGTCGCGGACCTCGCCACGGCCGTCCACCACTACACCCTCAACACCGAGCACCGATCGACACGCGGGCCGAGCTGGAGCGCCCGCCGGCGGCGTGTCGGCTATGTGACCAATCAGCTCCCGGGGCCGGGGCAACCTTGGCCGCGACCTGCGGAAACACGCCGACGTCAAGGTTTGACACCCGCGTCTAGCGTGAGCGCTTCGTGATCATTGAAGGAGCATTCATATGAAGCGTCTTGCGCTACCCATAGCCCTGCTCGGCCTGGCCCTGACCGCCTGCAGCGATCCCGCCGACACTCCCGCCGCCGACACCCCCGCCCCGGCGGCCTCCACAACCGCGAAGGCCGCCGCGTTCCCGAAGGGTGAGACGGGCGCGAAGGCCCTGATGGAGGCCCTGCGCGCGGCCGACGGCGCGGAGACGGTGAAGACCCTCCAGCCCACGGCGGCCGACTACGCCGCGGTGTTCACGGACGAACTGGCATCGAAGGCGGAGTCGTACTACAAGACGAAGGTGTGGAACGGCCAGAAGGTCGAGCTGGCCGGCTCGGCGTCCCAGACGGACCTCAAGCTGTACCAGGCCACGACCGAGGACATCCAGAAGTGGACCCCGGCCGTGGAGCGCGACTTCCCGGGCGGCTATGAGAAGCTCGGCGCCCACCTGCGGCCGGGCCTCACGGTGTACCGCTGGAAGTACACCGAGCCGGGCCAGGACACGGGCCGCGCCTACGAGGGTCTGGTGTACGTGAACGACCACTGGATCTGGGTCCCGAAGGCCTGGGAGGTCCTGGAGCAGTGACGGCCTCCGCCGGGCGGTCGTGGCGTCGGGCAGCGTGAGTGCCTCGAGTGGATGGTCTTGAGCGGCGCGCTCTTCAACGCAAAGAAGTCGGACGGGCCCTTGAGGCTCGTCCGACTTCGGAAGGGCGGTGATACGCGCGGCAGGGGTCAGGCCGCCACCATGGCGGTCGCGGCGCGTGCCAGGACTCGGCGGGAGTGTGTGTGAGCGTGCGGATGGGAGTCGCACGGGGCCGGGTGCAGCTTCGGATGGGCCCGCAGGCTGATGGAGAGGTCGCGGGCGGCGAGGACTCGTTTGAGGGACGCCAGCAGGGTCTCGTCGCCGATGAAGGCGGCCACCGTCGTCACCACCCCGCTCTGGGCGAAGGTGAGGCGGACGGGCACGACCGGTACGCCGGCATCGACCGCGGCCTGGAACATCGCCGGGCGGAAGGTCCCGCCCATGCGCCCGCACCAGGTCGTGCCCTCCGGGAAGACCGCGACCACGCCGCCGGCCGCGATGTTGCCGCGCACCTCCGCGACCGTCGACGGGAGGCTCTTCGGGCGGGAGCGGTCCACGAACACGGTGCCGAGCGTCGCGGCCAGGCGGCCGATGAGGGGCCACGAGCGGACCTCGCGCTTGGCCAGCAGGCGGGCCGGCGCGTGGGCGAGGATCACGATCACGTCCAGCCAGCTCACGTGGTTGGCCACGAGCAGGGCGCCGGACTGCGGGATGCGGCCGGTCGCGGAGTGCTTGATGCCGAGGCCCGCCAGCACCGAGCGGGCCAGGGCGCGCTGGGCGCGGATCAGGCCGCGCTGGGGCAGCAGGGCCAGCACCGGCACCGAGAGTGCGGCCAAGAGCAGCACGGCGCCGGTGACCGCGATGCGCTTGGCCACGATCAGGCGCGAGACGTGCCGGTCCGAGGCGGCCGGCAGGCAGTCCGCGCCGCACGTCGAGCGAGGCAGCCAGAGGCTGTCCATGACCGCCATGGGGTCACTCCTGTCCGAGGAAGTGGCGCATGTACCGCGGGTTGACCCGATCCAGCGACAGCAGCACGTAGAAGTCGGCGCAGTCGAAGTCGGGGTCGTGAGCCGGCGCGCCGCCCACCCAGGCGCCCAGGCGCAGGTAGCCCTTGAGCAGCGGCGGCACGTTGACCTTGGCCGGGGGCTCGAGGTCGCAGACCCACGGGTTGCGGGGGCGCACCCGCCAGGCGCTCGGCACCAGGTGCTTGCGCTGGGCGAGGTCCCAGACGCCCGCGGCGGTCGCGCCGCCGTCGGCCAGCGGGACCGACGCGCAGCCGCCGAGCCAGCGGTGCCCGTGCAGGTGCATGTAGCGCGCGATGCCGGCCCACATGAGGTTGATGACGGCGCCGCTGCGGTGGTCGGGGTGCACGCAGGAGCGGCCGGTCTCGACCAGGCCCTCGCGCAGCTGGGCGAGGCCGGTGAGGTCGAACTCGGTGTCGGCGTAGAGTCCGCCGGCCGCGGCCGCCCGGTCCGGCGGGAGCATACGGTAGGTCCCCACGACCTCGCCGGTGAGCTCCTCGCGGATGATCAGGTGGTCGCAGTGCTCGTCGAACGCGTCGGTGTCGAGGCCTTCCTCGGAGCCGTGCAGGGTGGCGCCCAGCTCGCCGGCGAAGACGTCGTGGCGGAGCCGTTGTGCGGCCCGGACCTGGGCGCCGTCGGTGGCCACCAGCAGGGTGTAGCGCTGCAAGTCGCCCAGCTCTTGCGGGCCGGCGGCGACGGCGAGAATCGTCATGCGTTCGGTGTAGGCGTCGAGGTCTGCGGATGGCTGACGCTCACAGGTTCGCCTGATGGCGCGCGGGTGAACTGTCGCTACCGTGGTCAGCCATGGCGGGATATTCAGGCACACCGTTACCCAAGAAGCTCGGGATCCACGCGGGACATCGCGTCCTGCTGGATGGCGCCCCGCCCGGGTTCGACCTCGCGGAGCTGCCCGCGGACGTGGTACTCCACCGCCGCAGCACGCCGGGGCTGTACGACGTGATCGTCCTGTTCTGTCCCGACTCCGCCCGGTTGCGCCGCCGATGGCGGGTTCTGCACCGGCTCACCCCGCCCGCCGGCGCGCTCTGGGTGGCCTGGCCGAAGCGCGCCTCCGGGATGGCCACCGATCTCGACGAGAACATCGTTCGCGGATATGCCCTGGCCAACGGGCGCGTGGACGTTAAAGTGTGCGCGATCAACGAAACCTGGTCCGGGCTCAAACACGTCATCCGCGTGGCGGATCGACCCTAGATCGCACGCAACTTGTCCGGACATGCCATATTGGCGCCTTCACCTGTCTCACGGAGGGAGCGGCGCGTTGTCCAACGGGCAGATCGTCGTCTCCGGCCTGACGAAGCAGTACCGCAACGTCAGAGCCGTCGACAATTTGTCGTTCGTGGTCGAGCCGGGCCGCGTCACCGGGTTCCTCGGGCCGAACGGTGCCGGCAAGACCACCACCCTGCGCATGGTGCTCAACCTCGTCACGCCGACGTCCGGCACCGCGACCATCGGCGGGCACCGCTACGCCGACGTCGCCGAGCCGTTGCAGCTGGTCGGGGCGATTCTTGAGGCCTCGGCCGCGCACAAGGGCCGCACCGCGCGCAACCACCTGCGCTGCGTCGCCGCGGCCGGCGGCTTCCCCGCCTCGCGGGTCGACGAGGTGCTGGAGCTGGTCGGGCTCACCACCGCGGCCAAGCGCAAGTTCCGCGGCTACTCGCTGGGCATGAAGCAGCGCCTCGGCATCGCGCAGGCGCTGCTGGGCAACCCGAAGGTGCTGATCCTCGACGAGCCGGCCAACGGCCTGGACCCCGAGGGCATCCGCTGGATGCGCGGGCTGCTGCAGGGCCTGGCCCAGCAGGGGCGCACGGTGCTCGTCTCCAGCCACCTGCTGTCGGAGATGGAGATCCTCGCCGACGACGTGGTCATCATCGCCGCGGGCAAGCTGGTCACCCAGGGCCCCGTCGAGAAGATCATCGGCCAGGGCTCGACCCAGGCCACGGTGCGGGTGCGCACGCCCAACATCCAGGAGCTGGTCACCGCGGTGCGCGAGGCCGGCGGGACGATCAACCCCGGCAGCACCGGCGCGCACATGATCACCGGCCTGGACGCCCCGGCCGTGGGCAAGCTCGCCCTGCAGGCCGGGGTCGAGCTGCACGAGCTGGTCGCCGAGCGGCCCGACCTGGAGCACGTGTTCCTCGAACTGACCCAGGGAAGGGCGGACATCCGATGATCCGGCTCATCCGCAGCGAGCTGATCAAGCTGCGCACCACGAACATGTGGTGGATCTTCCTGCTGTGCTCGGTGGCGTTCGTCGGGCTCGCGCTGCTCATCAACACCGCCCAGGCGGACTCGGACCTGTCCACGCCGGACTACCTGAACCAGGCCCCGCCGCCCGGGATGTCGCCGCAGGACCAGGCCGACTTCCTGGCCCAGCAGCAGGCCGCGAAGGACGAGGCGGCGGCCAACCACACCGGGGCCGGGCTCGCCCGCATCGCCGCCAACGTCTACACGTCGGGCCAGTTCTTCGGCCTGATGATGGTGATGCTGCTGGCGATCCTGCTGATCACGAACGAGTTCTACCACCAGACCGCGACGGCGACGTTCCTGGCGACGCCGAAGCGCACCAAGGTCATCGCGGCGAAGCTGATCACCGGCGGCGCGATGGCGGTGATCTTCTGGCTCATCGCCACCGTGATCAACGTCGTGGTCGGCGCGATCTTCTTCTCCAGCGAGGGCGTGGCCAACAGTCTGGGGCACTGGACAGCGCAACAGGCGATCCTGCTCAACCTGCTGGTGTACGTCCTGTGGGGAATCTTCGGCATCGGCATCGGGGTGCTCATCCGCAGCCAGATCGGCGCGACGATCACGGCCGCGGTCGTCTACACCATCGGCACCTACGCGGCGCTGGCCATGCTGGCACTCATCCGGACGTACCTCATCAAGGAGGACTGGGTGATGGAGGCGGCCGTCTACATTCCGCCGCTCGCCTCCGAGCATGTGGTCGGCACGCTGAGTGGCCAGGTGGGCGACACCCACCTGCCCGCCCGGTGGGTCGGTGTCGTGGTGCTCGTCGGCTGGGCGGTGATCCTGGGCACAATCGGCACCCTGATCACCCGCAAGCGCGACATCGCGTGACGGTGCGTGACCGGGTGCTCGCAGCACCGCCTCAAGAGTTGCGCAAGAAGTAACTGCAAGATCTTGGACAACTGTGGCCGCCCGAGGGCGGCCACAGTTGTAAGGGTAGGACGTCAGGCCGCTCGCCAACATGGTCACTCCGGCGGCGTCGGCGACGAACGAGCGTTAGGCAGCGCGTAGCCTAAAGGACCGGACATCCGTAACCCCTAGCAACTCGCGTTTGGAAGAGGCGATCAAGAGCCGTGTCGACCCAAGCGACCAACTCGCAGGAGAATCCGCTGGCGGGATTTGGCCCGAACGAGTGGATCGTCGAGGACATGTACCAGCGGTACCTCGCGGACCCGGCCAGCGTGGACTCGGCGTGGCACGACTTCTTCGCGGACTACAAGCCCGCCCCGGACGTCGCCGAGGCCGCGGCTCCGGCTAAGCCCGCCGAGAAGCCGGTCGAGAAGAAGGCCGCCAAGCCCGCCGCGCCCGCACCGGCGGCCAGGCCGGTCGAGAAGGCCCCCGAGAAGGCGGCGGAGAAGAAGGCCGTCCCGGCCACCAAGCCCGCGCCGACGCGGGAGGCCCCCGCCCCCGCCGGCGGCGCGAAGCGCGTCCCGCTGCGCGGCGTGGCCGCTCGCATCGTGCAGAACATGGACGCCTCGCTCGAGGTTCCCACGGCCACGAGCGTGCGCGCCGTGCCGGCCAAGCTGCTCTCCGACAACCGGATCGTGATCAACAACCATCTCGCCCGCGGCCGCGGCGGGAAGGTGTCCTTCACGCACCTGATCGGATACGCGCTGGTCCGGGCCATCGCCGCGCACCCGGAGATGAACAACAGCTTCGCCGAGATCGACGGCAAGCCGAACCTGGTCGAGCCCGAGCACCTCAACCTGGGCATCGCGATCGACCTGGCCAAGCCGGACGGCTCCCGCACCCTCGTCGTGCCCAGCATCAAGGGCGCCGGGGACATGGACTTCCGCCAGTTCTGGTCGGCCTACGAGGACATCGTCCGCCGCGCCCGGCGCAACGAGCTGACCATGGACGACTACGCCGGCACCACGATCTCGCTGACCAACCCGGGCGGCATCGGCACCGTGCACTCGATGCCGCGGCTCATGACCGGGCAGGGCACGATCATCGGCGTCGGCGCGATGGAATACCCGGCGCCCTACGCCGGCATGTCCGACGAGACCCTGGCCGAGCTCGGCATCAGCAAGATCATCACGCTGACCAGCACCTACGACCACCGGATCATCCAGGGCGCCCAGTCCGGCGAGTTCCTCAAGGTCATGCACGAGCTGCTGCTCGGCGAGCACGGGTTCTACGACCAGATCTTCACCGCGCTGCGCATCCCGTACGAGCCGGTGCGCTGGGTCCGCGACGTCGCCCGCACCTCCGAGGGCCAGATCGACAAGGCGGCCCGGGTCGTGGAGCTCATCCACGCCTACCGGGTGCGGGGCCACCTGATGGCCGACACCGACCCGCTCGAGTTCCGCATCCGCCGGCACCCGGACCTCGACGTGCTCGAGCACGGGCTGACCCTGTGGGACCTCGACCGCGTCTTCCCGGTCGGCGGGTTCTCCGGCAAGCAGAAGATGAAGCTGCGGGCCGTGCTCGGCGTGCTGCGCGACTCCTACTGCCGCCGGGTCGGCGTCGAATACATGCACATCATGGACCCGGAGGAGCGGCGCTGGATCGCCGAGCGGGTCGAGAAGCCCTACGAGAAGCCCGGCACCGACGAGCAGAAGCACATCCTCAACCGCCTCAACGCCGCCGAGGCCTTCGAGACCTTCCTGCAGACGAAGTACGTCGGGCAGCGCCGCTTCTCCCTGGAGGGCGGCGAGTCGCTGATCCCGCTGCTCGACGAGATCCTGCAGAACTCGGCCGAGGGCGAGCTCGACGAGGTCGTCATCGGCATGGCGCACCGCGGCCGGCTCAACGTGCTGGCCAACATCGTCGGCAAGCCGTACGAGAAGATCTTCTCCGAGTTCGAGGGCCACCTGGACCTGAAGTCGGCGCACGGCTCCGGCGACGTGAAGTACCACCTGGGCATGACCGGCAAGTACACGCACCCGGACGGCGAGCACGCGACCACCGTCTCGGTCGTCGCGAACCCGTCGCACCTGGAGGCCGTGAACCCGGTGCTCGAGGGCATCGTGCGGGCCAAGCAGGACAAGATCGACCTCAAGCTCGAGGGCTACACCGTCCTGCCGCTGCTCATCCACGGCGACGCGGCCTTCGCCGGCCAGGGCGTCGTGGCCGAGACGCTGAACCTGTCGCAGCTGCGCGGCTACCGCACCGGCGGCACCGTCCACGTCGTGGTCAACAACCAGGTCGGGTTCACCACCGCGCCGGAGTACTCGCGCTCGTCGCTCTACTCGACCGACGTCGCCCGGATGATCCAGGCGCCGATCTTCCACGTCAACGGCGACGACCCCGAGGCCGTCGTGCGCGTGGCGCGGCTGGCGTTCGAATACCGCCAGGCGTTCAACAAGGACGTCGTGATCGACCTGGTCTGCTACCGCCGCCGCGGGCACAACGAGGGCGACGACCCCTCGATGACCAACCCGCTGATGTACGCGATCATCGACCAGAAGCGCTCGGTGCGAAAGATCTACACCGAGGAGCTCATCGGCCGCGGCGACATCCCGATCACCGAGGCCGAGGCGCTGCTCAAGGACTACCACGAGCAGCTCGAGACGGTGTTCAAGGCGACCCGGGACGCCTCCAGCTCGCCCGCCGCGCGCCTCACCCGGCTGCGCGAGCCCGAGGCCGAGCCGGCGGTCGAGACCAAGATCGATGAATCGGTACTGCGGGCGATCGGCGAGGCCCACGTCAAGCTCCCCGACGGCTTCACCCCGCACAAGCGCGTCCAGCAGCTGCTCGACCGCCGCGCGAAGATGGCCGCCGAGGGCGACATCGACTGGGGCTTCAGCGAGATCATCGCGTTCGGCTCGCTGGTCCACGACGGCGTCACGGTCCGCCTCTCCGGCCAGGACTCGCGGCGCGGCACGTTCGTGCAGCGCCACGCCGGGATCGTCGACGCCGAGACCGGCGCGGACTACATGCCGGTGTCGTCGCTGATCAAGGACAACGCGAAGCTCTTCATCTACGACTCGCTGCTGTCGGAGTTCGCGGCGATGGGCTTCGAATACGGCTACTCGGTGGAGAACCCGGACGCGCTGGTCATGTGGGAGGCGCAGTTCGGCGACTTCGTCAACGGCGCCCAGTCGATCGTGGACGAGTTCATCTCCTCCGGCGAGGTCAAGTGGGGCCAGCTGGCCTCGGTCACGCTGCTGCTGCCGCACTCGCACGAGGGCCAGGGCCCGGACCACACGTCGGGGCGGCTGGAGCGGTATCTGCAGCTGTGCGCCGAGGACAACATGCGCGTGGCGGTGCCGACCACCCCCGCGAACCACTTCCACCTGCTGCGCCGCCAGGCCCTGTCGCCGAAGAAGAAGCCGCTCGTGGTCTTCACGCCCAAGTCGCTGCTGCGGCACCGGCTGTGCGTGTCGGGCGTCGAGGACTTCACCACCGGCACCTTCTCCACGGTGCTGGCCGACCCGGGCGTGAAGGGCACCGCGCTGGACCCGAACGCGGTGAAGCGGGTCCTGCTCTGCTCGGGCAAGGTCTTCTACGACCTGCTCCAGGCGCGCACCGACCGCGGCATCACCGACACGGCGATCCTCCGCGTCGAGCAGCTCTATCCGATGCCGATCGAGGAGCTCAAGGCGGCGCTGGAGCAGTACCCGAACGCCGAGGACTTCGCCTGGGTCCAGGAGGAGCCGGCGAACCAGGGTGCCTGGTCGTTCATCGCGCTCAACCTGCTCGAGCAGCTGCAGGGCGTGGGGCTGCGCCGCATCTCCCGGCCGGCCGCCGCCGCACCCGCGGTGGGCTCGACCAAGCTGCACGACGCCGAGCAGCAGGCGCTGATCGAGGCGGCCCTGCCGAAGCCGTGACAGCGGTTCGGTAACTTCCGGGGGCACGGCGGCGACGCCGTGCCCCCGTTTCGTATCTTCCGGAAGGACGCGTCATGTACTTCACCGATCGCGGCATCGAGGAGCTGGCCCAGCGCCGCGGCGAGGAGGAAGTCTCGATCGAGTGGCTGGCCGAGCGGCTGCGCGACTTCGTCGACCTCAACCCCGAGTTCGAGACGCCGATCGAGCGCCTGGCCGTCTACCTGGCGCGGCTGGACGACGAGGACGACGAGTAGGCCGGTCCGTCCATTTCGGACATTTGCCACAATTCGGCAGATTGATCAGCGGGCGCCTATCCCCCTGAGGGTAGCCACGTCGTCCAAATGGTTCATCCGGTGACATCCTGGTGTAGTCCGGCAAGCCAATCGAATGTCCCCAGTCGGGCGATATGGGTTTAGCACGAGCGGCCCTTACATTTTCCTCGTGCCCGCTCGTCGCACCCGAACCGCAACCGTCACGCTGCTGACCGCCGCCCTGCTGATCCTGGGCGGCGCCTTCGCCGCGTCCGGCAGTGACGACAGCGGCACGCCCTTCACCACCGCGGCCGGTGCGACCGCCGTCGACGCCTCCGCCAAGGCCCCGCACGCGGTCGGCGTGCGGCACTTCAGCTTCGCGCGCGGCAGCCGGTCGCTGCCGACGACCGTGTGGTATCCGGTGCGCGGCTCCGCCCGCCAGACCCGCGGCCGCGTGCAGGTCGACGCCACGCCCCTGCCCGGCGAGTTCCCGCTGATCCTGTGGAGCCACGGCTTCTACAGCAACCCGCAGATGCAGGAGGGCATGACGAAGTTCCTGGCCGAGTCCGGATACGTCGTCGCCGCCCCGGCCTATCCCTTCACGAAGAAGGACGGCCCGAAGTTCGACAAGACCGACGTGCCCAACCAGGCCGTCGACGCCTCGTTCGTGATCACGCAGATGATGAAGGCGGGCAACCCGCTCGCGGACAGCATCGACCCGGACCGGCTCGGCGCGATCGGGCACTCCGGCGGCGGCACCACGACCGACTGGCTCTTCACCGGCAAGCGCGACCCGCGGCTCAAGGTCGGCGTGATCTTCGCGGGCCGGCCGACGACGGCCTACAAGGGCAGCCCCGTGCCGCTGCTGTTCGTCCACGGGGACAAGGACCCGGTCGTCGCCTACAGCCAGGGCCGCGAGTCCTACGGCAAGAACCCGTGGCCCAAGGCGTTCCTGACCATCGAGGGCGGCGAGCACGGGGCGGGCACGAACGACCCGGAGCGCGGCCACGTGCAGGTGCTGGCCACGCTGCTGGACTTCCTCGACTTCGCGCTCAACGGCGATGACGTGGCCTGGATGCGGCTGACGAACGACGCCACCCTCCCGGGCTTCACGCACTTCGAATCCTCGGGGATCTACGCGGAGCGCGGTGCTCAGCCGAGCGCGACGAACAGCACGATCGCGAGCACCACGACGACACCGACGCCGACGCCGACCCAGAGCAACGTCTTGGAGCTCGCGGGCTCGGCCGGCTGATTCCTGCTGTGGTCCACCCACGCCTGGAACGCCTGAGTGTTCTGACTCGGGTCAATACGCTCATCGGGCATGGCCGACACACTACCGAGCGTGTCGGGGCCGCCAGGTCCCGAACAGTGTCGGATTGCGGGCATACTCCCCCGGTCGGGGTACTCCACCCGGTCAGACCGAGGCCGGGTCCTCGGCGGGGGCGGTCTCGCCCGCGCGGTCGCGCGTCAGCAGCCGGCGCAGCAGCACCCCGAGGCCGATGAGCGCGAGGCCGAGCAGGAAGAACGCGACGGTGAAGCCGAGCGAGGTCTCGGTCACGCCGAGCCCGCCGAGCTTGTTGACGTCGATGAACGGGTACGGGTACTCGTGCACGAACGCCCCGCGCACGAGGGCGAACACCAGGTAGGCCAGCGGATAGCACAGCCACGCGGCCGCGTACCACCACCGCACCCGCTCCCGCTCGACGACCAGCCAGGTGATGGCGGCCAGGATCGGCACGGCCGAGTGCAGCAGCAGGTTGTGCAGCGTGTGCGCCCCGGAGTCGGCCTGGTAGAACGGGCTGGACGGGTTCGCCAGCAGGGTGTGGTACACGATCCCGGTGATGCAGCTGTAGAGCGTGGCCGCGCCGCGGACCCAGGCGGGCACCGGCCGGAACACGGCGACCGCGGACACCACGGCGATGATGACGGCGCTCTGCACGGTGAAGTAGACGAACGAGCCCCAGTCCCCGTGGTTCCACACCTGCAGCGCGACGATCCCGGCCACCGCGCACACGGCGGTCAGCGCGCGGAACACGACAGTCATGCGCCGGAAGGTAGCCGGATTTCGCCCCGCGGGGAAGCGGTCGTTCGCCGAGCCCGCCCGTACCGTTGGTGCCATGCGCCGACTCGCCGCCGCCGTATGCCTGTTCGCCCTGCTCAGCGGCTGTTCGACGGCCCCGGCGCCGGCGCGCCGGGCGGTCGCCTCACCCTCGGTCGCGCCTTCGCTGGCGGGCGGGCTGGCCCCGGTACAGCTGCCGCCGTCCCTGACGCTGCCGCCACCGGGGCTCTCCGTGTCGTCGCAGCAGGTGACGTACACCCGTGAGAGCCGCATCCTGCGCACCGTCGTCTGGACGCCGGACCGGGCCGGGCGCTACCCCGCGGTCCTGTTCAGCCACGGCCTCAACGGCACTCCGGAGGGGTTCGCGCCGCTGCTGAAGAGCTGGGCGGCGGCCGGGTTCGTGGTGATCGCCCCCGCCTACCCGAACACGACCCGGGGCGCGGCGCACTTCGACGTGTACGACGTGCTGAACCAGCCGGCCGACGCGAGCTTCGTGCTCGGGCAGGTGCTCGCGGGCCCGCTGGGCAAGCGCATCGACGCCGGGCGCCTGGCCGCCGCGGGCCACTCGGCGGGCGCGATCACGACGGTCGGCCTGTTCACGTCCGGGCGCGACAAACGCCTGCGCGCGGGGGTGGTGCTGGCCGGCAGCGGCCTCGGGGTGGGCACCGAGTTCCAGGGCACCCCGGCGGCCCTGTTCTTCGTCCACGGCGACGCGGACCCGCTGGTGACCTACGACAGCGCCAAGGCGACGTACGACCTGGTCCCGTGGGCGAAGGCGATGCTGACCATCCCGGGCGGCAACCACGACGACCCGTACCTGAGCCCGTCCTCGACGTCGTACCCGACGGTCGCGAAGAGCACGCTGGAGTTCCTGCGGCTGGAGCTGTACGGCGATACCGCGGCCCGGTCCGCACTGGCGCCCACCGCCGACCTCGACTCGCACCTCTGAGCCGGCCCGCGGCGCACCCGCCGGGGCACAAACGCCGCGGCGCCCCGGCCACGAGAGGCCAGGGCGCCGCGAGCAGGGCATTCAGCTGGTGTGGTCCAGCACGACCTTGCCGAAGACGTCGCCCGAGTGCAGCAGCTCGAACGCCTTGCGCGCCTCCGAGAACGGCACCACCGAGTCGATCACCGGGCGGATGCCGGTGCGCGCGAGCAGGGCCATGAGGTCGGCCAGCTCCTCCGGCGTGCCCATGCTCGTGCCCAGGATCTCCAGCTGCAGCGCGAACATCCGGCGCAGGTTCACCTGCGGCAGGTGACCGCTCGTCGCGCCGGAGACCACGATCCGCCCGCCCGTCTTCGCGCACTTCATCGAGTGCTCGAAGGTGGCCTCGCCCACCGTCTCCACCACGACGTCGACGCGCTCGGGGAGGCGGCCGCCCGGCTCCACGGCCGTCGCGCCCAGGGCCGCGATGCGCTCGCGCTTGGCGGCGTCGCGGCTGGTGGCGTACACCCGCGCCCCGAGGGCCGTCCCGATCAGCACCGCGGCCGTGGCCACGCCGCCGCCCGCGCCCTGCACGAGCACCGCCCCGCCGGACTCGAGGCGGCCCTTGGTGGTGAGCATGCGGTAGGCCGTGAGCCAGGCCGTCGGCAGGCACGCGGCCTCGGCGAAGGTGAGCTCCGCGGGCTTGGGCACCAGGTTGTACGCCGGGACGGTGACCTTCTCGGCGACCGTGCCCTGGTAGTACTCCGAGAGGATCGTGAAGTCGCCCTTCTCGTTGTAGACCACCGGGTAGACGACGACCTCGGCCCCGTCCGGGCCGATGCCCGCGGCGTCGCAGCCGAGGATCATGGGCAACTGCTCCTCGCGCAGGCCGACGCCGCGCAGGGACCACAGGTCGTGGTGGTTGAGCGCGCTGGCGCGCACGTCCACCACGGCCCAGCCGTCCCTGGGCGCCGGCTCGGGAGCGTCGCCGACCTCGAGCACGGCGAGCGGGTCGGCATCGTTGAACGCGGTTGCGAAAGCGGCACGCATACCCAGGACCTTAACTCTCGTTAACGGGTGACGCCGTCGCGGCGGGCCGCCTCGGACACCGCGGCCGCGACCGCCGGGGCCACCCGCGGGTCCAGGGCGCTCGGCACGATCGTGTCGGGCGCGAGCTCACCGGCGCCGAGCACGCCGGCGATCGCCTCGGCCGCGGCGACCTTCATGCCGTCGCTGATGCGGGTCGCCCCCGACTCCAGCGCCCCGCGGAAGATGCCGGGGAAGGCCAGCACGTTGTTGATCTGGTTCGGGAAGTCGCTGCGGCCGGTGGCGACGACGCTCGCGTACCGCGCCGCGATCTCCGGGTGCACCTCGGGCGTGGGGTTGGCCAGCGCGAAGATCGCGCCCTCCGGCGCCATGCCCGCCAGCGCCGCCTCGCCGATCGTGCCGCCGGAGACGCCGATGAGCACGTCGGCCCCGCGCAGCGCGGAGGCGATGTCGCCGGTCACGCCGCCGGCGTTGGTCTCCGCGGCGAGCGCGGCCTTGGCCGGGTTGAGGTCGGTGCGGCCCGTGTGCAGGCAGCCGCGCGAGTCCAGCACGATGATCTCGCCCGCGGCCGCGCCGCCGCTGATCAGCATCCGGGTCACCGCGATGCCGGCCGCGCCCGCGCCGCTGACCACGATGCGCAGGTCGCCGAGGCCGCGCCCGAGCACCTTGCAGGCGTTGCGCAGCGCGGCGAGCACCACGATCGCGGTGCCGTGCTGGTCGTCGTGGAAGACCGGGATCGGCAGCGTGTCCTCGAGCCGCCGCTCGATGTCGAAGCAGCGCGGCGCCGAGATGTCCTCGAGGTTGATCCCGCCGAAGGACGGCGCCAGCGCGGTCACGATCCGCACGATCTCGTCCGGGTCCTGGGTGTCGAGGCAGATCGGCACCGCGTCCACGCCGCCGAACTGCTTGAACAGCACGGCCTTGCCCTCCATCACCGGCATCGCCGCGCGCGGGCCGATGTTGCCCAGGCCGAGCACCGCGGAGCCGTCGGTCACGACGGCGACGGCCTTGCCGACCCAGGTGAGCTGGTGGACGAGCGACTCGTCCGCGGCGATGGCCTCGCAGACGCGGGCGACGCCGGGCGTGTACGCCAGGGAGAGGTCCTCGCGGGTGGACAGCGGGACCGTCGACTGCACCGAGAGTTTTCCGCCGACGTGCAGGTCGAAGACGGGATCGGACACGGGATCGGACACGGGATCGGACACGGGATCGGACACGGAATCGGACACGGATGTCAGCACCGGGGGCTCCTTTGCCACGGTTTGCGATACAGGAAGGACGCGCGGCGCGGGTGAAAGCGCGAAAGAATGTGCGAATGCGGCCGGGGGTCGCCCGTATCCGCCTCACCTTAGCGTGGGACGCGGCGCAGGCGCACCGGTTGTGGCCACCAGCGAAATGTCACACGGCCGACGATGTCCGCGCGACCGTAACGCACAGAATCATCACTGGCGAAGGGGTTGTCGCCGACCACCCACCACCCGTCGGCATCGGCCCGTTCCACGCGCTTGACCACGAGCAGACCGGGCCGGGCGCGAAACTGCGCGACCACCACGTCGCCGGGGCGCGCCGATGTCCCGCGCCGCACCAGAATCCGGTCTCCAGAGCGCAGTGTCGGCACCATGGACGGGCCCGAGACGAGTGCCGCAAACCACGGCAGGCGCATGAAATCCCCGAAGTTGGATAGGAGTAGGGTCAGCACTGAGGATCATCGCAAATCACCCTGGAGGGTTCGATGCGACTGTCGCGGCTTTTCACCCCGCGCACTGTGGTGAGCGCCCACTGCGACCTGCCGTGTGGTGTCTACGACCCGGCGCAGGCCCGAATCGAGGCCGAGTCCGTCAAGGCAATCTGTGAGAAGTACCAGGCGAACGACAACGCCGAGTTTCGCACTCGCGCTCTGCTGATCAAGGAGCAGCGCAGCGAGCTGGTCAAGCACCACCTGTGGGTGCTGTGGACCGACTATTTCAAGCCGCCGCACTTCGAGAAGTACCCGCAGCTGCACGGCCTGTTCAACGAGGCCACCAAGCTCGCGGGCGCGTCCGGCGCCAAGGGCTCGGCCGACCCGGCCGTCGCCGAGCAGCTCCTGGGCAAGATCGATGAGATCGCGAAGATCTTCTGGGAGACCAAGCAGGCCTGAACCGGCCTGTGGAGTCTGCGTCATCGGACCTCCCCCATCCCGCACCCGCGGGGTGGGGGTCGTGCTTTTCAGGGAGTAGCAGCATGATCCGCCCCGCCACCCCGGACGACGTCCCCGCGCTCGTCGAGATGGTCTACGAGCTCGCCGAGTTCGAGCGCGCCCGCGACGAGTGCCACCTCACCGAGGCCCAGCTGCACGCGGCGCTCTTCGGCCCCTCCCCCGCCGTGTTCTGTCACGTGGCCGAGGACGGGGGCGAGGTGGTGGGCATGGCGCTGTGGTTTCTCACGTACTCGACGTGGGAGGGCGTGCACGGCATCTACCTCGAGGACCTCTACGTGCGTCCGGGGGCGCGCGGCACCGGTGCGGGCAAGGCCCTCGTCGCCGCGCTCGCCGCGGTGTGCGTCGCGCACGGGTACCGCCGCCTGGAGTGGGCCGTCCTGGACTGGAACCCGGCACGCGAGTTCTACGACCGGCTCGGGGCGGGGCCGAAGCACGATTGGGTGCCGTACCGCCTCTCCGGCGCGCCGCTGGAAGCACTCGCCGCGTCGTCGGGTGCGCCGACGTCGTAGAGTCGCGGGCAGGGTCGCGGTGAAGGGGGGTTCGATAGCGTTGACTCAGGTCGCTCCGAAGAGGTCCGGCGCCGACGGCGACGACGTGGTGCTGCTGGCCGTGCCGGCGTCGCCCGCCTACCTCGGCGTGCTGCGCACCGCGACGGCCGGCCTGGCCGCGCGCCTGCAGTTCACCCTGGACGAGATCGAGGACCTGCGCATCGCGGTCGACGAGGCCTGCGCGATGCTGCTCGCCGTGGCCGCGGACACCCCCCAGCTGGGTGACACGGTGGAACTCTCCTGCCGGTTCACCGTCACGCCCGACGCCCTCACGGTCTACACGACCGTGCCGCTGGGCTCGCCGGACGAGCGGCTGCCGGGCGGCGAGTCGTTCGCGTGGCAGGTGCTCAGCGCCCTGGCCGACGAGGTCTCGGCGAGCGTCGACGCGCACCAGGCCGGCATCCGGCTGACCAAGCGCCGCCCGTCGCGCAGCTGAGCTCAGACGACGACCGGCACGCGTTCGGCCGGGCGGATGTTGTCGATGTGCGCGCGGGCCAGCTCCATCGCCCGGGCCACGTCCTGCGCCTGGATCGCGCCCAGCAGGGCCCGGTGGTCGCGGTCCACCGTCCGCCAGAACGGCGGCGGCAACACCCGCTCCACCGACTCGCGGTTGGCCAGGCTGTAGAGCGGGCGCACCACGAGGGCGAGCAGCGAGTTGCCGGTGGCCGCCGCGACCGCCAGGTGGAAGGCCGCCTGCGCCTCGATGCGCCGCTCCAGGTCGTCGTGCTCCGGGTCGAACATCGCCCGCTCGAGCTCCTCCAGGTGCTGCGGCTCCCGGCGGGCGGCGGCCAGGCCCGCGGCCGGCACCTCGAGCATGCGGCGCACCTCGAGGAAGTCCTCGCCGGTCACCGCGCCGCTGGCCAGCAGCAGGCCCACGCCGTCGGCGAGGGTCTCGCCCAGGGCGAACGCGTCGGGCTCGGCGACGAAGCTGCCGCCGTTGACGCCCCGCGTGGTGACGATCAGGTGCTGGCTGCTCAGTAACCGCAGCGCCTCGCGCACCGTCGAGCGGCTCAGGCCCGACTGCTCGCACAGCTGCGGCTCGGTGGGCAGGCGCTCGCCGGGGCGCAGCTGGCCGGACACGATGTCGACGCGGATGCGCTCGGCGAGGACCTGATAGGCGGGAGCGACCGTCACGACCACCGAGCGTAAAGCACCGAAACCGTTTACGGATCAGTCACTGTGAGATAACGGACTCGCTGTCCGGTACGGAATCCTGTCCGGGCGGCGAACAGGTGCGGACAACGAACGACGACGAGCGTTACATCTATCGATCTAACGAACACCGAGCGCGATGCGCGTCGAGGGCGCGAACAGCAGCACAGCCCCGGTCAGCCCGAGCACGAAGAGTGGTCCGCCGATCCACGGCTGGCCGGTCTGCAGCATCGTGAGGCCGATCGGCATCTGCAGCATCGAGACCACGATGCCGGGGCCGCGGGCCCAGCGCCGCCGGCGGTGCAGGGCGATCCCGACGCCGACGAAGCACACGGTCATGAGGGCAAGATAGACGGTCACCGAGACGGCCCCGGGCACCGAGGCGGCGTCGGAGGTCAGGTCGAGATACACCAGCCACAGGGTCACGGCGGCGAGCCCGGCCCCCTCCACCAGCAGCAGCCGGACCGCCCAGCGCAGGGTCGCCGGGGTCCGGCCGGGAAGCTCCTCGACCGCGCTCACCTGCACGTCCCTCCTGCTCACGACATCCTCACGGGCCAACCTTATCGCGCAGCGAACCGGGTACAGTGCCGCCCATGCGAGCCCTTCTGGTGGTCAACCCCAATGCGACGACCACCACCGAGCGCGGCCGGGACATCCTGGTGCGGGCGCTGCGCAGCCAGGTCGACCTGGACGTGGTCTACACGCGCCGCCGGGGGCACGCCGCCGACCTGGCCCGCGACGCCGCCCGGGACGGCCTGGACCTCGTCGTGACCCTCGGCGGCGACGGTACCGTCAACGAGGCCGTCAACGGCCTGATGACCTTCGACGCGGGGCCCGCCGCGAACCGCGCCCAGGAGCGCCCGGCCCTCGCGGTCGTGCCCGGCGGCTCCACGAACGTGTTCGCCCGGGCGCTCGGGCTGCCCAGCGACTGGGCGGAGGGCACCGGCGCGATCCTCGAGGCGCTGCGGGACCGGCGCGAACGGCTGATCGGACTCGGCCGCGCCGACGACCGCTACTTCACCTTCTGCGCCGGCCTGGGCCTCGACGCCGAGGTCGTGCGCCGCGTCGACCAGGCCCGGCACAAGGGCTCGACGTCCACGCCGCTGCTGTACCTGCGCGCCTTCATAGGCCAGTACGCCGCCACGAATCGGCGCGTGCCGCTGCTCACCATGCAGTTGCCGGGCGAACCGGCCACAAGCGGGCTAACGTGGATGCTGGTGCAGAACACGGCACCGTGGACGTACATCGGCGAGCGGCCGGTCAATCCGAACCCGCGCGCCTCGTTCGACACGGGGCTGGACGTGCTCGGCCTTCGGGAACTGCAGATCGCCGGCACCGCTCGGACGGTGTCGCAGCTGCTGTCCAGCCGCCGGACCCCGAAGGGGAAGCAGGTGCTGCGACTGCACGACCTGCCGGGGTTCACGCTGACGGCCGCCAAGCCGATGGCGTATCAGGTCGACGGGGAGTACCTCGGCGAGGTTGACAAGTTGGATTTCGCGTCCGTCCCGGGTGCGTTACGCGTAGTGTGTTGAGTCACCCCGGGCGATCATCCACCGAAGGGGGAGAAAGTTGCAGAGAGTCGCGACAGAGACACCGCGGCCGCATCTCCGAAAGCCCTCCGGTCGTTGACCGAACCGTACTACATTGGTCACTGACTGTTGCGATCCAGGGTCACCAGTCGCCATAAAATCGGACAAACAGTGCGTGAGCTTGCTCACCGACTTGGATTTTTTTGGTTTGGACCCCTTGACATCGCGGTAGTTCGTGAAAGCATTCACAAGCGAAACGACCACTGAGCGTTGCCCGCACACATGCAACGGATCTTCAGGCTCCGCCTAGCCGAACCGTTACATGAGATGCATAACGGGAATCACCAACAACGATCCGCGAAACAAACAAGGAGTGTTGCCGCCATGTCGGACTGGCGCCACCATGCCCTCTGCCGCGACGAGGACCCGGAGCTGTTCTTCCCCATTGGGACTTCCGGACCGGCGTTGCTGCAGGTTGAGCAGGCGAAGGCGGTCTGCCAGCGCTGCTCCGTGACCTCCGAGTGCCTCCAGTGGGCCCTCGACTCGGGTCAGGACGCCGGCGTCTGGGGCGGAATGAGCGAAGACGAGCGTCGCCTGATGAAGCGTCGCGGCGGCCTTCGGGTCCGCGCTCACTCTGCCTGAGCCTTTCAAACGCACGCATCTAGACAACGAACGCCCCGGCCGAATGGCCGGGGCGTTTGCTGCATCTAGTCGAAAAGCTCTCCGAAGAAACTCTCCCGGTGATGGCGCCGATGCTTTTTGTGATGTCCGTAATGACCATAGCCACCGTGCGATTGGGGATATGGTTGCTGATAGCCGTACGACGGCTGGTGGGTCGGCTGATGGGTCTGCTGATGAGATTGCCGGCTGCCCTGCCAGGCCTGCTCGGCGTCGATCAGCCGCTCCAGCTCGCCGCGGTCGAGAAAGATCCCGCGGCACTCCAGGCACTGGTCGACGGTGACACCGCTCCGCTCGAACTGGCGCATCTCGCCGCGACACTTGGGGCACGTCATCATCCCCCAACGGTAACCGTCCAGCACCACGTAACGGTGCCGCGGCCCCTCAGGCGGCTCGTACGAGCGCGAAATCCCCGATCCGGGACATCACCAGACGGGCGACGTCCACGTGGGCGCACAGGGGCGCGGCGACCGGCTCCAGCGCGCCGGCCGCGACCGCCGAGCCGATCACGAGATCGTGCAGCCGGCCGGGGGCGAGGAAGTACGACGAGACGGCGATCCGCTCGCAGCCCCGGGCCCGCAGCGCGTCCACCGCGGCCGCGCCGGTGACGGTGGACGCCGAGGCATAGCCCGGCACGCACGGCACGCCCAGCGACGCTCCCAGGGCCGCCGCCGCCTGGTCGACGCTGTGGCGGGCCAGGTCGTCGCGGGTGCCGGCGGCGGCGAGCACGACCCCGTCGAAGGGCATCGGGGGCAGCAGCCGGCGCAGCGCCGAGAGCAGCAGCGCGGGCGTGCCGGCGCCGAGCACGTCGGTCGTGGTGACGTCGAGGCCCAGGCCGTCGGCCCGGGCCCGCTCCAGCACCGCTGGCAGGTCGAAGCGGCCGTGGAAGGCGTTGGTGAGCAGCAGCGGCACGACGACGGCGGCGCGGTGCCCCAGCGCCTCGAACGCCGCCAGCTGCTCGCCGGGGCGCGGCCCGGCGTGGTCCAGGAACGCGCAGCGCACGTCCAGGCCGGGCCGCTGGGCCGCGACCGCCCGCGTCAGCGCGCGAGTGGCCGCGGCCGCGCGCGGATCCGAGGATCCGTGCGCCACCAGGAGAACAGCGGTCATCCGGAGGTGTGCAGACCGCACTCGGTCTTGTCGAACGCGGCCCAGCGGCCGCTGCGCGGGTCGCCGCCGGGAGGCGTGCGCCGGGTGCACGGCCAGCAGCCCACGGAGGCGTACCCCTGCCGCATGAGCGCGTTCACCGGCACGTTGTAGCGCGAGATGTACTGATCCACGTCCGCCTGCGTCCACAGCGCCAGCGGCGAGACCTTGAACTTGCCGCGGGCCCGCTCGAAGCCCACGATCGGCGTGTTGGCGCGGCTCGGCGACTCGTCGCGGCGCAGGCCCGCGGCCCACGCGTCGTAGTCCTCGAGGGCCCGCTCCAGCGGCTCGACCTTGCGCAGGAAGCAGCACTCGTCGGGCTCGCGGGCGTGCAGCCGCGGCCCGAACTCGGCGTCCTGCTCGGCGACCGTCTGACGCGGGCGGATCGAGCGGACGGTCACCGGCAGCGTGCGCTGGACGATCTCGCGCACCCGCAGCGTCTCGGCGAAGTGCAGGCCGGTGTCGAGGAAGATGACCGGCACGCCGGGCACGACCTTCGACACCACGTGGGCGAGCACCGCGTCGGCGAAGGAGCTGGTCACGCAGAAGCGCTCGCCGAACTGGCCGGCGGCCCACTCCACGATCTTCTCGGCCGTCTGGCCCTCCAGCTTCGCCGATGCGGCGGCGGCCAGTTCGATGGATTCCTGTGCGGTCCGGGCAACGGTCGTGCTGCTCATCGCTTCGCCTCCAAAGCGTTCGCGGCCAGTCCGAGGAACTTCAGGGAGAAGACGCGGGCGCAGCTGCGGCACTCCCAGGCACCGTGCGCGTCCTCGTGGGGTCGAAGGTCCTCCTCGCCGCAGTAGGGGCAGTGCAACGGCGCCATCCGCTCGCTCATCGCAGCTCCTCCTCCGGCGCTCGCATCACCCAGCGGGCGAAGGACTCCCCGGGCTCGCGCCCGGCCAGGTAGTGGTTGGCGACCCGCTCGACGTACTCGGGCAGGGCCGCGGCGGTCGTCTTGAGACCGCGCAGCTTGCGGCCGAAGCCGGCCGTCTGCCCCTCGGCCATGCCCAGCCCGCCGCCGAGGTGGATCTGGAAGCCCTCGACCATCTCGCCGCTGTCGTCGCGCACGAGCATGCCCTTGAGGCCGATGTCGGCGACCTGGGTGCGGGCGCACGCGTTCGGGCAGCCGTTGAGGTGGATCGAGATGTCGGCGTCGAGGTCGGCGACCCGCTTCTCGAGGTACTCGATGAGCTCCGCCGCCCGCGCCTTGGTCTCCACGATCGCGAGCTTGCAGAACTCGATGCCGGTGCACGCCATCGTGCTGCGCCGCCAGCTCGACGGGCGGGCCTCGAGCCCGACCGCGGCCAGGCCCCGCACGAGCGACTCGGTGTGCTCCTGCTCGACGTCGAGGACCAGGATCTTCTGGTACGGCGTGAGCCGCACCCGAGCCGATCCGTGCCGCTCGGCGAGCTCGGCCACCGCGGCGAGCTGGGTGCCGGAGCTGCGCCCGGCGATCGGGGCGGCGCCGACGAAGTACTTGCCGTCCCACTGCTTGTGCACGCC
This sequence comes from Dactylosporangium sp. NPDC000244, assembly GCF_040300725.1. Classification (NCBI taxonomy): domain Bacteria; kingdom Bacillati; phylum Actinomycetota; class Actinomycetes; order Micromonosporales; family Micromonosporaceae; genus Dactylosporangium; species Dactylosporangium sp. NPDC000244. The sequence goes on from NZ_JBEPEH010000007.1 coordinate 22,388, forward strand.
GATGTGGTCCACCGGCTTCTCCGGCAGCTCGGGCGACGGGCCGTCGATCAGGCGCCGGCCGAGGTACTCGTTCTCCAGGATCTGCCGGAACTGGTCCACGCCCCAGTCCGCGACCAGGAACTTCAGCCGGGCGCGGGCCCGCAGCCGGCGGTAGCCGTAGTCGCGGAAGACCCGGATGATGCCGTGCCACACGTCGGGCACCTCGTGCAGCGGCACCCAGGCGCCGAGGCGCTGGGCCAGCATCGGGTTGGTCGACAGCCCGCCACCGACCCACACGTCGAAGCCGGGGCCGTGCTCGGGGTGGATGACGCCCACGAACGAGACGTCGTTGGCCTCGTACGGCGTGTCGGCCAGCCACGAGATGGAGGTCTTGAACTTGCGGGGCAGGTTCGACAGCTCCGGGTCGCCGATGTACCGGGCGTTGATCTCGTTGATCGCCTCGGTCGGGTCGAGCACCTCGCTCTCCGCGACCCCGGCGATGGGGCTGCCGAGGATGACGCGGGGTGAGTCGCCGCAGGCCTCCAGGGTGGACAGGCCGACCGCCTCGAGCTCCCGCCAGATCGTCGGGACGTTCTCGATCTCGATCCAGTGCAGCTGGATGTTCTGCCGGTCGGTGACGTCGGCGGTGTCACGGGCGAAGCGCTGGGCGATCGAGGCGATCGTCTTGAGCTGCTCGAGCGAGAGCTGGCCGCCGTCGCTGCGGATGCGCAGCATGAAGTAGCGGTCGTCGAGCTCCTCCGGCTCGAGCACGGCGGTGCGCCCGCCGTCGATGCCGGGGCGGCGCTGGGTGTAGAGCCCGAACCAGCGGAACCGTCCGCGCAGGTCCGCGGGGTCGATCGAGTCGAAGCCCCGGTGCGCGTAGATGTTCTCGATGCGGGCCCGTACGTTGAGCGGGTTGTCGTCCTTCTTGCTGCGCTCGTTCGGGTTGAGCGGCTCGCGGTGCCCCAGGGCCCACTGCCCCTCACCGCGGGGACGACCACCGGCCGCACCACGTCCGCGGACAGTGTTCACCGACATGTCGGCGTCCTCTCAGGATCGAGAGCACGCGGCCAAGCGCCGGCCGTCCCCGATCGAAGCGGGAACGGATGACGTCGATGTCATAAGAATCCGGCGCGAAGTCGCGCACCCGGGAAGAAATTCGGCGGGCGGCGTTCAGCAAGCCGGACAGATGGCGCTGCGCACGCGACCGTAGTCGACGTGTCGGCGGCTGACGAGCCGCAGAGAAGCAGCGTGCATAGGGTGCAGTCTTCCACGGGGAGCGGTCCTTACGCCACGTCCACGTGAGGGTTCTCTCAGTAGGATTTGACGAACATGTAACTGGAATAACACTCAGCCGATAGGAATTCGGGGACGCGAATCAGCGCCGGGACCGGCCACGCCGCCCATGCGTCCCACAGTCCGGTTGGTTTCACCGTTTCGCCAGCGGTACCACCATGACGGCCTCGGTGCCGCCGTCCGCCCGCCCGCGCAGCTCGATGGTGCCGCGCAGCTCCCCCGTGGCGAGGGTGCGCACGATCTGCAGGCCCAGCCGCTCGCTGGCGTCGAGGTCGAAGCCCTCCGGCAGCCCGCACCCGTTGTCGGCCACGGTCACGTGCAGCTGCTTGCGGAAGCGGTGCACCGAGACGACCACCTCGGGCGCGTCCGGCCCGGCGGGCTCGAAGGCGTGCTCGACCGCGTTCTGCAGCAGCTCGTTGAGCACCATGACCAGCGGGGTGGCGATCTCGGCGGGCAGCACCCCGAAGTCGCCCTCGCGCCGGACCGCGACGCTGAACCCGGCCGCCCCCACCTCGACGGCGGCCGCCGCGACCCGGTCCACGATGTCGTCGAACTCGACCGCCTCGTCCGAGGACTCCGAGGACATCGAGAGCGTCTCGTGCACCAGGGCGATGGAGGCGACCCGCCGTACCGACTCCTCCAGCGCGTGCCGGGCCGCCGGGACGCTCACCCGTCGCGCCTGCAGCCGCAGCAGCGCGGCGACGGTCTGCAGGTTGTTCTTGACCCGGTGGTGGATCTCGCGGATGGTCGCGTCCTTGGTCATGAGCTGCCGGTCGCGCCGCCGGACCTCGGTGATGTCCCGGACGAGCACGAGCGCCCCGATGGGCACCCCGGCCGGCATGAGCGGCAGCGCGCGCATGAGCACGGTCGCGCCGCGGGCCTCGAGCTCCTTGCGGGCCGGGGCCTCCCCGTGCAGGGCCTGGTGGATGCGGTCGGTCGCGTCGGCGCCCTCGAGCGGGTCGTCGACGAGCCGGCCCGTGGTCTCGGCGAGGCTCTCGCCCACCAGGTGGGCGGCGAGTCCCAGCCGGCGGTACGCGGACTGGGCGTTCGGGCTGGCGTAGGTGACCTTGCCGGTGGCGTCGAGGCGGACCAGGCCGTCGCCGATGCGCGGCGCGCTCGTCGTCTCGCCCGGATGCCGGGGCGGCGGCCAGCTGCCGTCGACGATCATCTGGGCCAGGTCGTCGGCCGTGGTCAGGTAGTTGAGCTCCAGCTGCGCCGGGGTGCGGGCGGTGCTCAGGTTCGTGTCGCGGCCCAGCACCGCGATGACCTTGTCGTGGCCGCGCCGGCGGACCGGGATCGCCTCGTGGCGGGCGGGCATGTCGCCGTACCAGACCGGATCGCCCTCGCGCCAGATGCGCCCCTGCTGACGCACGATCGCCAGGTGCGCGACCTCGGGACCGCCGGCGATCCGGCCCACCTGGTCGTCCTGGTAGGCCGTGCCCGCGGTGGTCGGGCGCACCTGGGCCACGCAGATGAACTCGCCCCGGACCTCGATCGGCACCCACATGAGCAGGTCGGCGAAGCTGAGGTCGGACACGATCTGCCAGTCGCCGGCCAGCCGGTGCAGGTGCTCGATGTCATCGGGTTCGAGGCTCGTGTGTTCCTCGACGAGGTCGCGCAGGGTGGACACGAGGACAAGACTAAGGTTGCCGGGTGCGGCGTTTGCTACTTCCCCTGCTGTTGGTGCTCGCGCTCGGCGGTTGTGGCTGGGTGGGCCGCCACGACGAGACGTCCAAGCCCGACGGGTTCCTGCTGCACGGCTACGTCTCCGTCGCCGGTGCCGCCGCGGGCGTGACGGGCAGCGCGTGCCTGGCGCCGTCGTCGGTGCGGGATGTGTACCAGGGCGGCACGGTCCGCATCGCGGACTCCTCCGGGCGCCCGATCGCCGCGGCGGAGCTGGCGGCCGGCGTGCTGGCGGCCGACGGGGGCGGATTCGACTGCAACTTCGCGTTCGAGCAGCGCAACGTGTCCAGCAGCCGGGCGACGTACCAGATCTCGGTCGGCAGCCGCCCGGCCACCTCGTTCGCGACCAAGGACCTCGCGGAGGGTCGCCCCGCGGTGATCCCCGTGGCGGCCGCTACAGCGTCGTCGTCACCTTCTTGAGCCCGCGCGGCGCGTCCGGGTTCTCGCCGCGCAGCAGCGCCAGGGAGAGCGCGAGGCGCTGCAGCGGCAGGATGTCCAGCAGCGGCGCGTAGCGCTCGTCCACGTCCGGCGTGCGCACCCAGCCCGAGGCGCCCTCGACGGCGGCCGGCCCGAAGACGACCGTGTCCGCGCGGCGCTCGCCGAGCCGGCCGACGACATCGCGCATCGACTGCCCGGCGGGGCCGTTGCCGACGACCGCGAGCACCGGCACGTCCGGGTCGGTCATCGCGAGCGGGCCGTGCAGCAGGTCGGCGCCGGAGAACGAGAGGCCGGCCAGGTAGCACGTCTCCATGAGCTTGAGCGCGGTCTCCCGGGCGGTCGGGTAGGCGTAGCCGCGGCCGGTCGTGACCAGGCGGCCGGCGAAGCGGTACCGCGCGGCGAGGTCGACCACGGTGTCGTCGGCCAGCACCGCCTGGGCGTGCCCGGGCAGCTTGGCGAGCTCGGCGCGCTCCTCGTCCGGCAGGGTGCCGCCGCCGCGCACGCTCTCGACGAGCATGAGCAGGGCCAGCAGCTCCGCCGTGTAGGTCTTCGTGGCCGCGACCGCCACCTCGTGCCCGGCCGCCACGTCGACGTGCAGCTCGGCCGCCCGGGCCAGCGGGGACTCGGCGTTGTTGGTCACGGCGAGCGTGTGCGCGCCCTGCTCGCGGGCGACGCTGAGCACGCCGTGCAGGTCGGGCGAGCCGCCGCTCTGGCTGACCCCGACGACGAGCGTGTCGCGCAGGTCGGGGCGGGCGCCGTACAGCGTCATCGCCGACGGGCTGGCGAGCCCGGCCGGGATGCCGAGGCGGATCTCGGTGAGGTAGGCGGCGTAGAGGGCCGCGTGGTCGGACGTGCCGCGCGCGGTGAACACGACGCTGCGCGGCTTCCACTCTGCGATCTTCGCGGCGACCTCGGCGATCTGGCCGGCGCGCTCGTCGAGCAGGCGAGCGAACACCTCCGGCTGTTCGGCGATGTCGGCCTTCATCCCGGCGCCGGTCATGACGGTCCTCCCAATGAGCGATCGGTGCGCGTTCCTGCTCGTAGTCTCGCAGTTTCGCGCACCGATCGCCAGTTTTGGGAGCAACTTCGCGCACCGCGTGCGCGAAACTAGCCCTCTTGCGCAACCAGTGTGCGCTCGGACCCCTCCGCGGCCCCGCCGCGCAGGGCGACCTCGCGGATGAACAGCGCGATCACCGGCACGAGCACCGCGGCCACGGTCGACCACAGGAACACGCTCGACGTCGCGCCCGCGATCGCGTCGAGGACCGCCGTGCGCACGCCCGGCGGCAGCTGCGCGAGGGTGGCCGGGTCGATCCGCGCGCCCCCGCCGCCGCTGGCCATCTTGTCCGCCGCCGCGGAGCCGAGCCGTTCGCCGAGCAGCGCGTGCAGCCGGTGGTTGAAGATCGCGCCGAAGACGGCCACGCCGAACGCTCCCCCGATGGACCGGGCGAAGGTGGCGGTGCTGCTGGCCACCCCGATGTCCTTGAGCTCGACGCTGTTCTGCGCGATGAGCATCGTGGTCTGCATCAGGAAGCCCAGCGCGATACCGAGCACGGTCATGTACAGGCCCGAGGAGAGCTTGGAGGTGTGCGGGCCGAGCTGGGCCAGCAGCAGCGTCGCGGCGACCATGACCACGCCGCCGGCGATCGGGAAGATCCGGTACCGCCCGGTCTTCGTGATCACGCGGCCGACCACCAGCGAGGTGACCAGCATGCCGGCCATCATCGGCAGCAGGAGCAGGCCCGAGTTCGTCGCCGAGGCGCCCTGGACGATCTGCTGGTACAGCGGCAGGAAGGTGATGGCGCCGAACATCGCGAAACCGACGAGGAACCCGAGCACCGCGACCAGGGTGAAGTTGCGGTTCGCGAACACCGACAGCGGCACGATCGGCTCCGGGTGCCGGCGCTCGACGAGCACGAACGCGACGAGCCCGAGCACCGCCACGATCGCGAGGCCGCGGATCTCGGCCGAGCCCCAGGCGTATTGCGTGCCGCCCCACGTGGTGATCAGCACGAGCGCGGTCACGCCGACGGACAGCAGCAGGGCGCCCAGCCAGTCGATGCGGTGCTCGGTGCGGCGCTTCGGCAGGTGCAGGCGCAGCGCGAGCAGGACGAGCGCGGCCCCGCCCAGCGGCAGGTTGACGAAGAACGCCCAGCGCCAGTCGGCGTGGTCGGTGATGAAGCCCCCGACGAGCGGCCCGCCGACCATCGCGATGGCCATGACGGCGGCGAACTGGCCCTGGTACTTGCCGCGGTCGCGGGGCGGCACCAGGTCGCCCAGCACCGACATCGCCCCGACGATGAGCCCGCCGGCGCCGAGTCCCTGGAACGCGCGGAAGCCGATGAGCTGGGGCATGGTCTGCGCGAAGCCACACAGGGCCGAGCCGAGCAGGAACAGCACGATCGAGGTCATGAAGACGGTCTTGCGGCCGTAGAGGTCGCCGAGCTTGCCCCACAGCGGGGTGGAGACCGTCGTGCCGAGGACGTATGCGGTGACCACCCAGGAGAGGTGGTCGACGCCGCCGAGGTCGCCGACGATGCGCGGCATCGCGGTGCCCACGATCACGTTGTCGAGCATGGCCAGCAGCATGGCCATGAGCAGGCCGGGAAGGACGACCTTCACCGGGCTCTGCGCCGTCTTGTCTGCCATTGTCGGTTGCTCCCCGAACTTACTTGTCGACCGGCTAGGTGACTTACTAGCCGTACGGTAAGCTGGGTACTAGCCGGGCGTCAAGTAGGATTGGTGGCGATGAACTCCAGCGAGCACGAGACCGCCGCGCGGGTCGTCCGCGGGCGCAATCGCATCCGCACGGGCGACGCCGACGGGGCCCCGGACGCGCGCGCCCACATCCAGCGGGTCGCGCTCGACCTGTTCATCGAGGAGGGGTACGACAAGACGTCGCTGCGCGAGATCGCCGAGAAGCTGGGCGTGACGAAGGCGGCGCTGTATTACCACTTCCCGACGAAGGACGACATCATCTCGAGCCTGATCGAGCAGCGGATCGCGGCAGTGGACGCCCTGCTGGACTGGGCGGAGTCCCAGCCCCGCGACTCGGCTACGCGGCTGCAGTTCGTCGAGCGGTATTCGGTCCTGCACGACGAGTTCGTGCACGAGAACGTGATCCGCTTCTTCGAGCGCAACCAGACGCTGATCAACACGCTGCCGGCCGGCAAGCGCATGCGTGAGCAGATGTTGCGCGTGTTCGCTCTGCTGACGGACCCGGCGGATTCGCTGGCTCAGCAGCTGCGGCGGGCGATGGCGCTGTTCTCGATCCACGCGAGCTGGTTCCTGTTGCGGGAACGGCCCGGGACGGGCGAGGAGCGCCGGGCCGCGGCCCTGGAGGTGGCCACGGAACTCCTGGCCGCAGCCGACCGCGCGACGCCCACCGAGCCACGCGACCCCACGGACTGACCCGCCTCTTCACCTCGGAGATCCCGGGCTGGGCCGAGGCGGTGTACCGCACATCTGCCGGTCGATTTCGCGGCTTTTGCGCGTCACCGACGCACCGACCAGCCGACGGCGCAGCTTCCGCCCGCCGCGAGGGCCCACGAGTCCGGATAAATCCGCCTATAACGCGCTTCGTCAACATAGCCGCCCGCAGCGGGCCCCGGATCGAAGGCACCCCGACCCCACCCGACCACGCTTGATCGACCTCCAGCGGCCCATTCGCCGGCCCCGACCACCGACGGCCAGCGGCTATTTCGCCAGAGCCGGCAGCTCGATCCGCAGCCCGAGCAGGTTGATCTTGGGCACCGGCGACCAGTCCAGCGAGGCGTCCCGCGTGAAGCCGAACCCCTCGTACAGCGCAAACGCCCCCGGATTGTCGTCGCGCACGCAGATCGCCACCCCACCGCACCCGAGCTCGGCGGCGCGATCGAGGCACGCCCGCACGAGCGCCCGGGCCACCCCGCGGCGCTGCGCGGCGGGGTCGACGGCGAGCGTGCGGAACTCGGCCTCGCCGGGCCGCGAAACCTCCGCGTACTTCCCGCCGGCCAGCGTGAACGTCACCGCCCCCAGCAGCACCCCGTCGAGCTCGGCGACGAGCACGTCCGCGGCCTCGGCGCGGCTCGCGACGTCGGCGAGCACCGCCGCGTACTCGGGTGACGCCTCCAGCTGCCCGTCCGCCCGATAGGCCTCGACGGTCAGCCGCGACACGGCGTCGTAGTCGTCCAGCGTGATCAGCCGGACGCGAACGCCACCCGAGTCCGGGCCGGTCGGCTGACCGGGCACGAGCGCCCGGTCCGCAGCAGCCGGCGGGCCGCCCAAGACAGGCGAGGCCGGCGAGCCGCCCAAGACAGGCGAGGCCGGCGAGCCGCCCGTGGCGGGTGAGGTCACCCGATCACGGCGATCAGGTCGCCCTCCTGCACCACGTCGCCCTCGTTCACGGCGATCTGGCTCACCGTGCCCTCGGACTCGGCCACCACGGGGATCTCCATCTTCATCGACTCCAGGATCACCAGGGTGTCGCCCTCGGCTACCTCGGCGCCCACCTGGGTCGTGATCTTCCAGACGTTGGCGACCATCTCGGCACGGATCTCGTCGGACATCCCCGGTCTCCCTCGCGGCTGCATTGTGTGCGCTCGCAGCATATCGGGGGCATCACCCGCCGCGCGGCCCTACCGCGACCGCCACGGACCCCACCACCGAGGCCTGCGGCGGCCGCGTTGAGCCGCCGCACCAAAAGCCAGGAGCACAAGCCCAGCAGCACAAGCAAGAAGGAGTGGAAGCAACGAGGACGAATGCCCACGCAGAGCTCAAGCAAGCCAAGGCCCACTCAGGCGGTGCGCGGCCGATTCAAACCTAAGCCTACCCGACGCATCCAAATCTGACGATCAAGCTTCGACGCGGAGGTAGGAGGCGAACACAAGCGGTGACCGCGGCTAGTCGGTCCGCAGCTCGCGCGAGTCGGCGTTCACCACGAACTCCGAGAGCTTCGCGCGCAGGCGGGCCTTCAGCTCCGCCGGTGCCAGCTCCGAGCCGCAGCAGCGTGCCACGAGGGCCTTGACCTCCTGCTCGATGCCGAACTCGCGCAGGCACGGCGAACACTCGTCCAAGTGGTCGCGGATCACCGTGCGGCGTTCGTCGGCGCACTCGAGGTCGAGGTAGAGGTATACCTCCGCGAGCACGTCACTGCAGTCGGTCTCGTGCGGGTCTCCACAGCTCATCGATCTCAGACCTCGCTCGGCTCAGCGGACGGAGTGCGGGTGAACCCACGGTCGGCAGCATAGGTCTCGAGCTGCCGGCGCAGGTTGCGCCGTCCGCGGTGCAACCGGGACATCACGGTGCCGATCGGCGTGTTCATGATGTCGGCGATCTCCTTGTAGGAGAAGCCCTCGACGTCGGCGAGGTAGACCGCGAGGCGGAACTCCTCGGGCAGCGACTGCAGGGCTTCCTTCACGTCGGAGTCGGGCAGCCGGTCCAGGGCCTCGGTCTCGGCCGAGCGCAGCCCGCTGGACGTGTGCGACTCCGCCTCGGCAAGCTGCCAGTCGGTGATCTCCTCAGTGGGCGCCTGGACGGGCTGACGCTGCCGGCGCCGATACGAGTTGATGTACGTGTTCGTGAGGATCCGATACAGCCACGCCTTGAGGTTGGTGCCCGTCTCGAACTGGTGGAACGCCGCGTAGGCCTTCAGGAAGGTCTCCTGCACGAGGTCCTCAGCGTCCGACGGGTTGCGCGTCATGCGCAGGGCCGCGGCGTACAGCTGGTCGATGAAGGGCAACGCGTCGTGCTCGAACCGGACCCGCTGCTGCTCCGCGCTCTCGCTGCTCACCACTCGTGCGACCCCCACCCTTGACCGTCCGGTCGAGGATACGCCGAGTTCCTGTGCGAGTTCTGTGTTTGTGGCGCCCGTCAATCGCTCACGGGCGATCGGCTGCCACGACGCATCCGGCTCCGCGTCGGTCGTCCCGGGCCACGCCGGACTGAACAGCAACTCGCGGATCCGCAGGTCGTCACGCTCGAGTGTTGCCACGCTCTGGTTCCCTCCGCTGACGGCGCCGTCGGCAGCGCCGCTCGGGTGGTGTAACACCGCAACGCGGCCCGCCATTCCGCCTCACCGCTCCAGCGGCCGGACCACTTTGGGACCGGGCCGGCCGCTGGGAGCAGGAAGGGCCTGGGAGTTGTGGCAGCGTGACCGGTGTAAGCCGGCCACATCCCGATCAACGAGGCAGTCCGGCCCCGGTGACGAAGGCCACGGCGGCCTCGGCGACGGCCGCGGGGCGCTTCGACAGCGCGTGGGTCTCGCCGGGCAGGACCTCCACGCGTACCCCGGGCGACGCCCCCGGCACCCCGAAGGCGTCGCGGTCGCCGTTGAGCACGAGCGTCGGCACCCCGGTGAGCAGCTCGTCGGCGCGGGACTTGTCCGGCTTGCCCGGCGGGTGCAGCGGGAACGCCAGGGCCAGGACCCGTGCCGCCCCGGCCTCGCGCGCGGTGCGGCAGGCGACCCGGGCGCCACTGGAGCGCCCGCCCACGACGAGCGCGCCGAACTCGAGGTTCCGGCGCAGCCGGGCGACGACGGCCAGCCAGGCGGCGTCGAGCTGGGCGGCGGGCGCGGGCGCACGCCGGCCGGCGACCCGGTACGGCTGGGTCACCAGCGCCACGGCGACCCCGAGGCCGAGCACGGCGTCGTGCACGGCCACCAGGTCGGGCGCGTCGACGTCGCCGCCGGCGCCGTGGCCGAGCATGAGCAGCGTCCCGCCGTAGTTCTCGGGCACGTCGAGCTTGTACCGCGCCGGGCCGAACGGGGTCGCGACCGAACGCCCGCCGCCCGGCCGGGGCCGGGCGGCGGACGAGGACGGCTTTACTGCGGAGCGCCCGCCCCGACCGGATCCGGCTGTTCCCGGGTCCGGGCCCGCTGCAACGGCAGGATCGGCAGGCACGCCATCGCGCCGAGCCGTGGGTCGCTCTGGCCGGGAACGCCCGGCCCCTGCCCCTCGCTGCGCCATGCGACGAGCATCGCACGCCGCTCGCGCGGTGTTGTGGCTCCCCAGACACCGTGGCAGTCGCCGACGTCGAGGGCCCACGCGAGGCAGGCTCCCTGGACGTCGCACGTGCGGCACAGGGCCACCGCGGCGTCGGCCGGCTCCGTCGGAGCCGGGAAGAACGTTTCTGGGTCAACCGCCTGACATGCGCCGCGGATGCGCCAGGCTCCGTCGCCCTGCTGCTCCTTGACGGCCCTGAGCAGTCGCGGGTCTCGCTTCGCGGCTGCAACTTCGTGAGGGCGTGGCATCCTCGCCCGGGTCATACACCCACCTCCCCCGTGGGTCAAACGAACGCAAGGCGGGAAAACGTCGGGATGCCCCCATCCGACATAGACCCACCGGCGCTGTGTTGTATCGCAGAAACGGCTGCAAATTCAAGAGTTCATCGGCCGATCCGCAAAAACGGTCGGATTTTTTCTGGACTTACAGCCTAAAAAAGGGTCAGATCGATCGGCTCGACATCGCTCGATCGGAGTGGGGGTGCCGCAACTTTCGCGACCAAGTCAGGACCGTCGTTGCGTACGTCGCCCACGCGGGCGCCTACAGGGCGTAGCTCCAGCCGTGCGACGTGCGACGATGGCGTCGGCAACAGGAGGCTTGCATCCGGTTGTGCGGTAAGCCAGTCGGCCCATCGCGCCTCCGGCAGCAGTAACGGCATGCGGTCGTGGATGAGCGCCAGGTCATCGACGGCCGGTGTGGTGATGATGCTGCACGTGAGGAGTCGATCGTCGCCTTTGCCCCACACTGACCACAGGCCCGCGAATACGCACGGCTCGGCGTCGCCGAGGGTCATGAAGTAGGGCTGCTTGGATTTCCCGTCGTCACTGCGGACCCACTCGTACCATCCGTCCGCGGGCACCAGGCACCGCCGCCGCGCGAACGACTGCGCGAAGGCGCCGGAGGACTCGACGGTCTCGACCCGCGCGTTGATCATCCGGGCGCCGGCCTTCGGGTCCTTGGCCCAGGTCGGCACCAGCCCCCAGCGGGCCGTGGCCAGCACCCGGCCGCCCGCCGACTGCGACACCCGCACGACCGGCACCGGGTCGGTGGGGGCGACGTTGTAGTCCGGCTCGAGGCCGTCGGTCTCGTCGGCCGCCTCGAACAGGGCGCTGAGGTCGGCGTTGCTGCGCGAGGTCGCGTACCTGCCACACATGGGGCCAACGGTATCCGTGCGGTATGAGAAAAATCCTGCCCGGCAACTCAACAGTCGCTACATATCGAAGTTGATTGCACACTGAGCGCGTGGAAACCGACTTACCGTGGCCCGCTCCCACCGCCGCCGGTCCGCTGGACGCCGCGCTGCGGTTGCCGGGGTCGAAGTCCATGACCGCGAGGGCGCTGGTCCTCGGGGCCGTCTCGCACGGCGCCAGCACCCTGCGGACCCCGCTGCGGGCCCGGGACACCGAGCTGATGGCGGCCGGGTTGCGCGCGATGGGCTGCCACGTGTCGACCGCCGACGACAACCTGTGGCTGCTGCGCTCGCGGCCGCTGGAGGGCCCGGCCCGGGTCGACGTCGGGCTGGCCGGCACGGTGCTGCGCTTCCTGCCCCCGGTCGCGGGCCTGGCCACCGGCTCGGTGTCCTTCGACGGCCAGCCCGCCGCCCGGCGCCGCCCGATGGCCCCGCTGCTCGGCGCGCTGCGGACGCTGGGCGCGCGGATCGACACCGACAACGGGCTGCCGTTCACCGTGCACGGCTCGGGCCGGATCACGGGCGGCCCGGTGACCATCGACGCCTCGGCGTCCAGCCAGCTCGTCTCCGGGCTGCTGCTGTCGGCGGCCGGCTACGACCGGGGTGTGGTCGTACGCCACGTCGGCGCCCCGGTCCCCAAGCCGCACGTGGACCTCACCGTGCACATGCTGCGCGCGGCCGGCGCCGGCATCGACGACACCCGCCCCGACGTGTGGGCGGTCGAGCCCGGGCGGCTCAAGGGACGGGCCTGGGACATCGAGCCGGACCTCGCCAGCGCCGCCCCGTTCCTGGCCGCGGCCCTCGTCACCGGCGGGACGGTCACGGTGCGGGGCTGGCCGGCCGCGACCAGCCAGCCGACCCGGCGGCTGCTGGACGTGCTGCGGCAGATGGGCGGCGAGGCGGCCCTGACGCCGGGCGGGCTGATGGTGCGCGGCTCCGGGACGGTCCACGGCGTCAGCGCCGACCTCACCGGGCTGGCCGACGTGTCCGCGGTGCTGGCCGCCGTCGCCGCGCTCGCCGACTCCCCGTCGCACCTGCGCGGCCAGGAGCCGCCCGACCGGCTGGCCCAGGTGGCCGCGGCGCTGACCGGCCTGGGCGCGGACGTGACCGCGGAGCCGGACGGGCTGCGCATCCGGCCGCGCCCGCTGCGGGGCGGCACGCTGCGCACGAACGGCGACCGGCGGCTCGCGCACGCGGGCGCGGTGCTCGGGCTGGCGGTGCCCGGGCTGCGTCTGGACGACGTGGCATGCACCGCGAAGACGCTGCCGGACTTTCCCCGGCTATGGTCAACGATGGTGGCCGGGCGATGAGGGTCGGGTTCAGCGGGAGGGTCGGCTGAGGCGGAAGCGCGAGTACGACGAGGATGACGTGAGGGTGCGCCCGAGCCGGTCCTCGCGACCGCGCACGCGCCAGCGCCCCAAGCACAGCGACGCCGTCGAGGGGTTCGTGGTCGCGGTGGACCGCGGGCGGTACACCTGCCACATCGGCGACACCGGCGCCGCCGTCACCGCCATGCGCGCCCGCGAGCTGGGCCGGCACGGGGTGGTCGTCGGCGACCACGTGCAGATCGTCGGGGATGTGAGCGGCCGCCCCGACACGCTGGCGCGCATCGTGCGCATCGACGAGCGCACCTCCGTGCTCATGCGCACCGCGGACGACGAGGAGGGCGGCACCGAGGGCCGCTTCGAGCGGGTCGTGGTGGCCAACGCCGAGCAACTGGTGATCGTGAACTCGCTGCAGGACCCGCCGCCGCGGACCGGGTTCATCGACCGATGTCTGGTCGCGGCCTACGACGCCGAGATCGACCCGCTGCTGTGCCTGACCAAGGGCGATCTCGCGTCCCCGGACGCGGTGCTGGACTACTACGCCGAGCTCGACCTGCCGTACGTCCTGTGCCGCCCCGACCGCCCCCTGGACGACCTCGTGGCCGAGCTGACCGGCCGGGTGTCGGTGCTGATCGGGCACTCCGGTGTCGGCAAGTCCACGCTCGTGAACCGGCTGGTGCCCGGCACCGACCGCGCGGTGGGCTCGGTGAGCGCGGTCGGCAAGGGCCGGCACACCTCGACCAGCGCCGTGGCCCTGCAGCTCCCGGACGACCTCGGCTGGATCGTGGACACGCCGGGCGTGCGCTCGTTCGGCCTCGCGCACGTCTCGGCCGACAGCCTGCTGCACGGCTTCCCCGACCTCGTGGAGGCCTCCACGCGCTGCTCGCCCAACTGCGACCACACCGGCGCGGGCGGCGACTGCGGCCTGGACAAGCTCGTGGCCGAGGGCGGGGCCGACCCGCGCCGGCTCGCCTCGTTCCGCCGGTTGCTGGCCTCGAAGGAGGGCACGCCCTCAGACGACGACGGGGCCGCCTGAGCGCCAGTAGACGTTGTTGTCCCGGGACAGCAGCCCGCCGTCCACGAGGCAGCGCCGCAGCGCCGCGTGGTCGTCGTGCCAGGCGCGCAGGATCGCGTCGACCTCGCGCTCGGGGTAGCGCACCCCGGGCTCGAAGGACGAGGCGATGTGCTCGAGCACGACCATGCGCTTGCCGTGCGCGGCCGGGATCTGCGTCAGCCGGCCGTCGCTGATGAACGTGCGCAGGACGAGGTCGCGCTGCCGGTCCGGGTCCAGCTGCGGCTGCGGGCCGGCGCTCACCGCGGCGGCGCGCACGGCCTCCTTGAACGTGTCCGCCGACGCGGCGAGCTCGCCGCCCTCCACGCCGAGCAGGCCGCCCTGCTGCAGCCGCCGGATGGCGGGCTCGATGACGCGGGCGGGCAGGCCGGTGGCGGACTCGACGGCGCTGGGGGTGCGTGCGCCCAGGACCACGGCCGCGAAGACCTGGAGACGCTCGGACTCGGCAAGCAGGCCGCACAGGGCTGTGGGAGTCACAAACGGCGACAGTACTGCCAGAAGGTGGCGATCGTCGGCTAAGTTTCCGCGCATGGCTCGCTACGCGGACGATCTGGCCCTCGCTCATCTTCTCGCCGACACCGCGGACGCGATCGCCGTGCCGCGCTTCCGCGCCCAGGATCTGCACGTGTCCGAGAAGCCGGACCTGACGCCGGTGACGGATGCGGACACCGCGGTGGAGAAGGCGCTGCGGGCCACCCTCGGCCGGGCGCGCCCGCGCGACGGGGTGCTCGGCGAGGAGTACGGCGCGACCGAGGCCGCCGCGGGCCCGGGCAGCCGCCAGTGGGTCATCGACCCGATCGACGGCACGAAGAACTTCGTGCGCGGGGTGCCGATCTGGGCGACGCTCATCGCGCTCATGGAGGGCGACCAGCCGGTCGTCGGCCTGGTGTCGGCGCCCGCGCTCGGGCGCCGCTGGTGGGGGGCGCTCGGCCATGGGGCGTACGCGGGGCGCCACACCGCCGCCGCGACGCCGATCCGGGTGTCGTCGGTGTCGCGGCTGGCCGACGCCTCGTTCTGCTACTCGTCGCTCGGCGGCTGGGAGGAGGCCGGGCGGCTGGGCGCCATCCTCGACATCAGCCGGCGCACCTGGCGGCAGCGGGCCTACGGGGACTTCTACGGGTACATGCTGCTGGCCGAGGGCGCCGTCGACATCATGGTGGAGCCCGAGCTGTCGCTGTGGGACCTGGCGGCCCTGGTGCCGATCGTGACCGAGGCCGGGGGCACCTTCACCGACCTGCAGGGTACGCCGGGTCCGGGCGGCGGCAGCGCGGTCGCGACAAACGGCCGGCTGCACGAGGACGTGCTCACCCGTTTGAGCAACACCCGACTGTCCGGTTTGTCCGGGTAAACCCAAAGGTCCGTATGCCCGGCACCCGCACGGGGTCTATCCTGCCCGGGTGGCATCTTGGAGTTGGCTGTTCCTCGGCGCGATGATCGCCGCCTACGGCGTCGCCAACCTGCTGCAGTCCGTGGCCGCCGCGCGCACCGATCTGCATCAGGGCTTTCAGCCGATGCTCCTGCTGCGCCTCGGCCGCCACAAGTCCTACCTGGTCGGCGTCGCCTGCCAGTGCGCCGGCTTCGCGCTGGCCTTCTTCGCCCGCCGCGACCTGCCCCTCTTCCTCGTGCAGTCGGCCATGGCCGCGGGCCTGGGCGTGACCACGCTGCTGGGCGTGCTGATCCTCAAGTGGAAGCTGCCGCGCACCGAGGTCGCGCTGTTACTGGCGCTGACCGCGGGCATCGCCGCGCTCGTGCTCGCGGCCAAGCCGGCCCCGTCCCGCCAGCTCGGCACCGGGGGCGTGATCGGCCTGGCCGTGGTCCTGGTGGTGCTGGCGGTGCTGGGCTTCTTCGCCAGCCGGCTGCACGGCGCGCCCGGCTCGGTGGTGCTCGGCTCCCTGTCGGGCGTGGCGTTCGGCGCCGCCGCGGTGGCGTCCCGCCCGCTGGCCTCGGCCGACTCGCTCGGGCAGTTCGTGACCGACCCGCTGTCGTACCTGCTCATCGCCCACTCCCTCGTCGGCCAGCTGCTCCTGGGCCTGGCCATGCAGCGGGGCTCGACGACGGCCGCCGTGGCCGCGATGGACGCCGCCGGCGCCGTGCCGGCCGCGCTCGTGGGCCTGTTCCTCCTCGGCGACGGCGTGTGGCCGCACCGCGAGTGGCTGGTGGCGGTGGGCTTCGTGGTGACCCTGGCCGGCGTGATCGGCCTGAGCTTCTACGCGGAGCCGCAGCACCACCACCGCACGGTCACGGAGGAGTCGGAGCCCCCGCCGCCGGGCCTGGCGTTCAGCGCATCCCGCGGCCCCGCCCGCCGATAACCCGGGACAACGAAATGTCGGGCGCTTCGCTAGCCCGACATTTCGGATTTATACCCCGACGGGCGTCAAGAGCGTAGAAATCTTTGCTCGGGCCCGCGTCACCTGCGGACCGTTGCTCCCGCCAGACATCCCGGCCTCCGCGGTGGCAAGATCAAACACGGAGCGTGGCCGGTTGAGCACGCGATGTCCACCGTTCGGGGGACCCGTCCGGCAACTCGCCCGACCCAGCCCGCACCCGGGTTCTCGTTCAGACTCCCGCCGCCTGACCGATTCAGGGATTGCACAAAGCCCTAGTCGTGAGCAGGAAGGAGGCGGAACACGTGCTGAAGAACAAGCTCAGCGCCTGGTTCGCGGTCTGGATGGCCTTGCTCACCGTGGCGTTCTACCAGTGGCCCGACATGCACATGATCTGGTGGGGCGCGATCGGCCTGTCCAGCGTGGTCGGCGTCGTCGTGGGCGTCGTGGTGCACCGGCCGAGCCGCCGCTGGCCGTGGTTCCTCCTGGCTGCCGCGCTGGCCTGCTTCGGCTTCGGCGACTTCCGCTACAACCTGCTCACCGACGTGTTCGGCCTCGAGAACCCGTTCCCGTCGTTCTCCGACGTGCTGTACCTGGCGATGTACCCCATCCTCGCCGGCGGCCTGCTCGGCTTCATCCGCTCCCGCACCGGGCGCAACAACCGTGACAGCCTGATCGACGCCGCCACGTTCACCATCGGCCTGGCCCTGCTGTCCTGGATCTTCCTGATCGACCCGTACGTGCGCAGCACCGAGCTCACGCTGCTGCAGAAGCTGGTCTCGATCGGCTACCCGCTCGGCGACGTGCTGACCCTGGCCGTCTTCGCCCGCCTGCTCACCGGTGGCGTGCGCCGCACCGGCTCGATCAACCTGCTCGGCCTCGGCACCGCCGGCCTGCTCGCGGCCGACGTCGTCTACGGCCTCATCCAGCTCAACGGCTCCTGGCACGTCGGCGGCCCCACCGACCTCGGCTGGGTCGTGTGCTACTCGGCGTGGGCCGCGGCCGCGCTGCACCCGTCGATGCAGGAGATGACCGAGCCGACCCGTTCGGCCACCGCCGACCTCGGCGGGCGCCGCATCGCGCTGCTCGGCGCCGCCTCGCTGATCGCCCCCGGCGTGCTGCTGGTCGAGGCGAGCCTGGGCACCGTGCGCGACGCCGCCGTCGTCGCGGCCGCCTCCGGCGTCATGTTCGCCCTGGTGCTGCTGCGCCTGGCCGGCGTCATGGGCAACCACCGCCAGTCGCTGGCCCGCGAGCGGGAGCTGCGCGAGGCGACGACCACGCTCGTCTCCGCGGCCGACACCCGCGAGGCGCTCTCCGCCGTGCAGACCACGCTCGAGCGGCTGCTGCCGGCCGACACCCCGCACGTGGTGACCCTCGTGCGTGTCGGCGCCGAGGAGGAGCTGCCCGCGCCCGGCCTGGTGCGCGTCTCCGGGCTCGCCCCGGACGTGCGGTCCCGGCTGCGCGAGTTCAGCTCGGCGCTGCGCCACCCGCTCGGCGTGACCAGCGACGTGCTGTACCTCGCCGCCCCGACCGAGGTCCTCCAGCTGCTCCAGCCGACCTTCGAGGTGCTCGCCTCGCAGGCCGCCATGGCGCTGGAGCGCATCACGCTGACCGCCGAGGTCAACCGGCGCAACAGCGAGGCGTACTTCCGCACCCTGATCCACAACACGTCCGACGTCATCCTGATCGTCGACGACAACGACGTGATCCAGTACGCCAGCCCCTCGGCCGGCACGGTCTTCGGCGACGAGCGCATCGCGGGCTACGAGCTGTGGGAGTTCATCGCCCGCGACGAGCGCGCCCGCCTCGCCGAGCTGCTCGGCCAGGTCCGCTCCGGCGCGCACGGCCACGACGTCATGGACGTGCGGGCCGAGCGCGTGGACGGCTCCGACCTGCTGGTCGAGGTCGACTGCCGGGACCTGCGCGAGGACACCACCGTCGGCGGCCTGGTGCTGACCGTGCGGGACGTGACCGAGCGCCGGCGCCTCGAGGAGCAGCTCATCCGCCAGGCGTTCCACGACTCGCTCACGGGCCTGGCCAACCGGGTGCTCTTCGGTGACCGGGTCGAGCAGGCCGTGTTCCGCGGCCAGCGCGACGGGAGCCTGGTCGGCGTCCTCTTCATCGACCTCGACGACTTCAAGATCGTCAACGACACGCTCGGCCACGCCGTCGGCGACGAGCTGCTGCAGGCCGTGGGCAAGCGCATCACCGCCGAGCTGCGCCCGACCGACACCGTCGCCCGCCTCGGCGGCGACGAGTTCGCCGCGCTCATCGAGGCCGACTCCATCGCCGACCTCGAGCTGGCCGCCGAGCGCATCAACCTCGCGCTCGCCGAGCCGTTCGCCGTGGCCGGCGAGTCGGTCAACGGCATCAGCAGCATCGGCCTGTCCACCACGATCGACGCGAACTCGGCCGAGGAGCTCATGCGCCAGGCCGACCTCGCGCTCTACGTGGCCAAGGGGGCCGGCAAGGGGCAGTGGCGGCGGTACCAGTCCGACCTGCACACCGCCGTGCTGGAGCGCCTGGAGCTGCGCGCCGCGCTCGACCAGGCCGTCAAGGAGAGCCAGTTCGTGCTGCAGTACCAGCCGATCGTCGACCTGGAGACCGGCGTGCCGCTGGGCTTCGAGGCGCTCGTGCGCTGGAACCACCCGACCCGGGGCATGATCGCGCCCGGCCACTTCATCGAGGTGGCCGAGGAGAGCGGGCTCATCGTGCCGATGGGGCGGATGGTGCTGCAGCAGGCGCTGAACACCGCCGGCCGCTGGCAGCGCTCGACGGCGCCCGGCGCGCTGCGGTACATCAGCGTGAACGTCTCCGCTCGCCAGTTCCGCACTCCCGGCTTCGTCGAGGAGGTGCGCCAGATGCTGCGCACCTCGGGCGTGGAGCCCGGCACGCTGCTGCTGGAGATCACCGAGAGCCTGCTGCTGCGCAACGACGACACCGTGCGCGCCGACCTCGACGCGCTGCGGGCGATGGGCATCCGGCTCGCCATCGACGACTTCGGCACCGGCTACTCGTCGCTGTCGTACCTGCAGCACATGCCGATCGACGTCCTGAAGATCGACAAGTCGTTCATCGACGACATGCTCAGCTCGACCCAGCAGCGGGCGGTCGTCACGGCGATCGTCCAGCTGGCCCAGACCTTCAACCTCTCGGTCGTGGCCGAGGGCGTCGAGGAGGCCGGCCAGCGCGAGGCCCTGCAGCAGATCGGCTGCCCCTACGGCCAGGGCTACCTGTTCGCCCGGCCGCTGTCCGAGCCCGACGCGTTCGCGCTCATCCCGAAGACCGCGCCATTCGCCGCGATGGCGTGACTCGACCGGAGACCCCGGCGAGCTCCACAGGAACGCTCCTCAACCATGGAAGGTAGACCCGCATGACCGTCCACCCGCTGCACAGCACCCAGGGCTCCTACGTTCGTCGCGACGGACGCTGGGACGACCTCGAGCGACTGCGCACGACCAGCCCGATGTACGACGCCGTCATCGAGGAGATCGACGGCCGCCGCATCCGGGTGGGCAGTCACTGGCTGACCGACTGGGCCTCGTGCAACTACCTCGGCTTCGACCTGGAGCCGGAGATCATGGACGCCGTCGACCCGTACATCCGCACCTGGGGCACGCACCCCAGCTGGTCGCGGCTGCTGGGCAACTCCCGGCCGTACATCGACATCGAGGAGCGCCTCACCGAGCTGCTCGGCGCCCCGGACACCCTGCTGCTGCCGACGATCACGCACATCCACATGTCGGTGATCCCGATCCTGGCCGGCGACGGCACCATCTTCCTCGACTCGCAGTCGCACAAGACCATCTACGACGGCTGCATGTACGCCAAGGGCCTCGGCGCCACGGTCCAGCGCTTCAAGGCCGGCGACCCGGAGCACCTGGCCGAGCTGCTGGCCAAGGCCCCGGCCGGCAAGGCGAAGCTCGTGGCGATGGACGGCGTCAACAGCATGACCGGCCTCGCGCCCGACCTGGCCCGCTTCGCCGAGGTCTGCCGCCGGTACGACGCGCTGCTCTACGTCGACGAGGCGCACGGCTTCGGCGTCATCGGCGAGCGGCGGCCCGACGAGACCTCGCCGTACGGCTCGCGGGGCAACGCGATCGTGAAGTACGCGGGCGAGACCTACGACAACATCGTGCTCGTCGGCGGCTTCTCGAAGTCCTACTCGTCGCTCATGGCGTTCCTGGCCCTGCCGACGTGGCTCAAGAACCACCTCAAGGTCGCCGCCCCGCCGTACCTGTACTCGGGCCCGTCCCCGACGGCCTCGCTGGCCACGGTCATGGCCGGCCTCGACGTCAACGAGAAGCGGGGCGACGAGATCCGCGCCGACCTGTACCGCAAGACCATGCGCGTGCTCGACCACGTGCGCGCGCTCGGCGTCTACACCCCGAACTCCGGCACCACGCCGATCATCGAGCTGCCGCTGGCCCCGGGCGAGGACATCGCCCAGGTCGGGCAGTTCCTGTGGGACCGCGAGACCTACGTGACCCTGGCCGCCTACCCGCTCGTCCCGCGCGACCAGGTCGGCTTCCGCGTCCAGGTCACCGCGGCCAACACCGACGCCGAGATCGACCAGCTCAACGGCGTCATCACCGAGCTCGCCCACGCCGGCCGCCTGCTGCGGACGGATGTGTTCACCCTCGGGAACGCGGCTTGAAGCACGAGCATCAGGCCCGGCACCGCGCCCGGCGGCAGCTGCCGGCGCTGCTGATCCCGCTGCGGGTCCGGGACTTCCGGCTCCTGTGGACGGGCATGAGCAGCTCGCTGATCGGCGACGGGATCCTCCTCGTTGCGATGGCCTGGCAGGTGTACGCGCTGTCGGACGCCCCGGCGGCGATGTCCGTCGTCGGGTTCGCCCTGACCCTGCCCCAGGTCGCCACGCTACTGTTCGGCGGCGTGGTCAGCGACCGGTTCGACCGGCGGAAGATCATGCTCGCCACCGACGTGGTACGGGGCTCGGTGCTGACGGTGCTCGCGGTGCTCAGCCTCACCGGCGTCGTGCAGGTGTGGCACATCGTGGCGCTGGTCGCGGTCTACGGGGCAGCGTCGGGCTTCTTCGGCCCGGCGTTCGACGGGCTCGTGCCCACCCTGGTCGACGAGGAGGAGCTGGTGCAGGCCAACGCCCTGGACCAGTTCGTGCGGCCCGCGGCCCTGCAGATGGCCGGCCCGTCCCTCGGCGGCGTGCTCATCGCCGTCGGCGGCAGCGGGCTGGCCTTCGCGGTGGACGCCGTGACGTTCGCGATCTCGGCGGCCTGCCTGCTGCTGATGCGCGCCCGACCGGCGGCGG
Source organism: Dactylosporangium sp. NPDC000244 (assembly GCF_040300725.1). Taxonomy (NCBI): domain Bacteria; kingdom Bacillati; phylum Actinomycetota; class Actinomycetes; order Micromonosporales; family Micromonosporaceae; genus Dactylosporangium; species Dactylosporangium sp. NPDC000244. The sequence continues at coordinate 43,961 of NZ_JBEPEH010000007.1, forward strand.
CCGGACCCGCGGAGGCGCCCGAGGCGTCGGTGTGGGAGGAGTTCAAGGCCGGCATGCACTACGTGCGCGGCAACGTGTGGCTCTGGGGCACCTTCCTCGCCGCGACGTTCGCCTACCTGCTCTTCATCGGCCCCACCGAGGTCCTCCTGCCGCTCGTGGTCAAGCACGAGTTGCACGGCACCGCGGGCGACCTGGGCCTGGTCCTGGCCAGCGGTGGCATCGGCGCCGTCGCGGCGGCCCTGATCGTCGGGCAGCGCGGGGTGCCGCAGGAGTACATGCGCTTCATCTACGTCACCTGGACGCTGGCGACCCTCGCGGTGGCGGGCTACGGGCTGGCCACGGCGTCGTGGCAGCTCGCCATCTCGTGCGCGCTCGTCAACGGCCTGGAGGCGGCCGGCACGATCGCGTGGGCGACCGCGAAGCAGCGGCTCGTCCCGGCGGAGCTGATGGGTCGCGTGAGCTCGGTCGACTGGTTCATCTCGATCGCACTGGTACCGCTGAGCTACGCCATGGCCGCGCCCGTCGCGACCGCGATCGGCGTGCAGAACACCCTCATCGGCGCGGGTGTGCTCGGGGCCGCGGTGACCCTCGCGTTCCTCTACCTGCCGGGCATGCGCTCGCCCAAGCAACTGGTGGTGCCGTCATGAGCGACGTGGTCGAGCTGGTGGACCGGCTGGGGCAGGCCTTTCTCGCCCGCGATCTGGAAGGCGCGCTCGCCTGCTTCGTGCCCGACGACGACATCACGTACGTCGGCTCCGAGGCCGGCGAGTGCGCGACCGGCCGCGACGCCGTGCGGGAGCTCCTCGCGGGGCTCTTCGCACGGCCCGCGGCCTACACCTGGCAGGCGACGTCGGCGACGGTGCACACCCTGCCGGGCGGCGCCTTCGTCATCGCCGAGGCCGACGGCGCCGAGCACGGCCCTGACGGGTCGGTCGAGCCGTTCCCGTACCGCATCACGGGCCTGCTCTCCCGCCGCAACTCGGGCGCCTGGCTGTGGCGGGCGGTCCAGGGCTCGGAGCCGACGTAAGGAACCGCTCGAATGCGAAATGTCGGGCGCTTCGCGCCACGACATTTCGGACTTATGACCTGACAGGCGAAAAATGCGATAAGTCGTGGCGCGGAGCGCCCGACTTATCGGTTCACGTCCGAGCACGAGGACTCGTGCGGCAGCAGTGGCCGCAGGCCCACCTCCCAGCGCGCGCCGCCCGACATCCAGGGCGTGCGCGCGTTGGCGTTCCTCGCCGCCGCGAGCACCGGTGCGGCGTCGGCCGTCACGCATCGCACGTTCAGGTTGCCCACGGGATCGCCCGGCAGCGGGGCCGTGCCGGGCCAGTCGACCGGCGGCGGGTCTGTGGGCAGGCCGTCCTCCCGCGGCTGCCACTGGTGCCCGACGGCGGCGACCAGGCTCGGCTCGAAGGCGACGGGCTCGCCCAGGTCCAGCTCGCGCAGGTAGCGCACCAGTTCGACCAGCGGCTTGCGGGCCTGGTGCTGGGCCGCGCTCAGGCCGTCGTCGCCGAGGCCGAGGGCGGGCGCGTCCGACGTGACCAGGCCCGTGCCGGTGCGCACGGTGATGATCGTCGTCCCGGCGTCCATGATCTGCGGGGTGCCGAGGTCCGCGCCGTTGCCGACGCCGGCCTCGACGGCCCGCTCGGCCAGCTTGCGCACGGTCTCCGGGCTCGCGTGGCGCACCTGCACGTTCGGCAGGGCCGGGCCCGGGTACATCTCCGTGACCGGGCCCGCGGTGATGACCCTTCCGTCGCCGTACACGCTGATCTCCGGCACCTGGGTCACCAGCATCTCGACCGGCAGCATGCCGCCGGAGCTGCGCACCTGCAGGACGAGATCGTCCGGGGCGTAGGCAATGGGCGGCTCGCCGGTGGTGGACGGCGAGCCACAGGCGGCCGCGAGGAGCGCGGTCGCCAGGATCAGGCGCGAAGGCTTCATGGCGGGTTGGACGCGGGAGGCGGCCGGACGGTTCCCGCGTCCAACTAACAGTGTTAGTTTATGGGCATGCGAACCGTGTACTTTGCCGCCGCCCGGCGCACACCGATCGGGAGGCTGCGTGGGGCGCTCTCCCACGTGCGGCCCGACGACCTCGCGGCGGCCGTGGTCAGGGAGCTGGTGTCGGGCATCGACCCGGCCCGCGTCGACGAGGTCTACTGGGGCGCGGCCAACCAGGCCGGCGAGGACAACCGGAACGTGGCGCGGATGGCGGTACTGCTGGCGGGCCTGCCCGACAGCGTGCCCGGCGCGACCGTCAACCGGCTCTGCGCCTCGGGGATGGAGGCGGTCACCGTCGCCGCCCGCACCATCGCCGCGGGCGAGGCCGACGTGGTCGTGGCCGGCGGGTCGGAGTCGATGAGCCGGGCGCCGTTCGTGCTGCCGCGGCCGGACGAGGCGCTGCCGCACGCGATGGCCGTCTCCGACACCCGGCTCGGCTGGCGCCTGGTCAACCCGCGCATGCGGGAGCTGCACGGGCTGCTGAGCATGGGCGAGACGGCCGAGGAGGTCGCGGCGCGGCACGGCATCGGCCGCGAACGCCAGGACGCGTTCGCGCTGCGCAGCCACCAGCGGGCGGCCGAGGCGACCGCGAACGGGCACTTCGCGGCCGAGCTGCTGCCGGTCGACGGGGTCGGCGCCGACGAGGGCATCCGGGCCGACACGAGCCTGGAGAAGCTGGCCAAGCTCAAGCCGGTCTTCCGCGACGGCGGCACGGTGACCGCCGGCAACTCCTCGCCGCTCAACGACGGCGCGGCCGGGCTGCTGCTGGTCAGCGAGGACGCGCTGCGCGAGTTCGGGCTGGAGCCGCTGGGCCGCTATGTGGCCGGGGCGTCGGCGGGCGTGCACCCCGACGTGATGGGCATCGGGCCGGTGCCGGCGACCCGCAAGGCGCTCGCCCGGGCCGGCTGGTCCGTCGGCGACGTGCGGCAGGCCGAACTCAACGAGGCCTTCGCGGCGCAGGTGCTCGCGTGCGCCGACCAGCTCGGGCTCGACCCGGAGCTGGTCAACCCGGACGGCGGCGCGATCGCGCTCGGGCACCCGCTGGGCTGCTCCGGCGCGCGGATCCTCACGACGCTGCTGCACCGGATGCGGCGCACGGGCGACTCCCGCGGGCTGGCGTCGATGTGTGTGGGTGTCGGGCAGGGCTCCGCGGTACTGGTGGAAAGGATCTGAGCATGCGATTCGAGGGCAGGACGGCCGTCGTCACCGGCGGGGCCCAGGGCATCGGGGCGGCCACCGCGGCGTTGCTGCGCGAGCAGGGCGCGAACGTGGTGGTGCTCGACCTCAAGGCCGCCGACGGGGTCGTGGCGTGCGACGTGACCGACAAGGTGCAGGTCGACGAGGTGTTCGCGGGCATCGGCCGGATCGACATCCTGGTCAACAACGCCGGCATCACGCGGGACAACCTGCTGTTCAAGATGCCGTTCGACGAGTGGTCGGCGGTGCTCAACACCAACCTGACCAGCATGTTCCTGTGCTGTCAGGCGGTGCAGAGGGTGATGGTTCCCCAGCGGTACGGCCGGATCGTCAACCTCAGCAGCCGCTCGGCCCTGGGCAACCGCGGCCAGGCGAACTACGCCGCGGCGAAGGCGGGCGTGCAGGGGCTCACCGCGACGCTGGCGATCGAGCTGGGGCCGTACGACATCACCGTCAACGCGGTGGCGCCGGGCTACATCGCGACCCCGATGACCGCGGCCACGGCCGAGCGCGTCGGCAGCACCGCCGAGGAGCACCAGGCGATGGTGGCCGAGCGCACGCCGCTGCGCCGGGTCGGCCGGCCCGAGGAGGTCGCCGCCGTCATCGCGTTCCTGGCCAGCGACGAGGCCTCCTACGTCTCCGGCCAGACCCTCTACGTCAACGGCGGCGCCCGCTAGCTACTTCAGGGTGAGGTCGACCTCGGCGACGTCGCCGGCCTGCCGGTCCTTGTGGTCGCCGAGGTCGACCAGCCGCAGCTTGTACGTGCCCGGCTGGTCGATCTTCACCTGGAACGCGAGGTCGGTGCCGACCGCCTTCTGCCCGCTGGACAGGGCCTCGTTCGGCGCCGTGTCCGGGCCGAGCTCGGAGTTGTCCGGCGTGCCCAGGCGGAAGTGCTCCTGCCCGACGTACTCCGAGGACTTCCCGTTGTACTGGATGTCGACCTTGCACATCACCACGCGGTAGCCCTTCTTCGCCTGCCCGTTGTAGTCGAAGAAGCCGCCGCGCAGGTCGCACGTGGTGAACGTGGCGGTCACGTCCCGCACGGTCACCTTCTGGTCCTTGATCAGGTTGACCGGCTCGTACGCGTTGACGTCCCCGCTCGCCAGCGAGATCTTGGGCTGCTCGCGGTCGGCCGCGCCGAAGATGAGCTCGCCGGTGGCGATGCTGACCTTCAACGGGTCGTAGATGCCGAAGTCCAGGGTGTAGTTGCTCTTCTGGCCGCCCGCCACCGTGGTGCTCTCCTGGAACTGGCCCGTGTACTGCTGCCCGCCGACGTTGAAGACCGTCGGCAGATAGGGCCGCTCGTTGTCCGAGCCGAGGTTCTCGATCACGAGCTCGGCCGTGAGCTTCGGCGTGCTGTCGGTCTTGGCGTCGTACGTCACCTTGGCCACGGTGACCTTGAACTGGGAGTACCAGATCGTCTTGTTCACGTCGACGGTCTGCGTGGCCGCGCCCGGCTTCGCGTTGGCGGTCGGGGCCGCCCCGCCGCCGTTGTCCGTCCCGGTGCCGTTGTCCGTCCCGGTGCCACCGTTGCCGCGACTGCCGTTGCCGGCCGTGGCGGTGCGGTCCGTGTCCGGCTTGTCGTCGCTGACCGCGTTCCAGGCGACCGCGCCACCGACGCCGAGCAGCAGCACGGCGCCGACCACGATGAGCACGAGCAGGCCGGTCTTGCTCCCGCCGCCGCCCGGGCGCGGCGGCGCGACGGGCTGGAACGGCGGCGCGACCGGGGGCGGCGCCCCGAACACCGCGGTGGGGTTGGGCGGCGCGCTCGTGGGCGGGGACGTCGGCGTGGCGGAGGACTGGAACGCCGCCGGCGACACCGGGCTCGGCGGCCCGGACATGGGCGCGGTGGGCATTGGGGTGGTGGACATGGGCGCAGTCGGCAGGCCCGAGACCGGGACGGGGACCGGGCCGGAGATCGGGGCGTTCGGCGGGGCGATCATCGGCGGGCGCGGGCCGGCCGGCGGCGGGCCCTGCGGGAAGGGCGCGGGCCGCGAGGGCATCGCGGCCAGCACGCTGCCGAGCGCGACGACGAGCTCGGGCTGCTCGATGATCGTCGGGGCGACCCCGAGCCGCTGGTGCAGCAGCGTGGAGACCATCGGGATGCGGCTGGAGCCGCCGACGAGGAACAGCCCGCCGATCTGGTCGATGCGCACCCCGGCCCGCTGCAGGGTGCTCGCCGTGAGGTCGACGGTGCGCTGCAGGTAGGAGCGGGACAGCTGCTCGAACTCCGAGCGGGTGACGTGGATGTCGGTCTCGAACAGCGGCAGGTGCACGCTCGCCGTCGAGGCGCGGGAGAGCTGCTCCTTGGCCGCGCGCACGTCCTCGCGCAGCAGGTGGTGCCGGCGGCGGGCGGCGTCGTCGGCGGGCTCGACCAGCTGGCGCCAGCGGTCCGGGTCGGTGGCGGTGAGCGACTGGCCCAGGTGTCCGATGATCGCCGCGTCGAGGTCGACCCCGCCGACGTCGGGCAGGCCGTCGCTGGCCAGCACGTCCCAGCCGCCGTCGGGCCGGCGCCGCAGGATCGTGGTGTCGAAGGTGCCGCCGCCGAAGTCGTACACCACCAGGACCCCGCCGGGCACGATGGTGCGCCCGAGGATGCTGGTGAAGTACGCGGCGGCCGCGATCGGCTCCGGCACCAGGATCGGCGACGGCATGCCGGCCCGGGCCGCGGCGTCGGCGAGCACCGAGCGGCGGTGGGTGGCCCAGTTCGCCGGGTAGGTCAGCACGGTGCGCACCGGCATGACCCCCAGCACCCGGGACGCCTCGTCCGCGGTGCGCCGCAGCAGCGCGGCGAGCAGGTCGGACACCGCGTACTCGCGCTGCCCCAGCAGCACCGTGCCGTCATCGACCCGGCGCTTCGGGTTGGGCTCGAAGCGGGAGGGATCGAGCCGGGCACTGCGCTCGGCATCCCGGCCGACGAGCAGGTGCCCGTCGACCTCGGCGTACACCGACGACGGCAGCAGGAAGCTGGCGTCGAACAGCAGCGGCTGGCTGCGACCGTCGGCGGCGGTCAGCGCGGCGACCGTGTGCGTGGTGCCCAGGTCGATGCCCAGCTGCGACTCGATATGCCTCGTCACGCCGTCACGGTAACGCCTGCCATCAACGCCGTCCGTTGGCGGCCGCCCTCGCCTCCTCTTCGGTGTGCACGAGGGGGGTGTCGACCAGGTGCTCGGCGAGGAACCAGGCCTGCAGCTCGTTGCGGCGGATGACGTCGGAGACCAGCAGGTCGTTGGTGCCGTCGTCGCCCTGCTCCATGACCCGCCCCGCGGCGTCGTGGCATTCCTGGAGGATCATCTCGTGCGCCTCGAGCAGGCGCGACAGCATCGCCGGGACCTCCTCGGCACCGTCCGGCGGCCGCGGTACCCGGGTCAGCTCGGCCACGTGCCGGGGGTCCCCGACGGCGATGCCGCCCAGCGTCTGGACCCGCTCGGCGAGGGTGTCGACGAGCTCGATCTGCTCCTCGGCGTGCTTGTCGAGCAGCAGGTGCAGCTGGTAGAAGGTCGGGCCGCGCATGAGCCAGTGGTGTTTTTTGTAGAGCGAGTAGAGGATCTGGGTGTCGGCGAGCACCTGGTTGAGCCGCTCGCAGGAGTACAGGCGGGCGTCGTGGGACAGCGCGACCGGGAACTGGCGCAGCTGGCCGAACCGCTGGATCTCGCGGCCCTGCTGGTGCAGCCAGGGCTGGCTGCCGCTTTTCTTCTTGGTGGCTGGCTTGGTGGCTGGCATGGAGCGCCCTGTGCCCGGCCGGCGCCGTTCAACCCTCACCCGGCGCGGTGACTCCGTCGCGCGGCGATCGCCGGGCCGGGAAGTGGCGGTACGCGTGCTGTCCGAGGGGGCTCGGATCAACCGGGACGGCCGTGTGGGCAGCGTGACCCACGAGGATGCCGTGGCGCGGCTGGCATCTTCTGGGCATCGGCTGGCGGATACCGCACAGAGTGGTCCGCCGGTGAGCGCGATCGCCGGCCCGGGAGGGATGATGAGGGTGACGCGGTACGCTCTCCCGCCTGCCCCCATAGGGTGAACGGGATAGGTAAGCTGCGATCCCGACGACGAGTTGAGCGGCTAGAGCTACGGGGGGTGCCGGCCGGATGACACAAGCGCCCGTGTCCGCGCGGGGCAGCGCGACCGCGCCGCCCGCCGGACGACCCGACGCCGTGGACCGGCCGCAGCTGCGGCGCCGGCCCGGATACGTCGGCGGGATCCACATCGGGCGCCTGGTGCTGGTCGAGGCCGTCGTGCTGGGCATCGCGGCCCTGCTGCCGCGCGGGCCGATCGTCGCCGGGATCGCCGGAGCCGCCGGCCTGGCCGTCGTCCTCGTCGCCCTGCTGCGCAGCCGCGGCCGCTGGTGGCTGGAGCGGCGCGCGATGACCCGCGAGCACAACCGCCGCCGCTTCGCCGCGCCCGACCCCGCCCACGAGCCCGACCGCCGCCTGGTCATGCTGCGCACCCTCGCACCGGGGATGCTGGTCCGCGAGGTGCCCGGCGCCACCGCCGACGGCCCGAAGATCGGCATCGGATGCGACGCCGCCGGGTGGTACGCCGCGGCCGTCCTCGGCACCGAGACGTCCATGCGGGGCGATGCCGAGCCGGGTGTACCGCTGGATCTCCTCGCCCGCGTGCTGGACGAGGCCGAGCACCCCGGCGCGGTCGTGCAGGTCACCACCGTGAGCGTCCCGGCGCCGTGGCAGCGGGTTGACAACACCCAGTTCGCCGCGCGCTCCTACCGCGAGCTGCAGCAGCTGCAGCCCGGCCCCGCCCTGCCCGCCGAGCGCACCACGTGGGTCGCGGTCCGGCTCGAGGCCCGCGCCCGCGCCGAGGTCGGCATGGCCGGCAGCTACGACGCCGAGCACGCGCCCGCGCTCGTCGGCTCGCTGATCCGCAAGGTCGGCCGGCTGCTGCGCGACGCCGGCCTCGAGCACCACATCCTCACCGGCGACGAGCTCACCGACGCCCTCGCCCGGGCCTGCGAGCTCGACCCGGCCGTGCCCGGCGAGTCGTGGCGGCCGCAGGAGGACTGGACGAACTGGCGCTCCGGCGAACTGGCGCACAACGTCTTCTGGCTCAAGACCTGGCCGCGGCTGGACGACACCTCCGCGCTGCTGGAGCACCTGATCTCGCTGCCGTCCTCGTCGTCGGCGACCTCGCTGACGCTGACCCGCGACGGCGGGGGGCTGGCGCTGCGCTGCCTCGTGCGCGTCTCGGCCCCGGCCGCGGCGCTGGAGGCCTCGGCCGGCGCGGTGACGGAGGCGGCGACCGCGGCGCACGCCGAGCTCGTGCGGCTCGACGGGGAGCACGGGCCGGGGATGTACGCGTGCGCCCCGACCGGGGGCGGTGCGAAGTGAGCCACCCGCAGCAGCCGCCGGAGCCCTACGAGGAGCAGCCCGGGCGGCACAGCGCGCCGCCGCCGGAGCAGATCGGGCTGCACCGGGGCGGGGTCGGCCGGGCCCAGGTGCCGCCGGCGGCTCGCGCCGCGCAGTACTCCCCGGAGCAGGCCGCGGCCTACGCGGCCCAGGTCCAGGCTGCTCAGGCCGCTCAGGCTGCTCAGGCTCAGGCCGCCGCCCAAGCGCACGCGCAGGCCCAGGCGGCCGCCCAGGCGCAGGCCGCCTACGCCGCGCAGCAGGCGCAGTATGCCCAGGCTCAGGCCGCCGCTCAGGCTCAGGCTGCTCAAGCTCAGGCCGCTCAAGCTCAGGCCGCGCAGCAGGCTCAGTACGCCGCTCAGGCGCGGGCCGCCGTGCCGCAGCAGGCCCAGCCGGTTCGCGAGCACGTGACGACCGAGGTGCGCCCGGCCGCCGCGCCCCCGCAGTTCGACCTCGAGAGCTCCCTGTCCCGCACCGCCGCGCCCAACCTGCCGTGGCAGCAGGCCCAGGCCGCGGCCGGGACGCTCGCTGCCCAGCACCCCGCGCAGGCCCCGGCCCAGGCCCGCCCCGAGGACCTCGCGGTCCGCCGGCAGGGCCCGACCGGGCCGCCGACGAGCACCCCGGCCCCGGCGCGGCGCACCGGCAAGCCGCTCGGGCCGAGCCTGCCCCGGCTGCACGTGGGCTGGCACGACGTGAGCGCGGCGGCGCTGAAGCAGGTGCGGGGCGGCACGGGCGCGACGGGCCTGATGCTCGGCGTGGACTACCAGCGCCAGCCGGTGCCGATCCGGCTGTTCCGCCCGGAGCCGACCCGCGTGACCCTGGTCGCCGGGCTCTGGGCGCAGCGGCTCCTGGTCTTCCGGACCCTCGCCCTGGGCGCCCGCGTGATCGTGATGACCGGCGACCCGCGCCCGTGGCAGGGGCTCGGCGAGTGGGCGACCGGGATGAGCGACCGGCTGCTGTTGTGGAACGATCCGCGCCCGCCCACCGCCCCGGCGAGCGCCCGGCAGCCGCTGCTCATCGTGACCGACGTGAGCCAGGTCGGCTTCGGCGCGCGCCCGGAGCTCGGGGCGTGGCAGACGCAGGTGACGGTGGTACGCAAGCTCGGCGCCGAGCACGCGCACACGCTGCAGGGCTGCAACCTCGTGATGCTGCAGAAGCTCAGCCACCAGGAGGCCGCAGTGGCGGGCCAGGCGCTGAACCTCACCGAGAGCGGGGCCGGCCTGCTGCAGGAGATGACCCCGGAGATGCTCGCGCTCATGGGCAGCGGGGCCAACCGGTACGTCTGGCTCTCCCCCACCGGGGTCGAGCAGCAGTATCACGGGCCGCCGCAGCGCTGATCACTCGTCGCGCGCGGTGTGCTTCTCGTGCAGGGCCGCCATGAACAGCTTGTACATCTCCGCGAGGGCCTCGGGCGGCAGCTCCATCCCGTTGGTGCCGCCCGGGTTGAGCCGCAGCGCCGGCCCGCTCGTCGCCCCGCCCTGCGACCCGCCCCTCGGCGCGGTCTGCGACCAGCTCCCGGCGCCGCTCTGCGACCCGCTGGCCGCCCAGCCTCCGGCGCCGCTCGACGCCCCGGTCCGCGGCCGGCTCTGCGGGCCGCTCTCCGATTCGTTCTCCGGCCAGGCGACCACGATGTCGACGAACGGTACCGAGACCCACTCGCGGTCGCCGACCTCGGCCTGCATGTGCGCCACCGACGTGAAGGCGAAGATGATCTCGCGGCCGTCGACCAGCTCGGCGCGCCACCAGGGGAACTCGGGGTCGGTCACGTCGCGGGAGATGCTCGGCACGATCCGGTCGGTGCGCACGACGGTCCAGTAGGCCGCCTCGGGATCGTCGGGGTCGGGCTGCGGGTTCGCCGCGGCCAGCTCCTCCTCCGTCGGCAGCGGCAGCACCAGATGTGCCTCGAGGAGGGCGGCCATGTACGCCTCCCGGTCCTCGGCCAGCACCGCCCGGCGCAGCGCGTCGTCCAGCGGCCACCACTCGGGCTCCCACGGCGGCAGGGTTTGCACCGCGTCCGGCGACAGGTACGCCTGCACGGGCAGCCCGGGGTCCACGGCGATGCCCCAGCCGCGCTCCTGGATGGCGTGCACGACCTCGAAGAGCGGGGTGCGGCGCACGGCCTGAACCTCGGGCGGCAGCGCCGGGCCGGACGTCCAGGCCAGCACGTAGGTCGTGCCGCCGGCCGGGGACGTCGCCAGGGTCACCGGCTCGCGCCCGGCGGCCGCGGCCGGGGTGATCGGCAGGTAGAGCGCCTCGTCGGACAGCGCCTTCAGGTAGGCGATCTGGTCACCGGCCGCGACCGCCGCGGCCATGGCCTCCTCGGCCTCGGTCGACGGCCGCCAGTCCCCGCCACCGATCGAGGGCCGCGGGCCGTCGGCACCGGGCGAGGGCCGCGGGTCTCCGGCACCGGGCGAGGGCCGCCAGTCTTCGGCGCCGGGCGAGGGCTGCGGGCTATCGGCGCCCGGCGACGGTCGCCAGTCCCCGGCGCCGGGCGAGGGCCGTCGATCGTCGGTGCCGGGCGGGCGCCAGTCGTCGTGCGGGCCGTATGCGCCGGCGGGGCCTGAGTCGTACGACGGCGTCATGACCAGGTGCCGTCGTCGGTGACGCGGGCCGGGAGGCGGCCTCCTAGCAGCGTGGCGATCGCCTCGTCCACGGTCGCGCCGGCGAACCAGTCGGCGGTGTGGTCGAGCACGAAGACGCGGCCGTGCTCGTCCATGGCCAGCAGCCCGGCGCCGTCGTCCTGCTCGCCGATCGGCGTGAGCCGGGCCTGGATCAGCTCGCCGAGCTCGGCCAGCGTCGTGGCGGCGTGCAGGCCGCGCAGCGGGTCGAAGACGATGCCGGTGCGGGCGATCTCGGCGCCCTCGCCCGCGGCCCGGACCGTGAGGCCGCCGAACTCGGCGAGCACGGCCAGGGCGGCGGGCACGACGGTGTGCTGCTGCCCGGACGGCGAGGCGTGCGAGGCGAGCGCCAGGCCCCACATGCGCGCTTGGGGCGTCACGTCGCGGCCGGGCTCCCAGCCCGCCTCGCGCAGCGCGGTCTCCACGTCGGGGGCGAAACGCGCGGGGCCGCTCATGACGCACGCTCCAGCAGCGCGACGCAGACGCGGCCGGTCTCCGCGCCGGAGGCGAAACGCTCGACGCGGCTCATGACGCACACTCCAGCAGCGCGACGCAGACGGGGGCGAAAGCGCGGCTCATGACGTGCCCGCCTCGATGCCGAGCCAGTCCAGCAGCGCGGTGCAGGTGCGGCAGGGCCGGGCGGGAGTGCCGTGCACCGGGTCGCCCTCCTCGCGGATGTGCACCAGCGACAGCTGCGCGCCCCAGAGTTCGGCCCGCGCGGCCGCCGGGGTCAGCGGGGTGCCGCCGAGGGCGCGCTCGGCCTCGTGCAGGCGGTCGGAGACGAGGACCATCTCCGCGCAGGAGCCCGCGTAGCGCTCCCGCGACTCGACCGGCAGCTCGTGCAGGAACCGCCGGATCAGCGCGTGCAGCTCGGGCGGGGTGTCGCCGCGAACGGAGGTGTGCCGGTAGACCGTGTCGCCCACGAGCAGCGCGCCCGCGGTCAGCGGCAGCCTGCGGCCGGTCGTCGCCCTGGTCGCCATGCCGCACAGCGTAGCCGCCCAAACGCGGACTGACTGCCCATAGGCGGGCGTCGTGGTGAGCGCGGCTGGCTGCGATAATGCGAGGGCACCTTTCGTCTGGAGCACCGGGGGCCGTCATTCGCACACTTCTCGTCTCACCGCAGCAGCGGGGTGCGTACGCCACCATCGGCGACGCGCTCGCCGCGGCCACCGACGACTCGGTGATCGCGGTGGCCCCGGGCACCTACGCCGAGGCCATCTTCGTCACCGGCAAGCGCCTGAAGCTGGTGAGCTCCGACCCGGCGGGCGGCACCGTGACGCTGGACGCGTCCGCGATCCCCTATCCGGCCGTGAGCGCGCGCAACGCCACGCTGACGATCGAGGGCTTCACGCTGCTGGCGGCCGACGCGCCCGTGGTCACCGCGCGCGGCACCCAGCTCGCGCTGCACGGCTGCGACCTGACCGCGCGCTTCGGGCCCGGCGTCGACCTGGCCGGTGGCTCGATCGACCTGCGCAAGTGCACGATCACCGGCGCGCAGTACGGCGTGGTGGTCGAGGACGCGCCGGGCACCATCGACGACTGCCAGATCAGCGAGGTCGCCGAGGACGGGATCATCGTGCGCATCGGCGCCGATCCGGTGATCACCGGCACGGTCGTGCGCGGGTGCGGGCGGCGGGGCGTCTACGTGTACCAGTTCGGCAAGCCGACGCTCGAGGGCTGCGAGGTGACCCAGACCGGCGACGCCGGGGTGGTCGTGGCCCACCAGAGCTCGCCGACGATCCGCCGCTGCAAGATCCACGACACCCAGGGCGTCGGCGTCTCCGTCGCGCGCGGGTGCGGCGGCGCGATCGAGGAGTGCCAGATCGAGAACACCGGCGTGCCGGCCGTGGACATCGCCGAGGGCGCGACCACGACGCTGATCACCGCCCGGCCCGACGCGGCGCCGCTGACGATCGGCGACGGTGCCCCGGCGGCCGGCGGGGACGCGGCCGCCGTCGAGGCGCTGCTGGGCGACCTGGAGACGATGGTCGGCCTGGCCGGCGTCAAGGACGAGGTCCGGGCGCTCATCGACGAGATCCAGGTCAACGAGTGGCGGCGCAGCGCCGGGCTCTCGGTCGGCGCGATGAGCCACCACCTGGTGTTCGCGGGCGCGCCGGGCACCGGCAAGACCACCGTGGCCCGCATCTACGGCAAGCTGCTCGCCGCGCTGGGCGTGCTGCCGAAGGGCGCGTTCAAGGAGGTCTCGCGGCGCGACCTGGTCGGGCAGTATCTCGGCCACACCGCCGAGAAGACGTCGGCCGCGTTCGAGGAGGCGCGCGGCGGCGTGCTGTTCATCGACGAGGCCTACACGCTGTCGCGCACCATGGGCTCGGGCGGGGACTTCGGCCAGGAGTCGATCGACACCCTGGTGAAGCTCATGGAGGACCACCGGCACGAGATCGCGGTGATCGCGGCCGGCTACACCGCCGAGATGGACGAGTTCATCTCGGCCAACCCGGGTCTCGCGTCCCGGTTCACCAAGACGATCGTCTTCGAGAACTACAGCCCGGAGGAGCTCGTCCGGATCGTGCGCCGGATGTGCGCGGCCGACGACTACGTGCTCGGCGACGACGTGGAGCCGGCGCTGCTGCGCCACTTCGCCGCCGTCGAGCGCGACGCCAACTTCGGCAACGCCCGCGACGCCCGGAAGCTCTTCGAAAGCGTCCGCAAGGCCCAGGCGCAGCGCCTGCGGGTCCTGGGCCGCCGCCCGAGCCTCGACGAGCTGCGCATCCTCGAACCGGCCGACCTCGAAGCGGTCACATGAGCGGTACGGAGCGAAGCGGAGTGGCCGCTCATCAGGCAGCACAGGTACGGCACCGGAGCGACGCGGAGGTGACGGTATGAACGAGCCCGAAGAGTTCCGGGCGAGCTGGGCGCAGACCTGGCACAACTACAGCAAGCCGTTCCTGCCCACCAACATCGTGGTCGCCCTGCTGATGTTCGTCATCGGCTACATGATCGCGGGCTACGCGGGCATGGTGCTGGGGCCGATCCTGGTGGTCGGCGGGATCACGCTGCTGCACCGGGTGGCGAGCCGCCAGCAGGGCCTGCGGCTGTCCCCGAGCGGCGTGGAGTTCCTGCGCCGCGACGGCAAGGTCGTGCGCATGCGCTGGGCCGACATCCAGAGCGTCGTCGTCATCAACCGCCGCTCCGGCACCGTCATCGCGCCCTACGGCGTGGGCCGGGCCGCGGCCCAGGCGGGCGTCGACATGTTCGCCGACGCCAACACCGGGCCGGGCCTCACGGGCGTCGGCGAGATCCTCGACCACAGCCAGGTCGAGCGGCAGCGGCAGCACGGCGCGGAGTGGGTGCCGTTCGGCGACCCGCTGACCGTGAACATGAGCCTGGCCATGATCGACCGGGGCTGGACGTCGGGACGGATCGGCGACTGGTTCCGCCGCTACCGGCCCGACCTCCTGCCGTAGAGCCGGGAACTGCAATGAAAAGAGGGTGACCAGCCGCGGGCCTGGCAGCGACGGCGCGCAGCGCCGAGCGGTGTCTGGCGGGAGCGACGGTCCGCACCACCGCGGACCCGAGTCATGCGCTCAGGAACGAGCCTCGGGCCGCACGCCCGGCAGCTCGACCGGCCAGGGCTTGTTGTCGTCCTTGCCGTTCCAGGCCCGGTAGGTCAGGTGGTCCGGGCCCGGCACGCCGTTGACGTCGCGGAGGGCGACCACCACGGCGTCGACGATCTCGCGGTACTCCGCGCTGGTCGGCGGGTAGGGGACGGACCGGTGCCACCGGTAGCCCTCGCGGCGCATCGGCGGTGCCCAGCCGAGCGACTCGAGGATGCGCGTCCCCTCCGGCGTCGGGGCCTCCTCGACCGCCGGGTCCTGCACGGTCTCCCCGCTGACCTCGGCGAAGGTCTCGTCGAGGTACTGCGCGAACTGCGCGAAGTGCCAGGGCTGCTCGCGATGGCTGATGACGAAGAGGATGCCGTCGCCCATCCGGCCCAGCTCCTTGCGCAGGGCGGCGGCGAACTCGTCCCACGTCGGGGTCGTCGGCGCGGTCACAGGTACTCCTCCTCATCCGGGATCCACTCCCGGGCCTTGAGGTCGATCGGGCGCCACAGCCACAGCTTGACCCCGATCGGCGCGCGGATCAGGTTGATCGCCGAGTCGCCGATGCGCCACTTCAGCTTCGGCAGGTTGCCGTCCTCGAGCCCGTAGGGCTTGCCGAACGCGGCATTGATGGCCCGGCCCGCCACCGAGAACGCGTCCTGGCGGAAGTCGCGCCGCTCGTCGGTGTCGCGCCCGCGCATCTGGGTGTGGATCGACGCCGTCACGACCTCGGGCGTGCCGTCGTCGCCGAGGCCGACGCTACCCTCGCCGAGCCCGTCGCCGGGGTCGGTGAAGAACACCTCGTCGTTGTGCTCGATCTCGGTCCAGCCGAGCTCCTGGATGATCTGCTCGGCCGGGGCGTTGCGCAGCAGCGGCCGCACGGTCATCAGTTTGCGAACCAGCGCGACGACCTCGTCGCCGCTGAGCATCCGCAGGTCGGTCGACATGGGCCTACCTTAGCCAACCGCTCCCCGCGCGACGCGACTCGGCGGGAGCCACGCCGCGCACGAGTGCGGTGAGGGCCTCGTCGATGTCGCGGCCCAGGAACCGCTCGGTCTCGCCGGCGGTGCCGATGCCGTGCTCGGGGTGCAGCACGATCTCGCAGTTCCAGCCGGGCACCGAGCCGAGCGGCAGCAGCGGGCCGCCGAGGCGCCCGGCCGCGGCCGCGAGCCGGTCGGGGTCGCTCGGCGGGCCGTCGGGCAGCAGGTGGAAGGCCGTCACCCGCCAGTCGCGCACGTAGCCGTAGACGGGGTAGGTGAGCCCGCCGAACTCGGCGAGGATCTCCTCGGCCCGCGGGTCCAGCCCCTCGGCGACCGGGATCTGGCGGCCGGGCGTCCAGCCCACGGTGAGCAGCAGGTCGTACACGTCGGGCGGCAGGCGGAACTGCATCGGCGCGGGCGGCTCGAACGGGCCGGGCATGCGCGGCAGCAGCGCCTGGTGGGCCTGGCCGCACCGGTCGGCGTGGACCCGCAGCGGGAAGTGGGCGCGCTCGGTCATCACGTCGAGCAGGCCCTTGGGCGGGGCGACGCCGTGGTGCTCCAGGTAGTACTCCAGCGCCAGCGGCCAGACCCACTCGCCGTCGGTGCGGTAGCCGCGCGGCACCACCGGCTCCGCCTGCGGGTCGAGCGCGTCGGCGCCCCTGGTCAGCGGGTCGCGGATGACCCAGGAGCCCCGCCGCAGGTAGCGCAGGACCCGGAAGAAGCGGCGGTTGTTCCCGGCGGTCATCTCGCCCGGCACCAGCTGCCCGCCGGTCTGCTCGCCCAGCACGACGAACTGGAACGGCTCGTCCGACTCGCCGAGACTCATGGCTGTCCCCCATCGAGACGTTCGAGGTCGGCGTGTTCGGCCTGCCAGTCGCGGTACCACGCCTCGAACCAGGGCCGCCCGGCGGCGAGGGGCACGATGGTGGCGACGGTCTCGCGGTAGTACGAGGCCCGCTTGGCCGGGCGCGGGTGCGTGCGCAGCCGCTGGACGTTGCTCACCCGGTCCGCGAGCTTCACGGCGAGCGCGGCGTCGGGCGCGTCGCGCAGGGCGGCCAGGTACGCCTCCCGGTCCCCCTGCTTCGTGACCCACCCGACCAGCTCGGCGACCCGCGGCCCGAAGCGCTCCCGCACCTCGTCGAGCGTCGTCGGGGTGTCCTCGACGACGTCGTGCAGCACCGCGGCGCACAGGGTGTCGGGGTCGCGCTCGCCGACCGCCTCGACCAGCACCTCGAGCGCCTCGAGCAGGTGCTCGACGTAGGGCTCCCCGGCGGGGCGCCGCTGGTCGCCGTGCCGCTCGACGGCGAAGGCCACCGCCGCGTCCAGCGTGGCGAGGGTCGGCGGCGGGAGCCGGTCGGCGAAGCGGGTGCGCAGCACGGGCCAGCCCACGGAGCCGTCAAACGTGCGCGGCACCGCCGGCCCCTCCCCGCGCCTCGAACGTGGTGGCGTCCACGACCGGGGAGGCACCGGTCAGCCGCACCGCGTTGTTGCGCCTGCTCCAGACGGCGGTGATCGTGTACCCGGCCCGCGCGGCCGGCAGCGTGACGTACCCGGGCGACTCCTCGAGGGCCTCGACCGTCCAGCCGCCCGCGTGCAGCGCCGTGGCGACCTGCCCCAGCACCGTGCCGGCATCGGCGCCGGCGGGCGGGACGGCGAGGTACTCGCAGTCGGTCTGGTACCGCTCCTCGGCGAGCACGACGGAGCCCGGGCCGATCCGGTGCGCCTCGGCCTCCCGCGTGCGCCGCACCCGGGCCCCGGGCACCGCGCCGGCCGCCGCCGCGAGCTGCGCGTCGAGCCACGAGCGGGACTGCTCCAGCCAGCGGCCCATGTCGTCCCAGCCCGCCGGGATCGGCTGGACCTCGGGGCGGGGCCGCACGCCGATCGGCTCGCCGCGCTCGAGGTGCCGCGCGCGCCACTCGGGCCACGAGGGCAGCGGGGATCGCGGGGCCTCGGGTGCTGCCGCCGAAGTCTCGAAGTCCGCGATCAGCCGCCGCTCTCCCAGGGCCGCCCGGGCCGCCCCGACGGCGGCGCGCACGGCCTCGTCGTCGGGGTAGTCGCGGCCGTCGACGACGAACGCGGGCGTGAGGTCGTCGTCGGCCTCCCCCAGCCGGAAGACATAGAGCGTCTCGCGCTCTGTCATGAGCTGTCCTCCAGCTGATCGAGGGCGGCGGCCTCCTCGAACGCCTCGCGGACCGCCTGCGCGTCGGCCGCCGACATGGACACGTAGGGCTTGTAGAGCGAGTTGTGCTCGATGTCGGCCGCGATCGACGCGCGCAGCGTGGTCAGCTGCAGCTCGAACGCGTACTTGTTCCCGTTGACCTCGATGCCGATGCAGAGCGGGATCACCCGGTACTGCGGGCTCTTCGACTTCGGGGAGGCGTACATGTTGTCGACCTCCACGATCCGCCCGCCGTCGCCGACGCCGAACTCGTCGACGACCGCCTGCAGGGTCTTCCACAGGCTGCCGGTGTCGGGCACGGTGATCCGCGCGCCGACGGCGTCGATGATATCGCCGACGCGGTACCAGGGGCGGCCGGGCGCGTTCTCGCGGCCCCGGCTCATCCGGCCGACCTTGTCGATGAGGCCCTCGGCGTCCTTGGCCCGGCTGTTGTAGTCGACCGGCCCGTCGGTGGTCTCGCGAATCCGCTGGGCGATGTCCCCCAGGACCCGGTCGACCTCCGGCTTGAGCTCGGCGGTGAGCCGGTCCGCGTACTCGCGCACCAGCCCCATCTCGGCCCCGGTCGGTTCCGTGCCGACGCCGAGGGCCGGATCGGAGGCCTTCATGTCGGCGATGTACAGCCCCATCCGCGGCTGCTCGGCCCCGTCCACGACAACCTTGTTGACCCAGTCCGGCACCTTGGCGTAGAGCGGCCCGCGGCCCGGGTTCTCCTGCAGGAACTGGTGCAGGTCGCCGCCGTAGCGGGCCAGGGCGTCGCCGCGGGCCAGCTCCTCGATGTGGCGCAGCACGAGGTCGCGCAGCAGCGGGTTGCGCAGCGAGTTGGTGACGTTGAGCGCGTGCGGGTCGTCCAGCAGCTTCTCGACCACGCCCGCCAGCTCCGGCGAGTGCGGCGCGATCCGCTCCTGGACGAGCCGGTGCGCCGTCAGGTTCGCGTCAGCAGGATCCGGCGCAGCTCCGCCTCCGAGGGCATGATCGTGCGGGCCGCCCGAAGGGTCTGCTCCGCCTGCTCCCGGGTGATCTCCTGGGAACCCGGCGGCGGGCTCGCCGCCCAGGATCGAGAGAATGTCGCCAGCTCGATAGCCACCGCCCGGCTCGTCCCCGGCGAGTCCTCCGAGATCGTGACCAGGGCCGCCGTCGCGAGGTCCGGGGTCGCGTGGTAGCGGTACGCCACCGCCGGGCTCTCCTCCACCTTCAGCATCACGCCCACGGCCGCCGGGCTCGGCGTCGCGGACTCCAGCCGGAGGGTGACCCACCCCTCGGCCCGGTCCCGCGGGCTCTCCGGCTCGATCCCCAGCACCGTCGCGCGGATCCCCGTACCGTCCCCCAGCCTCATCCCCGGCTCGATGATGCCCCCCATCTGGAACCCCGAGACCATCAGACCCCGGCCGGTCCAGTCGAACAGGCGCTCCACCATGATGCGGATCACCGGCACCCCCTCCGTGTTCGCGCAGCGTCGTGGCCAGCGTGTCGCGGTCGGCGAACGCGTCCGGCCCGAGCACCACCACGCGGCCGCCCTCCTCGGGCGGCACGATCGCGGCGACGCCCTGATCCCGCATGTACTGCGCCAGCGCCGGGTCCTCGGCCACCCGGATCTCGACGCCGCGCAGGTCGATGCCGGCCTCGTGCGCGACGGTGTACGCGTGGCCGGCGGTCATCGGCTCGCCCACCGGCGCCGGCACGCCGGGCGGCGGCACCTCGCCCGGCTGCCCGGCGTCGTGCAGATCGCCCGGCCGGGGGCCGCCGTCCTCCAGCAGCCGTCCGCCGATCGTCGCCGGGTCCTCGAAGCCGGTGTAGCGCAACCGCAGCTCGAACCGGTCGAACCCGGTCTGGCGCAGCTCCGTCACGTGCAGGCGGGCCCCGGCGGGCAGCAGCGCCTGGCCGTCGGCGTATTCGTGGGCGCCGCCGATCCAGGCCAGCGGCGTGCCCGCCGGCGCGTCGACCACGATCCGCACGTCGCCGCTCGCGCGCAGGTGATCCTCGGGCATCACCCGGGTGAACCCGTCGAGGGTGATCTCGCCGTCGACCAGCCGTGGCAGGTCGACGGCGCCGCGCAGGCCCAGGTCCCGCCAGAACAGGTCGCCGGTGAGCCGCATCTCGGTGGGCGTCTCACGCATCGCGCTCTGGATGCGGTACGCCTCGGCGCGCGCGACCGTCTTGTGCTGGGCGTTGCCGGTGCGCAGGTACTCGTCGGCGCCCGATCGCCCGTTCGCGTACCGCTCGAGCGCGGCGCGCTGCTCGTCGCTCCATCCGGCCGCGTGCTGGGCGCTCTGCCGCTCGACGACCTCCGGCGACGGCTCGCGGAACGGCCAGCCCTCCGGGTCGAAGTGCGGCGCGTGGTTCGTCGCGAGGTCGAGCTCGGTGATCGCCTCGTGGTACGCCCGGCCCTCCGGCGAGTCGAGGAAGTCGGCGATCGTCTGCTCGAAGGTCTCGTGGCGGTTGCCCTCGGGCGGCATCAGCCGGTCCAGCGCGCGGGCGGCCTCGCGGACCGTCATGCCGTGCGCGTACGTCTCGGTGTTGCGGATGGACGCCTCGCGCAGGGCGTCGTACACCTCTCGCGGCGACGGGTTGCGCCCCAGCAGGCTGCGGGCGTCCCGGGCCATGGTGTGCACCGCCTCCGGCGCCGGGGGCCGGAAGTTGCGCTCCAGCACCGCGTCGCGCCGGGCGGCGAGCTCGGTGGCCATGCGCGCGGCCGCCTCCCCGGCCACCCCGGCCCGGTCGACCAGCGCCGCGATGCGCTCGTCGGACACGTTGCGCAGCGAGGCGATCGCGCGGTCGGTGTCCCGCGGCGGCAGCGTGGGCTCGCCGTCGCGCCCCGGGGCGTGCAGCGTCTCCTGGCCGGTCCGCTCGGCGAGCAGCCGGTCGAGCTCGTTGAGCACGTGGTCGGGGCGGGCCGGCGGGGGCGGCTCGCCCACGGGCTCGCGGGGCGGCGCCGCCAGCCGGTCCAGCTCGCCCTGAATGCGGTCGCGTAGCTGGTCCGCGCCCTGGTAGGCCAGGTCGGCGTCGGTTGCGGTGCCCTCGCGCTCGGCCGGGAAGCGGAACCCCTCGGCGTCTGGCCCGTCGTGGCGCGCGGCCTGGAGGAAGTCGCGCACGCCCGCGCCGTCGACCTCGATCACCCGGCCGTCGGTGAGCTCGACCCGCAGGACCGCCGGCCGCTCGGCCCGGCTCATCTCCACGTGGCTGGTCTCGCGGCTGACGCCGGCCACGCCGTCGATCTCCCCGGGCCGGTTCAGCTCCGCGATCGCCCGGTCGAAGGCCTGCTCGCCGCGGGCCCGCGAGTGCTCGGTCGGCTCGGGGCCGACGTCGGCCCGGAACTCGGCCCGGGTGAGGTCGGCGCCGAGGTGGACGAGCGCGTCCCGGGCCCGGGCCACGTGGTCGACGACCGGGGTGTAGTGGCCGCTGGCGTTGTCGACCCCGAGGATCCGGCCGTGCTCGATGCGCAGGGTGCCGGCCGCGTCGACGGGGCCGCCCGCGAGCAGGCTCGAGTGGCGGGTGTTGTCGGCCATGAACGGGTGCGCGTGCAGCTCCTGGGTCCGCGGGTCGACCGCGTAGATGTACTCCCCGTGCAGGGGCAGGCCGCCGGCGTCGTACAGCCGCCCGTCGACGACGCGCACCGGGACCCGGGCCGGGGCCTCGGGGTCGGCCCCGAAGTAGGGCACGCGGTTGGCGCGGTCGTTCGCGATGGTGGTTTCCGGCAGCGTGATCGGCTCGCCGTGCAGCCGCGGCCCGTCGACGGTGATCCGCGGCGGGGCGACCGGGTGGCCCGCGTCGGGCGGCGTGAACTCGACGCGGGTGTGCTCGATCAGCCGGGCGGTGGCCGCGTCGATGCCGTGCGGGGCGTGCACGACGATCCGCGGCGGGGCGCCGTCGACCCACGTGCGCGGGTCCGCGGCGCCCTCCAGCAGCCGGTGCACGCGCGCCTCGACCTCGTGCGGGGTCGCGGGCCCGAACTCGCCCGCCCCCAGCTCGGCGTGCCAGACCCTGCCGCCCTGGGTGGTCCGCACGTCGTACACGCGCTCGGGGTCGTAGCCGGACAGGCGCTCGGGCACGTGCTCGCCCCGCGCGGCGGCCGCCTCCGCGGCCGCCCGCACCCCGGCGTCGTGGATCTTCTGCGGGTCCGGGTTGACCTCGTCCGGGTTGAAGTAGTTCCGCTCGTGGCCGCCGCGGTCCACGCCGTCGAGGCCGAACTCCCGCACGAGGGTCCGGCTGCTGCCGTCGAGCAGCTGCGGCCGGCCCGTCTCCGGGTCCCGGACGATCCGGCCCGCGCCGTCGCGCACCGGCTCGAAGCGCTCCGTCGTGACCTTGTGGTAGGCGACCGTGACCTTGCCCGTCTGGATGTCGGCGAGCAGCGTGGGGTGCTCGGCGTACAGCCGCAGCATGGTCGGGTCGTTCTCGAGCATCCACTTCAGGTAGGGCCCGCTGCCCTGCTGGGCCCGCTTCCCGCCGAACTCGGGGATCTCGTGCCCGCCCAGGGTGCCGGAGTTGCCCTTGGCCTCCCAGATGTCGAGGCGGTTGTAGTTCGCCGGTGCGTCGCCCGAGCCGTCGTAGCGCAGCGCGATGATGTCCAGCTCGTGGTTCTTGGCCGAGACCGGGTCGCCCGACAGGAACACGTGCTCCGGGTTGACCTCCGTGTGCGGCGTCGGCAGGTTGCCGTGCATCGCCTCGTGGAACGCCACCCCGAGCCCGGCGTGCACGCCTACCGCGTTGCTGGCCATGCGCACCGGGTGCATGTCCTTGTTGAACTGCCCGGCCGCCTCCCGCAGCTCGGTCGCGAAGCGCGAACCCACCCGGTCCTGCTTGAGGGTGTCGAGCGCGGTCTCGAACTCCTTGGTCCCCGGCTTGAGGTCCTTCGGGCCGAAGTCGCTGAAGTCGGCCCCGGTCTCCTCCTCGTACCGGCTGATGATGTCGTCGCGCTTCTCGTTGAACGCGTCATAGGCGCGCTCGTGCGCTTCGTGGTAGTCCCGCGAGGCCTCCCGGACCTGCTCGACCGGGTTCTCCGGCCGGGCCGGGTCGTGGGTCAGCTGGTGCGGGACCGGCTCGCCCTGGTGCGCCACCGCGACCATGTCGTTGCGGATCGCGGTGTGCCAGTCCGTGACGAAGCTTCCGCCGCGCTGGAGGTTGCCCTTGATGGTCCGGGAGGTGTCCTTGGGGTCGCCCTCCATGTGCAGCTTGCCGTCGTCGCCGAGCTGCAGCTTGACCGGGATGTCCTCGCCGATGACGTGCTCGGCGCTCAACTCATGGGCCTGGTAGCCGTCGACCGGCCCGGCGCCCGCGTGCGCCGGCCCGCCGCCCATGCCCGTCCCGTGCTCGATCGGGTGGAGCGGCTCGCCGTGCGCGTCGAGCGTGATGGACCAGACGCCGGCGACGTTGTCGTGGTACATCGGCCCGTGGTCCGAGACGACGTTGTGCTGCATGTCGACCCAGACGATGTCGCCGTGGATGTTCAGCGCGTTGAACGCGTGGCCCTCGCCGGTGTCGCCCCACTTGATGACGACGACGGCGCCGGAGCCCGGCCCCGCCTCGCGCAGCTGCCGCTCGATGCCGTCGAAGCCGCGGTGGTCGCTGCCGTGCATCTCCCATTCGCCGCCGGTCCAGCGGGAGATGCGGTCGGCGGCGCCGCGCTCGCCGGCGGCGTGCGGGTCGCGCATGGCGCCGGCGACGGTGGGCTCGCCGTAGTGGTTGGCCAGCACGGCCATGGCCACCTCGGGGCAGTTGTTGTTGCGTCCCGGCTCGGTGTGGCCGCCGTCGTTGGCGTTGTGCGCCCAGTCGCCGACGCGCACGTCGGGCTGCGTGAGCGGCTGACCGTGCTCGTCGCGCGGGAAGGCCTCGTTGAGCTCGCGGACCTCGTGCGGCGTGGGTCCGGTGTACTCGTTGGTGCGCGCCTCGGACAGCGGGCGGTCGGTGACGCCGCCCAGCGTCTCGGGCGGGCGCACACCCTCGCCCTGCCCGTGCTCGCCCGGGCGCCCGCCGGTCGGTTCGTGCGGCCCGGTGGTCGGCCCGTGCGCCGCGGCGCCCTCGTGCGGATCGATCGCATGCAGGCCGAAGTCCTGCACGAACGGTTCACACGACGCGCACGGCGGCGCGTAGTCGCCGTGCTCCTGCCGCCCGCCCTCGCCGATCCAGTGCGTGGCGACGACACCGTCGCGCAGCTGTTCGCGCGCGTAGGTCCCGAAGTCTCCCGGCTCCCCGGCCTCGTGCCACTGCCGTTCGAGCTCATAGAGCTTGTCGGAGACGAGCACCACCTCGGCACACTTGCCGTGGTTCTGCCCGATCCGCTTGTCGGGGTCGTGCTCGGCGGCGGCCTTGATGTCGTCCAGGACCCGTTGGGCTTCCGGGTGTACTCGCACGTCGGTGGCCGTACCGTTGTCGTGCTTCATCGGCCGCGTGCTCGTGTGGCTCGAGATCGTCGGGTCCTCCGGCGTGAGCAGCGCTCCCGCCACGCGCACCCGGTTCTTCTTGCCCAGGTTCTCGGAGTTCATCTGGTCGCGCACGGCGTCGGCGAGATCCCGCGCCGACTCGTCGACGGCGGCCCGCCCCTCGCGGCTGCCGGGCTCGCCCTCGAAGTGCCGCGGCGGCCCCTCGTACCCGCGCGTGCCCCCGGCCGTCTCCGTCGTCGACAGCTTCGAGGCCGGCTCGTCCCCGCCATTGGGCCGGTCCCCGGGCGGCGGCGGCTCGTCGCCACCCCCACCGGGCCGATCCCCGGGCGGCGGCTCGTCCCCGCCAGGCCCTTCGCCCCGCTCCCCGGGCCCGCTCCCGCGATCGCCCGGCCCGTGCTCGCGCCCCGGCAGCGTGTCGGTGCCGCGCCCGCCGCCCTCGTGCATGGACACGGGCCGCGGGGAACCGGCTCCCGGCTCGCTCCCGCCGAGCCGGACGGGCATGTCGTCGAGCCGCGGCAACGGCACGAACACCGCCGCGGGCTCCTCGGCCCGATGCCGCCCGGTGCCGTCGCCGCGCTCGGTCCCGTCGTGCACCGGCGCGTGCTCCGGCGCACGGCCCTGCTCGCCGGCGTGCACCGGCTGATGCTCCCCGGGCCGAGCCCCGTTCTCGCCGGGCCGAACTCCGTTCTCCCCCGGCCGGGCCCCGTTTTCACCGGGATGCGCCCCGTTCTCGCCGGGCCGTGCTTCCCCGGCCTGAACGTGCTCGCCGGGCCGCCCGGACTCACCGACCGTCGCATGCTCGCCCGGCCGCCCGTGCTCTCCAACCGGCACGTGCTCGCCAGGCCGAGCCCCGACCTCCCCGGCCCGCTCCGGCGCCCGGAATGACCCATTGGTGCGGTTCTGCTCGGCCGTACGGCCCCCATCGGTCGTACGCGCCCCGTCCCCGCCGCGCTCTCCGGCCTTCTCCCCGCTTCGAGTCCCATCGGAGGCCCGCCCCGAGTCCCCGGTCCGCGCCCCTTCGTTCCCGCGCCCGGTCCCCTCAGCACCGCGCCCGGCACCTTCCGAACCGCGCGCAGCACCTTCCGAACCGCGGCCGGCACCCTCGGAACCACGGCCGGCACCTTCCGAGCCGCGCCCAGTGCCCTCAGCACCGCGGCCGGTCCCCTCGGCACCGCGGGCTGTTTCGGCTCCACGCCCCGTGCCCTCAGCACCGCGCACAGCATCGGCACCGCGCCCGGTCCCCTCGGCCCCGCGTCCGACGGCGTCCGTGGTCCGCGCCCCGTCCGCCCCGGCCGGCCGGTCGACCCCCATGACCGCACCCGGATGCTCCGCCACCGGCCCGCCGACGCCCGTTGCCGCCCGATCGACGCCCGTCGCCGCCCGGTCCGCGCCAGCCGCCGCCCGATCCGCGACCGGCCCGCTCGACCCGCTGTCGGCCCCGGCCCGCGCCCCGGTCTCCCCGGCGTGGGCACCCGCACTGCTCCCGGCCTGCGTCTCACCGACCCGCGTCTCACCGGCCCGCGCCCCGCCGTCGCCCCCGCCGCTCGCCCCGTTCCCGGAGTCCGCCGCGTGCTGCACGACGGGCTCGCCGCCGCGCTGCACGACCGGTTCCCCGGCCGCCTGCGTGACCGGCTCGCCGCCGCGCTGCACGACCGGATCCCCACCGCGCTGGGTGACCGGATCGCCGCCGCTGTGCCCGTTCTGCCCAGCGCCCGAGCCGCCGGCCTGCGTGGACCCCGAGTCGCCGTGCGCGTTGGCGCCGGCGTTGGAGTCCACGGGGGCCGCGACCGAGCCGCCGGCCGGATTGTCCGAGGTCGGTGCGAGCGATTGCCCGTCCCCTGGAGTGTAATCGGCCCCTGTGACATCAGCCCCAGGCCGATTACCACTCGTGGTCCCGCCGTCACCGGTGGCGCCCCGGTCGCCAGTGGTGCCGCCGTTGCCGGTCACGCCCGAGTCGCGCACGTTCGTGTCGAGGCCGGAGTCGCCGAGGTTGGTGTCGCCCAGGCCGCGGGTGCCGTTCTCGCCGCCCGTGTTCGTCTCGCCGGGCCGGCTGACCTCGCCGTCGACGTGCGGGGCGGCACCGTGCTCGCCCGGCTTCGGGCCGCGGAGGGCGCCGATGGCGCCCATGCCGCCGCCCATCGCCGCGCCGTTGATGAACGACTGGAGGTTGATGCCCTGCGTGATGTTCTTCCAGCTCCAGTCGCCGGTCATGAAGCCGGTCGTGAGCATCATCGAGGCGGGCATGATCAGGGCGTTGGCCGCGCCGTGGACGGCGGCGTTGGCGGCCACCCTGGGCAGGCGGCTGTTGATCGGCAGGTGGACGAAGTTCAGCGGGAACGTCAGGGCGCCGGTGATGAGGCCGGAGACCAGGCTGTTCATCAGGGAGTGGGTGTCGAGCTCCTTGCGGTGCCCCTCCGCGATCTGGATCTCCTGCGCCAGCCAGTCGGTGCCGACCGAGAGGACGACCTGCTGGATCTCGTGGATGATGAATTGGCGGATGTACTTCTTGACGAATTCCTTGCCGAGAAAGCTGATCAGCCGCTGCAGCACGCGCCCGGCGATGGTGCGGGCCGCGGTGACCGCGCCGGCCGCCGCCGCCTCGGAGCCGCCGAAGGTGAACGCGGCCAGGATCTGGCAGATGACGATCGTGATGACCGTGACGATCAGCGTGATGCCGAGGACGAGCTTCGCGTACTCGATCTCCATCGCCGCGTTGTCGGCGGCCGCCGAGTAGTTGAGCGCGATGTCGGCGACCTGGGGCAGCCCGTTCTGGGGACCGACCGCGAGCGCCGTCCAGTACTGGTTGAACGCCTCCCCCGCGTCCCCGCCCCACGCCTGCGCGATCTGCATCGCGACGGTGTCGGAGTTGTTGAGCAGCCCGTTGAGCTCGGTGCCGAGATCCTGCCAGGCCTCCGCGAGCTCGCGCAGATGGTCCTCGTTGCCGTCCGGCCACGCGGAACCGCCGCCGATGATGCAGACGGCGTCCCACAACCAGTCGATGGGATGGAGGTCGGGCTTCTCAATGGCCAACTCGGACGGCTCCCCGTGTCGAACCCCAGGCGGGGAGCGCTACTTCTTCTTGAACCACTCGCCGGTGAGGTCGTCGATGTCGACGACACCCTGGACGCCCTCCCGGACCTGCTCCCCGAGCTTGGACATGGCGATGACGAGGCTCTCGCCGCCCTCGAGCACGCTGGTGCAGGGCGGGTGCTCGCCCTCCATGTAGTACTTGTTGAAGTTCTTGCCCGGCTCGTCGTTGCCCCACGGCTGGCTCCCGTTGAGCTCGTCGATCCGGGCCCGCAGGGCGCGCCACCGCTTGAGCATCGCGTCGCCGGTGGTCGTCAGCTGCGACGCGGCACCGAGCGCCTGGGTGGGGTTGACCGCAGTGCTGTCCGTCATCGCTTCTTCTCCTTCTCCGCATCCATGTCCGCGGCGAGCAGGCCGAGCTCGGAGTCGAGCTTGTGGGTCATGCCCTGCAGGTCGAACTCCAGGTGCGACTGGACCGTCGACTCGGCCATGAACGGCTTGCACGCCTCGGTGACCTGGCGCATCGCGTCCGCCGACGCCGCCTGGATCGTCTTGGTGATCGACTGCGCGAGCTGGCGGGAGTCGGGACGACGGTAGACGCGCGCGTCGATGTCCAGCCGGATCAGCTGGCCGCGGGGCCCGACGACGGCGGTGATGAACCCGTCGTCCGATTTGGCCGTCGCCGTGATCGACTGGAGTTTCTGCTGCAGCGTGCCCATGCCGCTGCGCATCCGCTCGAGCTCGCCGGCCAGTTCGTCGGCGCGCGCCCGGAGCGCACGGTTGTCCATGGTGCCCTCCCCGTAGCAAGCCGTCCAACCGTACGATACTCAACAACGGCAATACGCCACCAGTGTGAATCGATGTCACAGAAGGGCTCCGACGTGCAGCGCAAGCGTTGGTTCGCCGCCATCGCAGCGCTCGGTGCCGCGGCGACGGCGCTCGTCGTGCCCCAGACCGCGCTCGCGGGGCCGCCTCCGGCCGGAACGTGCAACAACCCGGCCAAAGCGGGCGAGGTGGTCAAGGAGACGCCCTGGCCACAGCAGACCTTCGGGATCGGGCGGGTCTGGCCGACCACCAACGGCAGCGGCATCACGGTCGCGGTCCTCGACTCCGGCGTCGACGGCGCCCATCCGCAGCTGGCGGGCCAGGTGCTGCCCGGCTTCGACTTCCTGCGCAACGCGGCGGGGGCGGACTTCGACTGCACGTCGCACGGCACGGCGGTGGCGAGCCTCATCGCCGCCAAACACGCCAACGGCGTCGGCTTCGAGGGCCTGGCCCCCGGCGTGAAGATCCTGCCGATCCGCGTCTCCGACCACGAGGACGGCACCAACGGCGAGGCCGCCGGGCCGGACGTGTTCGCCAAGGCGATCCGGTACGCGGCCGACCAGAACGCCCGCGTCATCAACGTCTCGCTGAGCCTCGACACCGACTACCCCGCCGTCGCCGAGGCCGTCGACTACGCGATCAACACCAAGGGCGCGCTCGTCGTCGCCGCCGTGGGCAACCACCACGTGAGCGCCGAGGCGACCCCGCCGCCGATCGGCTCGGCGCGCAGCGCGATCCCGAACGACCCGCCGTCGTATCCGGCCGCCTACCCCGGCGTCCTCGGCGTCGCCGGCGTCAACCAGGACGGCACCCGGGTCGACGAGTCGCAGGTCGGCGCCTATGTGGACATCGCCGCCCCCGGCAACCTCGTGCTCGCCGCGACCCGCGAGCACGGCCACCAGTACTACAAGGGCACCAGCTTCGCCGCGCCCATCGTCAGCGCGGCCGCGGCCCTGGTGTGGTCGGCCCAGCCGGGCCTCAAGAACAGCGACGTGGCCTGGCGGCTGCAGGTGACCGCGGATCGCATGGCGGGGGCCCAGCGCAGCACCGAGTTCGGCTACGGCCTGGTCGACCCCTTCCGCGCCGTCTACGAGACCCCCTCGAAGCAGGGCGCGGCCACCCCGACGCCGATCCCCGCCACCGCGAGCGACCCGGCCGCCGCGGCTCGCCTGAGCCGCTGGCAGACGGCGGGGCGCATCGCCGCCTTCGCCGGCCTCGCGATCCTGGTGGCCGCCCTGGTGATCTTCGCCATGCGCGGCGCCGCCCGCCGCGGGCGCGCCCGCAACTGGCGCCCGGGCGAGGTCCAGCCGGTCAAGCGCGCGGAGCGGGACCCGGACATCGAGCCGGAGGACGTGTTCTTCGCCCTCCCGACCCGCTCCCGCACCGACTGACGAGCGCCTCGGTCATGAAATAACCGATAAATCGGATAAATCCCGGACACGGAGTGTCTGGAGTTATCCGAACCGTGCCCCGCCGAAGTCGATCCGGCGGGGGCACGGTGCAGATGGTGCTAAAGGATCACGACCGCCCGATGGCCGGGCCGGCCTCCGGGGACTGCGGCAGGTTCGGCGTGTCGATGACGGCGCCGCCCTGGTTCGGCCGCTCCACCGCCCACAGCTCGTCCTCCGTCGCCTCCGCGTAGTCGTCGTGCTCGGCCCGCTGGTCGCGGCGCACCGGCCGGAACGGCGACTCGCCGGGGCCGGAACCGCCGCGGCCGCGCAGGGCCGGGCCGCGGCCCTCGCCCTCCGGCAGCGGGCTGCCCGCCGGGCGCTTGATGCCCCCGCGGCCCTCGATCGCCGGGCGCGCCGCCTGGCGGTTGAAGCCCTCCTGCTCCTCCAGCGGCAGGCCGGGAGCCCGGCGGCCGTTGAGGCGCTCGCCCGGGGCGCCGGCGCGGCCCGCGCCCCGCTGGCCGGGCGGCAGGCCGTTGCCGCGGCCGCCGAGGCGCTCGTTCTCCGGGCCGATGTGCCCCGAGGGGCCGCCGGGCCCGCGCCGGCCGCCCAGGCGGGGCGGCATCGGGCTGCGCGGCGTGCCGCGGCCCATCTCCTCGCTCAGGTCGGGGCCGTGCACGCCGCCGGGGAGGCGGCCCTTGGACCCGCGCAGGTTCGGGTTGCCGCGGCCGGGCGGCATCGGCGGGCGGGCGCCGCCGCCGGGCGGCGGGCGCATGCCCGAGAGGTTCGGGCGGCCGGGCAGCTGCGGGCGCATGCCGCCGGGGTTCTGGCCGAGCCGCTGGGCCGCCTCGGCCGGGTCGAGACCCGCGAGGCCGCCGGTGGCGCGGAAGTTCGGGCCGCCCGGGAACGCCGGCAGGCCCGGCACGTTCACCGAGGGCACGACGCCCGGGCCGCCGGGGGCGGGAGGCAGGTGCAGGTCGGGCAGCGCCGGCAGCGGGGGCGCGACCGCGCCGCCGGCCAGGGTCAGCGCGTGGTCCGGGTCGTAGCCGGGCAGGCCGAGGCCCGCGAGCTGCGACTGGAGCCGGCTCGGGTCCGGCGGGCTGATCTTCGGGATCGACGGCGGGTTGAGGATCGGCGGCGGCGGGAGGCTGCCGCCGGGGCCGCCGCCGTGGATGGTCGGCTGGACCGCCACGGCCGCGTTCGTCGGGCCCTTGTACGTCGAGCCGTGCGTCAGGAAGTTGTAGTACACGTTGAGATACGTGTCCGCGAGGTCCTTGACGAACGGCTTGATCTGCTCCGTGTAGTGCTTGACCAGCCGCTTCTTGCGGTTGTCGTCGCTCTCGGTGTTCGTGATCGCGCCGCCCTTGCCGGCCGCGACGATCCTCGACGTGGCCGCGGAACCGGGCACGCTGCCGGGGTTGCTGATCGCCTGGCAGTACTCGTTCCAGACCGCAAGAGCCTTCTTCTGGTTGTACTTGATCGTGCTGGCGAGCACGTCGAGGCCCGTCGCGTTGGTGTTGGCGACGTCCTTCCACTCGTCGATCGAGGACAGCGAGGCCCCGATCTCGCGCATGAAGACCTTGGACGCGTCGGAGTTCCACTGCGACGCGAGCTCGTCGGTGTACCGGCGCAGGTTGCGGCTGGTGTTGTCCAGCAGCGTGTGCACCCGGCGCCACATGTCGGCCAGGGCCGTCGCGCGCGCGTCGGAGTCGATCTGGATCCAGGGCCACATCATCTCGATCGTCGTCGACTCGGCGTTCCAGTCGGTGGGGTCGTAGTCGACGATCTGGTTCGAGGCGCTGTAGTTGTCGTACTGCGAAACGCTCGGGGGAAGCGTGTACTTCACATACCCGTAGTACTGATCGGTCATCGGTTCCCCCGTCTCACTTCTTCTTCAGCGGGTCTTCAGGGGCGCCCATCATGTCGTTCTCGTTGCTGTACACGTAGTACGAATTGGTCCCCTCCCCCACCGAGAAGCCCTGGTCCCAGGTGTTGAAGTAGGTCGAGCCGTCGGTGGGCGGGATGGCGCCCTCGGTCTCCATGCGGTGCTCGGCCGCGTTCGCCGAGCCGGTGAAGGGCGCGTCCGTGCTCTGCCCCTCCTGGGCGGCCTTGACCTGGTCCTGCAGCGTCGGGCGCCCGTCGCTCGGCCAGAACACGTCGTAGACGTCGTCGACGTTGGCCTTGCCGAGGTCGTCGCCGCCGAGGTACTCGTAGTAGATCCCCAGCGCCGCCTGCGTGATCGCCTGCAGGCTGAACGAGACGTCCTTGAGCAGGTCACCCGTCGCCGCCAGCGCGTTGGCGTGCACCCCGCGGTAGAGCTTGGCCTCGCCGAAGCCGGCGAAGGTCGACTGGACCTTCGTCATCGGCAGGACGCCGTCCTTGAGGTTGGTGTTGTAGTCCTCGATCTCTTTGCCGACGAGCTTCACGTAGTCGGCGAGGCTCGACACATTGACCTTGATCGGCGAATGGTCGACCGGTGTCCACGAGTCGTGTCCCGGCTTGTACTCGTAACCGTCTCTGGTCATTCGCCCTCCCCGTCGGCCGAAGTCGAACCCGATAGACCCAACTCAATCATATCGTTCACGCACCACAAGACGCCCAGGTTCATCAGCTCGGTGGCGGGCGCCACGCGAGCTGGACGAGCCGGCCGCCCTCCTTGCGCGTCACGTAGTACCCGCGGCCGGGCGGCTGGTGCGAGGAGCGCACGTTGCCCAGCAGCGCGCCCTCGTCCCGCTCGCCGGACAGCAGCATGCCGGGCGAGCCCAGCTCCCGCAGCCGCATGAGCACCGGCTCGTAGAGCGCGCGGCTCGCGCCGCCGGTGCGCCGGGTCAGGATCAGGTGCAGGCCCACGTCCCGCGCCTGACTGAGGAAGTCCAGCAGCGGCGTCACGGGGTTGGTGCTGCCCCCGGCGACCAGGTCGTAGTCGTCGACGAGGACGTACAACTCCGGGCCCTTCCACCAGCTGCGGTTGCGCAGCTGCTCGATCGTGACGTCCGGCCCCGGGAGCCGGCTCTTGAGCACCCCCACGACCTCGTTCATGATCGTCTGCGCCGTCTGCGCGGAGGTACCGGTGCCGATGAGGTGCTTGGAGTCGAACGCGCCGAGCAGGCTGCGCCGGTAGTCGACCACGATCATGCGAGCCTCGTTGAGCTCGTACCGATCGATCAGCGACTGCCCGAAGGCCCGCAGGAACGCGCTCTTGCCGGACGCGGAGTCGCCGAAGAGCAGGAAGTGCGAATCCTGGTCGAAGTCCACCCAGACCGGGCGCAGGTCGGCCTCCGCGATGCCGATCGGGATGCCGGAGCGCTCACGATCGGTGACGGGCAGGCTCTCGTACGGCAGCGTCGCCGGCAGCAGCCGCACGGGCGGGGCACCGGCGGCGGGCCAGCTCTGGCGGATCTCGGCGACCAGCTTCTCGACCCCGTCGGAGAGGTCCTCGACCGTCTGCTGCCCGTCGACGCGCGGCAGCGCGCCGAGGAACTGCAGGCCGCCGGGGACGATGCCGCGGCCCGGGGTGCGGTCGGGCACGTTCATCGCCGCGCGCCGGTCGAGCTGCGAGTCGCTGGGATCGCCCAGGCGCAGCTCGAGGCGGCTGCCGAAGAGGTCGCGGATCGCGGGCCGGACGTCGTTCCAGCGGGTCGCGGAGGCGATGACGTGGACGCCGTACGTCAGCCCGCGGTTGGTCAGGTCGTTGATCGCGCCCTCGAGGTCCTCGAAGTCGGAGCGGATCGTCGACCAGCCGTCGATGATCAGGAACACGTCGCCGAACGGGTCGTCGGCGTGCTGCCCGGCCCGCCGCGCCCGGCGATAGGTCGCCATCGAGTCCACGGCCGCCGCGGCGAAGCGCCGCTCGCGCTCGGCCAGCAGCACGTAGAGCTCGGCGACCGTGCGGCGCACCGCGCCCGGGTCGAGCCGTGTGGCGACCCCGCCGACGTGCGGCACCTCGCGCAGCGTGCCCAGGGCGCCGCCGCCGAAGTCGAGGCAGTAGAACTGGGCCTCGCGCGGGGTGTGCGACAGGGCCAGGCTCAGCACCAGGCTGCGCAGGATCGTGCTCTTGCCGCTGCCCGGGCCGCCGACCACGACCGCGTGCCCGGCCGAGCCCGCCAGCTCCCACCAGACCGGGTCGCGGCGCTGGTCCAGCGGCCGGTCCACGATGCCGAGCACGGCGTGCAGGCTGCCCTGCAGCTCCGCCACCTGCACGGTGAGGCCGCGCTCGGGGTCCACGATCCGCGAGGGCAGCAGCGCGTCGAGCGACGGCGGGTCGGCCAGCGGCGGCAGCCACACCTGGTGCGCGGGCATGCCCTTGCCCCGCATGCGGTCGACCAGCAGGTCGAGCATGCTGTCGCCGACGACGTTCTCCTCCTCCTTGACGACCACCGGCTCCTCGGTCACCGGCGGCGCGACGTATCCGCTGACGTAGTCGCGCACGACCGGGCCGCCCCCGGCCGCGGCCAGGGCGACGGCGGTGTCGCGGCGGTAGACGCCGGAGACGTACGCGGCCCGGAAGCGCCGCAGCGGCTCGGTGCCGAAGCGCAGGTAGCCGTGGCCGGGCGCGCGGGGCAGCTCGAACGCGGCGACGTCGCCCAGGACGATGCGGCTCTCCACCGCCGAGAAGGTCCGCAGGCCGATGCGGTACGACAGGTGCGTGTCCAGGCCTCTGAGGCGGCCCTCCTCCAGCCGTTGGGACGCGAGCAGCAGGTGCACGCCCAGCGACCGGCCGACCCGCCCGATCTGCACGAACATGTCGATGAAGTCCGGCTTGGCGGTGAGCAGCTCGCTGAACTCGTCGCAGATGATGAGCAGGCTCGGCAGCGGCGCCAGCGGGGCGCCGGCCGTGCGGGCCTTCTCGTAGTCGCGCTGGGAGGCGTACATGCCGGCCTTGCGCAGCAGCTCCTGGCGCCGCAGCAGCTCGCCGTTGATGGCGTCGGTCATGCGGTCGACCAGCGGCAGCTCGTCCTCGAGGTTGGTGATCACCGCGCTGGTGTGCGGCAGCACGTCGAGCTTGGTGAAGGTCGCGCCGCCCTTGAAGTCGATGAGCACGAAGTTGAGCACCTCGGAGCTGTGCGTGACCGCGAGCGCGAGGACCAGCGTGCGCAGCAGCTCCGACTTGCCGGCGCCGGTGGCCCCGATGAGCAGGCCGTGCGGGCCCATGCCGTCCTGCGCCGACTCCTTGAGGTCCAGCTCGACCATCGTGCCGTCCGGCGACCAGCCGATCGGCACCCGCAGCCGGTCGCGCTGCGGCCGTGGCACCCAGTGGCGGGTGGGGTCGTAGTCCTCGGGCGAGCCGATCTCGAGCAGGTCGGTGAGGTCGATGGTGCCGGTGGCGCGCTGCTCGGTGCGCGAGGCCGCGGACAGCCGCAGCGGCGAGAGCTGCAGCGCCAGGCCCTCGGTCTCGGCCAGGCTGAGCCCGTCGGCCCGGCCGACCTCGGCCTTGCCCTCGAAGGTGCTGCTGGACAGGGCGCCGCCGGGCTCGATGCCGAGCACGAGCGCGGTCTGGTCGAGCAGCCGGGGCGGCGGGGTGGACAGGTCCAGCACGGTGACGCCCTCGACGCCGCCCTCCGTCATCAGGTGGTCGGAGCCGAGCACGTCGCCGCCGTCGAGCACGACGATCAGGTGCGGGCCGCCGACCCGCTCGGCGCTGCTGACCGGGTTGAACCGGGGCCGGGAGCCGAGCACGTCGTCGAGCATCGCCTCGAGGCCCGGCACGTTGGTCGAGACCAGGCGCAGCTGGCCGAGGGCGTCGTTGCGGTTCGGGTGCAGCGCATGCGGGAGCCACTTGGCCCACTCCCAGTGCCCGCTGCTGGCCGGGCCGGCGCACACCGCCACGATCAGGTCGTCCGGGGAGTGGAAGGCCGCCGCCTGGGCGACGATCGCGCGGGCCAGGGCCCGGGTCTGCTCGATCTCGCCCTGCATGTAGACGCGGGCGAAGCCGTCGAGGGCCATCACGATCGGCAGGTCGTCGACGGTGGCGTAGGTGGTCATGAACCGCCGCAGCGCGACCGCGCACATCGGGTCGAGGTCCTCCAGCGGCTTGCTCGCCGGGGGCACCAGGGGCGTCGCGAGGTCCTGCGGGCCGAGCGCGATGCGCACCATGCCGAAGTCGGCGTCGCCGGGGCGCCGCTCCCAGAGCCGCTGGCTGGCCGGGATCGACCACAAGGCGTTGGGGTCCGGGTAGCGGTACAGCTGCGCCGCACGCTGCTTCTGCCCGGCCCGGCGCACCTGGCGGCGCCGCTGGGAGAGGTGGCGCATGTAGTTGCGCCGGGCGAGCAGCATCTCCTGCCGCCCCGGGCCGGCGCTCTGGCCGAACTGGGAGGCGAGCATGCCGATCGCGGACAGGCCGAACATCGCGCCCGTCATGTAGGCCAGGGGCCCGCCGCGCTGACCGGCGAACATGAGCGCCATCGAGCCGGACCCGGCCAGCATCGGGATCATCATGAGCATCTGCGCCCAGCCCTTGCCGGTGGGCGCGGGCACCTCGGGGGGCGGCTCGAGCAGGACCTCGCCCGAGGGGTACTCGGGCTCGGCTCGCCGCGACGGCCTGCGGCGCACGACTGTGCTCACTCGAGTCCACCCTCCCCGTAGCACCCGTTCGAGCACACATGCTAACCAGTGGGCTGCTAGGTTGGGCACTCTCGATGGCGGGCAGAAACGGCGGGGAGCACGGTCGATGGCCGAGAACGTTGGTGCCGGGCTGGCCCGGGTGGTGCTCGCGGCCCCCAAGCGGCGCCTCGACCTGGCACTGCCGGAGCAGATCCCGCTGGCCATGCTGCTGCCGGGGGTACTGCCCCGGGCCGGCGAGGCCCTCGCCGACGACGGGCTCGACCACGGCGGCTGGGTGCTGCGCCGCACCGACGGCACCACGCTCGACATGAGCCGCACGCTCGCCGCCCAGGACGTGCACGACGGCGACATCCTGCACCTCGCGCCGCGCTACGAGGAGTGGCCCGAGCTCGAGTACGACGACGTGGTCGACGCGATCGCGGCCGGCGCCCGCCGCTACGGCGCCGCCTGGACCCCGGCCGCGACCCGCGTCACCGGCCTGGCCACGGGCGTCCTGCTGCTGCTCGGCACCCTCGCGCTGCTGCTGCTCGCCGGGCCGTCCTGGATGCTGCCCGGCATCGTCGCGCTCGTGGTCGCGGCGGGCCTGCTGACCGGCGGGTTCGTGCTGTCCCGGGCGATGTCCGACGCCACCGCGGGCTCGACCCTGGGCGCGGCCAGCCTCGTGTACGCCTTCGCCGGCGGCCTGCTCGTGCTCGGCGGCGACGAGAAGCTCTCCCGCCTCGGCGCCCCGCACCTGCTCACGGGCGCGGGGGCGCTGCTGGTCTTCGCCGTGATCGGCTACCTGGCCGTCGGCGCGAACATCCGCCTCTTCGTCGCGGGCATCTTCGCCGGGGCCCTGGGCGTGCTCGCGGGCCTGCTCGGCCTGACCTCACTCGGCGCGCCCGAGTGCGCCGCGGCCCTGGTCGGCCTGCTGGTCCTGCTCGCGCCGGCCCTGCCGCTGGCGTCGGTGCGGCTGGGCAAGGTACCGGTGCCGCAGCTCCCCCGCACCACCGACGACCTGCTGCAGCAGGACCCGGTGCCGCCGGCCGCGACCACGTACGCCACCGTGGCGCGCGCGGACGAAATCTTCACCGGCCTGCTGTTCGCCTTCGCCGTGCTCAACGTGACCTCGTTCTGGCTGATCAGCCGCGAGCCGGGGATCATGACGGGCATCCTGGTCGGCGTGGTGGCCGCGGCGAGCCTGCTGCGCGCTCGGCTCTTCGGCACCGTGCGGCACCGGCTCCCGCTGCTGCTGACCGGGCTGGCCGGACTCGCGCTGCTGATGGCGCGGCTGACCGGGGCGAGCCTGCCCGTGCAGGTCGGCGTCGGGGTGGGGCTGCTGCTCGTGGCGGTGCTCGTGGTTACGGCGGGGATGCGGTACAGCGTCCGGCCGCCGTCGGTCTACCTGGGGCGGCTCGGGGACATCTTCGACGTGCTGCTGGTGCTGGCCACGATCCCGATCGTCTGTCAGGTGCTGGGCGTCTACAGCTGGATTCGCGGCCTGGCCGGCTGAACCCGATAGTTGCACAATCCGACATATCGGCCGCTCGCATATAGCCGGCATCCGGTTCGAAGAAGTCCGCAGCGGCGGGTGGGGCGGCAATATCGGGCACGATTTCCGTGGCGGATTGTTTCATTGTTCGGATAGTTTGGCTGCGGTTCGCTGGCGCGGCTTCTCGAAGCGTGGACCAGTGCGTCGATTGCCCACGGGGGCGCGGACGGCGCACACGCGGGGGACCGAGCCCGGACGCGGAAGGCGTGCGCGGGGCGCGGGCGACACAGCAGGCAGCGCCGACGCGGACCGACGCGCGCACAACGCGAGGGGCGCGGTCGGCGCGGGCGCCGGAGGCTGAAGGCGCGCGCGGGGCGCGGGCGACACAGCAGACAGCGCCGACGCGGACCGACGCACGCACAACCCGAGGGGCGCGGACGGCGCGGGCGGCGCAGGCGCGGGCGCGGGCACGGGCACGGGCACGGGCAGCGTGGGCGCGGCCAACGCGGGCGCGGCCGGCACCGGAGTTTCGTTTGCGGGCGTCGAGGCCCCGTGAATGCGGCGCAGCTTCTCCGCATGCCGCCTCGCCAGCCCCCAATTTCGCCGCCGCTGCTGCTCCCGACGAAACTCGTCCTTCCCCGGCCACCAATTCCGAGCCTTCGTCCGATCCCGCATGGAAGCCAATTCCCGCGAGGTGAACAACTGCAACTGCCGCACACCAGAAATTATCCCAGAATGCGACCCGAACCACGAACCCGGACAGCTTCACCCACAAATGGTGAACACATTCCGGCAGCAGAAAACCAATACCGAGGTGATGGTCAGGAGCCGAGCGGCTCGCCGTGGTCGTCGACCTCGGTGAAGGGCTCGCCCCGCACCAGCCTCCGCACGGCCTCGTCCGGGTCGGCCCCGATCAGGAACTCGCCAGCCTCGTGCAGCAGAAAGACCCGCCCATCCGCCGCGGCCACGATGTCGCTCGGCCCGTCCTCGAACCAGGCCAGCGGAAACACCGGCATCCCCAGGTCGCCCGCGAACTCGACGAAGAGGTCGGTCAGCACGCGGCCCTTCGTCGGCCAGAATTCCACGTTCCAGCCGCCCGTCGCCACGCCCGGTTGCTTGAGCTGGCGGAAGCTCAGGCCGCCGAACTCCTCGAGCAGGCGCCGGGCCACCGGGAAGATCGGCAGGCGCCGCTCCAGGCCGGGGGTGGCCTCGTAGAGCTCCCGCAGCCAGCTCGCGATCCAGGTCTCGACGTTGCGGTTGGACTTCCAGCCGGCGGCGGTCAGCACCTGCCGTACGTCATCGGGAAACCGGCGCCGGGCCGCCAGTTCGAGCTCGTAGAGCTCCGCGACCCCCTCGGGCGACAGCGACGGCCACGTGGTCAGCTCGCCCGAATCCTTGTCGATCACGGCCAGGGGTGCCCCGATCACCTCCGGCGGGCGGTCCGGGTCGGACGGCGGCACCTTGGCCCACGCCACGAACCCGTGCTCGAACTCGAAGAGTCCCACGTCGCCCCCGCTGGACGGGAGGCTGGCCAGTGCCCAGGGCCGGGCGATCTGCGTGGCTTCATCAGGCGTCACCAATGCCGCACCTCCGTGTTCGCTGGCCTATCGTATGCAGCCGAGCCCCACGCAAGCGCGAGGGCCACGGGGAGGGGACCAACCGGACATGCCGTCCCGACGGGAACAGATCCAGTCGTATCAGTATCTGATGCAGCGTGTGGTCAACGCGTTCGTCTCGGGTGAGGCCGACCCGTCGATGTCGCCGACCCGCCGGCTGGCCGGTGCCGGGTACGCCAGCGTGATGGTCGCCGTGCTGGTGCTCGCCGTCTTCGGGGTGATCGGGCTCATCAAGCACGGCGGCAACACGTCCTGGCAGGCCGCCAACGCGGTCGTGATCGAGAAGGAGACCGGGACGCGGTACGTGTACCGCGACGGCGTGCTCTACCCGGTCGCCAACTACGCCTCCGCGGTGCTCGCGATCGGCCAGGCCGCCACGACCGTCTCGGTCTCGCGGGAGTCGCTGACCGGCGCCACCCGCGGCCCGCTGATCGGCATCGCGGGAGCGCCCGACGCGCTGCCCCCGGCGAGCCGGATGAGCGCGGCCGGGTGGTCGATGTGCGCGGTGGCCGGCCACGACTCCAGCGGCGGCGCCACGGTGTCGAGCCTGGTCATGGTCGGCACGACCCCGCCGGGCGGGCAGGACCTCGGCGACTCGGCCATCGTGGTGCGCGACAACACCAGCAGCCAGAAGAACTACCTGGTGTGGAACGGTCACCGGTACCGCGTCGACTCCCGCCAGATCTTCGCCGCCATGGGCATCGACGGGCAGCCGCGGGTCCTCGTCGACGAGGCGTGGCTCGACACCGTGCCGCAGGGCCTGCCGATCACCCAGCCGCAGGTGGACAACAAGGGCAAGGCGTCCACCGCGATGAAGAACTACCTCATCGGCCAGGTGCTCACGGTCACCGTCGGCGGCTCCACCACCGGCTACCTCGTGCGCGCGAACGACATCGTGCAGGTCACGGCGGTCGAGCAGGCGCTGATCCTGGCCGACCCGGCCACCGCGGCGGCCTACCCGAACGCGACGCCCCAGGCCAAGGCGATCCAGGCCGCCGAGGTCGCCAACGTGTCCAAGGCGAACAGGCCCAAGTCCGACCTCGACCCGCCGGCCCAGGTGCCCTCGATGGCGACCGTCGACCCGGCGGCGACGCTGTGCACCACGTGGGCCGACAAGCAGGCCGCGCCGAAGTTCCTCATCAACGCCCAGCCGCAGCCGGACAGCACCGGCATCGCGACCAACGGCAACGCCACCGACCAGGTCGCGACGCGGGTCGTGGTCCCGTCGGGCGGCGGCGCGGTCGTGCGCTCGGCGCAGTCGGCCGACACCGGCTCCGGCCAGGTGTTCTTCGTCACCGACCAGGGCCGCCGGTTCGCCCTGATGGCCCCCGCGCAACTGGCGTGGTTCGGCTACGGTTCCGTGAAGCCGATCGAGCTGCCGTCCTTCGTCGTCGCCCGGATTCCCGCGGGACCCGGTCTCGACCCGAGGGCCGCGCAGCGTCCGCTGACGGGCTGACCGGCCCGTCCGCGAAATCGCCCACTACGGGAAGTGGGAGAACTTCGATACGGTGATATGCACAAGCGCCGCCCCACGGGGGCGTCGGCATCCGAATGGAGGTGGGTCTGACGATGGCTGGCAAGGGAGTAACTACTGACGCCGCGGTCATGGCGAAGACCGCTCAGGAGATCGACGGGGCCGCGGACCGGCTCACTGGCATGTTCAACAAGCTGATGAACGAGCTCACCCCGCTGCAGTCGTCCTGGGTGGGCGCCGGCGGTTCTTCGTTCCAGGGCATCAAGGACCGCTTCGACACCGACGTCGCGAACCTGAACGTCGCGCTGCGCAGCATCGCGCAGGCCGTGTCGACCGCGGGCCGCGACTACACCCTGAGCGACGACGAGATGCGCCAGGAGATGCAGCAGGCCGGGGCGAGCGCCGGCGAGATCACGCGCGCACTGATGATCAACTGAGCCGAAACGGGGAGGGAACACCATGGCCGGTGACGAGATCGTCGTCGAATTCGCCGCGCTCAACCAGGCCGCGTCCGACATCAGCGCCGCGCTGTCGTCGATGCAGTCCGAGCTCGACAGCGTCGACCAGCAGGTCGCGCCGCTGCTGCACACCTGGCAGAGCGACGCCCAGGAGGCGTTCGCCCAGCGCAAGGCCGAGTGGACCAGCGCGGCCAACGACCTGCACCAGCTGCTGACCGGGATCAAGGCGGCCGTGCTCAAGGCCGCCGAGATCATGCAGGCCCGCGAGAAGGCCAACGTCGCCAAGTTCGCGCGCTGAACGCCGGCCCCGCCGGCGTCGACGTGGGGATGGGCCCGGCCTGAGGCCGGGCCCTTACCCGTTCAGCGGTTTGCCGGCGGAGAAGCCCGTCACCGCTCCATGCGATCCCGGGAAGGCGTCCGCGAAGGCCTGATACACCGGGGTGTTCGCCAGGCGGTCGTAGACGGCGAAGACGACGCGGTCGAAGCACGGCACCCGCTCCAGGGCGACCGCGAAGGCGCGCGCCACCTCGGCCGGGACGTTGCGGAAGACGCCGCAGCCCCATGCGCCCAGCACGAGGGTGCGATGGCCGTGCGCCGCGGCGACCTGGAGCACCCGTGTGGCCCGGCGGAGCAGGATCTCCGGCACGCCGGCGGCGTCGTCGGGCTGGCTGCGCAGCACGGCGCCCAGGTTCGGCGCGGCCGCGGTGAGGAACGCGGTGTGGAAGGGCGCGTCGAGCAGGTGGCCTTGGTCGTCGCGGAAGCACGGTACCGCCGGCGAGTAGATGACCCGGTCGCTGTAGCGCAGATCGTGCTGGTGGCGGTGGAACTCGTAGAAGGCGGACGCGGCGCGCTGGCAGGCGTAGAGCGCGGACGCGCGGGCGATGCTCTCCTCCTGGGCCTTCGCGCCGCCGAGGAAGCCGCCGCCGGGGTTCTTGGCCGAGGCGAACACGAGCGTCGCGGCGCCGTCGCCGACCCGGCGCGCGGCCGCAAGCGTCGACTCGCGGGTCACCTCGACGGCGACGGCCGGGGCCGGGGTGCCGGGCCGGACGGGGTCGTCCGGCTCGAACAGGCGGGTGCCGGCCACCGCGGCCGCGGCGGCCACGGGCACGGTCTCGCCGGCCGCGTTGACGTAGGCGCCGCGCTCGGCGATCGTCACGGTCTGACGGGCGATCTCGCGCAGCCGGCCACTCACGGGCGACACCGTAGCAGCGCCTCCCGTCCGGCCGCCGCGCATTTTCCCGCCCCTGACGACGCGACCCTGACAAACAGCACATCCGCCGCCCGCCACCCGAGCCTAGGGTCCGGACATGAGCGAACCCGTCTCCCAGCAGCCCCAGCAGCTCCCCGAGAGCGCCCGCGCGCGCCTCGCGCGCACCCAGCAAGGCAAGCCCTTCTTCACGTCCGACCTGTCGGTCAACGAGTTCGTGCTGACCACGCAGACCGGCTTCGAGCCGCTCGGGCTCGTCATGGGCACCTGCATCTACCACGTCGGCATCCAGCAGTCCCGGTGGAGCGTGAGCCAGGAGCTGCAGGTGCTCAGCCAGGCCATGTACC
This sequence comes from Dactylosporangium sp. NPDC000244, assembly GCF_040300725.1. Taxonomy (NCBI): domain Bacteria; kingdom Bacillati; phylum Actinomycetota; class Actinomycetes; order Micromonosporales; family Micromonosporaceae; genus Dactylosporangium; species Dactylosporangium sp. NPDC000244. The sequence continues at coordinate 86,598 of NZ_JBEPEH010000007.1, forward strand.
AGTGCCGGGAGCTGGCGATGGCGCGCATGGAGAGCGAGGCCGACGCGCTCGGCGCCGACGGTGTCATCGGGGTGCGCATCCGCTCGCTCAACTACCAGTTCGCCTCCGACGTGCTCGAGTTCGTCGCGGTCGGCACGGCGGTGCGTTCCACGAACCAGCAGCACACGAACCGGCAGCAGTCGTACCGCACGCCGAAGGGCCGCCCGTTCACCTCGCACCTCAGCGGACAGGACTTCTGGACCCTGCACCGGCACGGCTGGCTCCCGCGCGGGCTGGTGCTGGGCACGTGCGTCTATCACATCGCGCACATGACGTTCCGCCAGATGCTGTCGAACATCGGCCAGAACGTCGAGCTCACGAACTTCTCGCAGGCCGCCTACGACGCGCGGGAGATCGCCATGGACCGGATGCAGTACGAGGGGCAGCTGCTGCAGGCCGACGGCATCGTGGGCGTGACGGTCGAGGAGTCCGCGTGGCAGTGGGGCCAGCACGCGATCGAGTTCTTCGCCATGGGTACCGCCGTCGCCCGGCTGCACCCGGATGCCCAGCCGGAGCACCCGACGATGGTCATGCCCCTGACGTGAGGCGCCGCAACGCCTCGGCCGCGGCGGTGTCGGCCCCGGCCGTCGCGACCAGCTCGGCGGTGAGCGCCCGGCACCACGCGTCGGCGCTCACCGACTCCGAGGAGAGCACCACGCCGCGGGAGACGTGCCGGATCACGGTCACCGGCCGCGCGCCGACGCCGTCCCGGTCGAGCTCGAAGCGCCGCCCGCCGAGCTCCACGCTCACCCCGAGCACCGCGGGCTCCCGGCCGCCGAGGCGCGCCTTGAGCCTCCCCTCGCGCCGCACCTCGACCAGGTGCGCGGGCAGCGCGGCGGTGAGCACCGCGAGGAGCATCCCGCCGAAGAGCGACAGGTCGTCCGTGCACTGCCGCAGCCGGGCGGCGACCAGCTCCAGATCGAGGTGGGCCTCGGGATTCACGCGCCCATGCTAGAACGCCGCCGGGCCGCGGCCCGCACGGTCGCGCCCAGCGCCACCAGGGCGATCCCGGCGCCGGCGATGAGCATGACGTTCAGGCCCGTCCGGGCCAGCCCGCCGCCGCCGTCCTTGCCGCCGCCACTGCCGGGCGTCGGGCTCGTCGTCGTCTCCGGACTGCCGCTCACCACGACCTGGATCTGCATCCCGCCGTCGCCGTCGTCGCGCGCGGTCCCGGCGTGCGCGGGGGACCCCGTCAGGAGCAATGCGACGACGGCCGCGAACACCAGGGCGAATTTCATGAATGGTCCGTTCCGGTGAATGGCGAACAAAAGGAATTGCGGCATCGTCACGCGGTCATTCGCTCGACCGTCCGCGGCGGCTCCCGCAACGACCGCCGGCCGTCGGTGAGCACCCCTTCGGGCAGGGCGGCGAGAAATCGGCCGACGTTGTACTGGCATTCCCGCGCCCGCAGATAGGAGCGGTGCGAGACGGCGAGCGGCACCCCGTCCAGCTCGGCCCGCCACACCCAGTGCCCGCTGCTGCCCAGCGCCGTCGAGACGGGCGTGAGCCGGTCGGCCGCGCGCACCAGCGCGAGCACGGCCTCGCGGCACTGCGCCTCCGTGTCGAAGGGCAGCCTCCCGCGGCCCAGGATCCGGTTGTTGGGCGAGCACAGCATCCACGCGGTCCGCTGTTTGCGGTCGGCGAAGGACGCGTCGTCGTCGGGTGTGACGATGGCCAGGAAAATGAACCGCGGCGGCAGCATGTGGACATTCCTCCCCGAATGTTCGTTACCGGCGCGCCGGTTCGCTCGTAGCGAACCGGCGCGCAGGCCACCGTGGTGAACCCTCGATATCGGCGATGACGCGCCGCGCGTTCCCAACCACACGCCGGACATGCACGAGATGAACATCGAGAAACGGCGAGTAAGCCATTCAGCAGAAACGAATGGCCGAACGGTCAATAGCCGGAACCGCGGCGGCGGGCCGCGTATCGCAGACCCATTCCGACCCCGATCATCGCGACCGCGACGGCGGCGATGGCGGCCACTCCGGCGCCGGTGACCGGCAGGTTGCCGGTGCCCGCGGCGGGGGTCGGCGAGATCGAGGCCTCGGGTGTCGGCGTGGTCTCGGTGGCGGTCGGCGTCGGCGTCGTGGTGACCGTCGGCGTCGGCGTCGGGGTCTGGGTGAGCGTCGGCGTCGGCGTCGGGGTGCCCGGCGTGGTCCCGTGCACCAGCCAGCTCCCGTCGGCCTTGAAGTCCACCTGCACGGCGTCGGTGTACGTGCCGTGGCCGGCCCCCGTGCGGCAGTCGACGACGAACAGGAACGACTCCTCGCCACCGTCGCCGGCCAGCGACTGCACCGTGGCCATGTCGGTGAAGAACGTGCTGCCGAAGCCGGCCGAGGAGATCGCGGGCAGCGAGGCGTTGTTGGACAGTGTCTGCTCGGTGCCCGCGAGGTCGATCGTGTTGACGTTCGCCAGGGTGGCGGCGGCCGGGCAGGCGTGCTCGGCGGTGAAGCTCGGCATCTCGGCGCCGGTGCCCGAGGTCGGGTTCAGGTGCAGGCCGCCGAGCTGGATGCCGTCGGGCAACGGGTTCGGAACCGCGGGCATGGCGACGGCGGGAATGAGCATGCTCACCCCGATCGCCCCGATGGCCGCCGCGAGCGCGAGGCCCAGCCGTGTCGAGCGCTTGCTCTTCATGAGGGGTAGCAGACCTTTCTGATGTCGGCGTGGCTCAGCCGAGTGAGGGGTGGCAGACCTTTCTGATGCCGGCGTGGCTCAGCCGAGTGAGGGGTGGCAGACCTTCGTGATGTCGGCGTGGCTCAGCCGAAGCGGCCGTTGACGTAGTCGGAGGTGCGTGGGTCCTGCGGGCTGCCGAACATCGCGTCGGTCGGTCCGTGCTCGACGATGTAGCCGGGCGTGCCCTGCTCGGCGAGGAAGAACGCGCAGTGGTCGCTGATCCGCTGGGCCTGCTGCATGTTGTGCGTGACGATGACGATCGTCACCTCGGCCACGAGCTCCTGGATGGTCTGCTCGATGACCCGGGTCGAGGTCGGGTCCAGCGCCGAGCACGGCTCGTCCATGAGCAGGACCCGCGGGCGTACGGCGAGCGACCGCGCGATGCACAGCCGCTGCTGCTGGCCGCCGGAGAGCGCCCCGCCCGGCTGGCGCAGCCGGTCCGCGACCTCGCGCCACAGCCCGGCCTTGGTCAGGCACTCCTCGACCAGGGCGTCCTTCTCGGCGCGGCCGGCCCGCCGCCCGGTGAGCTTCAGGCCGGCGACCACGTTGTCGTAGATGGACATCGCCGGGAACGGGTTCGGCTTCTGGAACACCATGCCGACCTGCCGCCGGGCGTCGGTCAGGCGCCGGTCCGGGTCGTAGATGTCCAGGCCGTCCAGCAGTACCTCGCCGGCCAGGGCCGCGCCCGGGATCAGCTCGTGCATCCGGTTGAGGATGCGCAGGAAGGTCGACTTGCCGCAGCCCGAGGGGCCGATCAGCGCGGTCACCTGGCCCGCCTTCATGGCCAGGCTCACCCGGTCCAGCACCTGGCGCTCGCCGAACCAGGCGCTGATCTCTCGGGCGTCGAGCCCGGCGAGCGAGGGCAGCTCCCGGTGGATGCCGAGGTACTCGTCGTACGCGGCCATCGCCGCATTCGAGCTCGCCCAGGCGGTGTCGTCGCTGGCTGGCAGAGTCACCATGATTTCCCTAGTCCGTCGTCGTCACATCAGGTTCGGCGTCACATCAGGTTCGGCAGGAGCCGGGAGACGTAGTCGGCGGTCATCAGGCCCAGGAATCCGACCACCGGCACGGCCACGATCCAGGTCTGCCAGGTGCCCCAGAACACCCGCGCGGCCGAGAGCAGGGCGACCGCGAGCAGCAGCGCCTCGCCGACAATGACCAGCGGGAACCAGACGCCGGTGTCGATCGCCATGACCTGCTCGGCCGGGAGCAGCTGGGACGCGGTGAGCCGGGCCCGCGGCGTCGGCATGACCTCGGAGACCAGGTCGGCGTCGACCCGCAGGGCGTCCGAGGGCACGAACATGCCGCCGTAGGCCGTGGTCAGCGTCAGCCGCCCGGCGCCCGCGGCCGGCCGGGGCGGCTGCGGCATGCCCCCGTGCCGCACGTCCAGCACCCGGTAGCGGTGCTCGCCCTGGCCGGTGACGACGGTGAACTCGTCGCCGGGCACCAGCGTGGCGAGGTCGCCGAACGGGCCGCCGTAGGTGGTGGCCCGGCCCATGATCACGCTGACCCCGGACTGCCCCGGCAGCGGCGTGTCCCGCCGGTGACCGGGCCCGCCCTGCAGCACGGCCCCGGTCGTCCCCTCGAAGATGACCTCCTTGCGGTGCAGCTTCGGGATGTCGAGCACGGCCACCGGCGTGCCGAGCGCCAGCAGCTTCGCCGGGTCGTCGGGGTGCGTCGGGCCGGTCGGCGCGAGGCCGAGGGCGAGGTCCTTGCGGAAGTTCGCGTACGCGGTCAGCTGGGCGCGGTCGTGGTGCAGCCGCGACACGAAGCCGACGTAGGCGCCGAAGCCGAGCAGCGCCAGCGAGAGGATCGTGAGCGCGGTCGTGAGCACCCGCACGTACGGCCCGGCCTGGCGCCGGGGCCGCGGCGGCGGGGCGCTGGGGCCCGGGGCGACGACGTCGGGGGGCGGCAGCACGGCGGTCGCGGTCATGAGGGCGTCACTCCGCCCCGCCGCCGGCGGTCGCATTCGCCGCCAGCGCCTTTCTTCCGCAGCTCCTCGACGGTCTCCTGGCGCGCCTTCGCGACCGCGTCGGCGACCACGCGCTCCTGGCGTCCGCGCCGCCGGCGCCGCAGCCACCGGATGCCGACGAAGCCGCCGGCGAGCAGGATCAGCAGCAGCAACAGCGGCCACGGGGTGGCCCACAGGAACGCCTCGGCCTCGACGGTCTGCGGCTCGGTGGGCGCCTTGGGCAGCCCGAGCGCGGTGATCTGGCTCGGCACGGCGCGCACCCGCGCGGTCATCGGGCCGAGCGGATAGACGCCGTCGAGGTGCACGGTGAACTGCACCGACGAGCCGGGCAGCAGGTTGGGCAGGGTCTGGCCGGTGACGCCGGCGACCTTCACCCAGTACAGGCCCTTCACGGCGACCTCGGGGCTCAGGTTGAGCCGGACGTTGCCGGTGTTGTGCACCGTCAGGGTCACGTCGGTGCTGCCGCCGCCGAACGGGTTGGCGGTGCCGTGGTAGGCGGCGCTGACGGACTCGATGGCGATGCCCGGGCTGAGCGGGCCGGACACGCGCAGGTACAGCGGGACGCCCAGGCGGCGGTCGACCTTCACGGGACCGTTGGCGTTGTTCTCCTCGACGCCGATCGAGGCCAGCACGCCGCCGGTGTGGTCGCCGGGGGTGGCGGTCTCCGGGATGGTGAGCGTGAACGGCTCGATGGCCCGCTCGTTCGGCTTGAGCGTGACGCTCGTCTTCTGCATCGTCACCCAGGAGCCGATGTCCTTGGGCTTCTCGGCGGCCGGCTGCAACTGCAGCACGCCGTTGTTGCCGTTGAGCGCGTCGGTCGCGTAGATCTGGAACGTCACCGGCGCCGCGCTGAAGTTGGTCACGGCCACGTAGTCGTGGATGACGGTGCCGGGCTTGATGTCGAGGTAGGAGAACTCCTTGCGGTTGTCCGGCCCGTTCGCGCTCGAGGGCTGGACCGCCCACGTGATCGAGCCCGACGGCGTGGGCTCCGCGCCGGCCGGGGTGCCCAACACCAGGGTCGCGGCGAGGATCAGCAGGCCGAGCACGGCGCTGATCGCGCGCGGGGGGCGCGGAGTGGTCATGTCATGTCCATTCAGATCGACGGTTCGAAGAGGAGCGCGCGGACGACGCCGCGCGCCCCTCCCGTGATGCGCCTGGCCTTTAGGCGAGCGGGGTGCCGCCGAGGCCGGTGATGGTGATCGTCGCGGCGTAGGTGCCGGGCGTGGTGCCCTTCGGGAAGTCCAAGGACAGGGCCGCACCGAGCTTGCTGTCGCCGAGACCCTTGCCGGCCTGCGCCCCGCCGAGGCTGCTGGCGCTGGTCAGGCCGGGGGTGACGCCGGTGCCGACGGCCGGGCCCGCAACGACGTTGCCGGCCGCGTTCTGCGCCACCACCGCCGGCTGCCAGCCGAGGCTGGTGCCGGAGAACTTCTTGGTGGCGTCGGCGGTGTTGGTGAAGTCGCCGACCTGGCCGGTGACCGACCAGCCGGGGACGGTCTGGTCGCGACCGTCGGAGATGTTCACGTTCTTGAGGTTGCCCTCGGCGTGGAAGTGGCGGGCGTCGCCCGTGCCCTGCAGGTGGGCGGTGCCCATGTCCACGATGCCCGGGTCCACCGTCATGGTGAACACGCCCTGCTCCTGCGGAACGCCGACCTGGATGTTCTCCGTGGCCGTGGTCGTGTCGCTGGCGATCACGACGGTGGCCGCGGACGAGGTCGAGTCACCGTAGGCCGCCGCGTTCGCCGCGTGGAACGTCGCGGTGATGTTGTGCGTGCCCAGGGCCAGGGAGGCCGAGGAGTAGGTGAAGGTGCCGCTGCCCGACGGGGCCGTGAACAGCGTGGTGGCGCCTTCCTTGAACTCGACCGTGCCGGTCGCGGCGGCCGGGCTGACCGTCGCCGTCACCGTCACGTTGGTGCCCGGCGCCACGGTCTGCGAGGCCGGGGACACCGTCGTGGTGGTCGGCTGCTGGACCGGGCCCGAGCCGTGGATCTGCCAGCTGCCGTCGGCGGCGAAGTCCACCTGGACGGCGTCGGTGTAGGTGCCGTGGCCGGCGCCCGTGCGGCAGTCGACCAGGAACAGGAACGACTCCGCGCCGCCGTTGCCGGCCAGCGCCTGAACCGTGCTCATGTCCGTGTTGAACGTGGTGCCGAAGCCGGGCGACGTCGCGAGGATGCCGGCGACGTTGTTGGAGATGGTCTGCTCCACGCCACCGAGGTCGATCGTGTTGACGTTCGCCAGGTTGGTCCCCGCCGGGCAGGCGGAGTCGGCGGTGAAGCTCGGGGTCTCGCCACCGTTGCCCGAGGTCGGGTTGAGGTGGAGGCCACCGAGGTTGATGCCCGCGGGAAGCGGGTTCGGGACCTCGGCCTGGGCGATCGAGGGCGCGAGCAGGGTCGCGCCCATCGCCCCGAGCACCACACCGGCCACGAGGGCCTGGCGCTTCAGGGAAGTGGTCTTCATCAGGGGCTACACTGACCTTTCGGATAGAGGGCAATGCCCGCTGCACAGCCCTGGACGACCCCGGGATGGCCCCCGGGGAGTCTGAGTTTTGGAGCGAGTCCAGGACGCTGCACGAAGGTCCGGTGCCCGGCTCGGTTCCCGCCGGCCAGGCACCGGCCCGGATTCACGGTTATCAGTCGGTGCCGTAGGCCCGCAGACCGTCGACGATCGCGCCGCAGGTGTGGCCCAGCGGAGCGCTGTTGAGCAGGCCGAAGCCGTAGCTCAGGATGACCGCGGACTTGCCGCAGAGACCCTGGCCCGGGCCGAAGACCGAGTAGAGCTTCGCGTCGAAGGCCGCGTTGCCCACGTTGACCTTCTTCCACTCGACGACGTTGAAGACCTCGCGGCGGATGATGAAGGTGGCGTTCAGGTTGCCCGTCTCCGACGTCGGGAAGGCGCCCGACAGCGGGTTGACGGTCGCGTTCGGCGTGACGCCGATGTTCACGAGGCTGTGCAGGTGGGCGCCGTGGCGGCGGTCACCGTGAGCGTTGCGCTGCGAGACCCACTGCGCGATCGAGAACGGGGCGATGCCGTTCGCGTCGTTCTGCAGGACGGTGCCGTCGTGCTCCTCGACGAGCGCGCCGCTGTAGTCGGTGCCGGTCCACGCGTGGTCGTGCAGCCACGCCGGCACGGTGCCGATGCCCATCTTGCTGAGCCAGAACGAGCGCGTGCCCGAGCCGTTCTGCGGGATGTAGAGGTGGATCGGGGTGGCGCCACCGGTGCACGGCGAGACGTTGCACTGCGGGTCGTAGGTGGTGCCGTTGATGACCACCGGCTGACCGTCGCGGTACAGCTTCTGCAGCGTGCCCGTGCCGGTCGCGGCGTTGGTCGGGTCGTAGCTGAGCGCGTTGTAGTTGGCGGCGGTGGTGTCGCCGAAGTGCTGGCTGGCCACGCCGACCGCGTCCAGCGCGAACGGGATGTAGACCCAGCGGCCGGTGTTGGACTGCGCGGTGCCCGGGTCGCTCGAGGAGCGGGCGAAGTCGACGCAGCCCGCCTCCGGCTGGTCGACCTCGTCGGCGAACGGAGCGGCGATGGCCGCCGCCACGCCGCCCGACTGGCGCAGCGCGGTGACGCCCTGGCCGGAACCGTTCGGGCGGTTGAACGTGCAGCCCCGCTTCGGGTTGATCACCACGTGCTGGGCCTTGGTGCTCGGGTCGATGGCGTCCCACGAGCCGATGAGGCCGAGGCCGATGCTGTCGGCGACGCCGTTCACCACGTCCTGGGTGGTGTCGGACCCGACGCCCACCAGGTCGGAGACCGGGTCGGCCGAGGCGGGCCCGGCCACGCCGACGACGAGACCCGTGGCAACGGTCGCCGCGGCGATGCCGCCGACCAGCATCCGCCGCACGAGCCGCTTCGTGTTGTTCATGTGCGTCCTTTCCAGCGATGGGGGGAGCGACAACATCTTGTGGAGCCGGGCGGCCGGGCCGATACCGGATGTGTGTAGAAGGTGGCGATACGTGGGTGTACGCCAACATGAAGGACGGGTTACGCGGATATGTAGGCCTATCCCCCGGCGCCCGGAGGTCGGCGACTGAGCGCGAAGCGCAGCAGCGGGCCGCCGACGGCCCCGCTGAGGCCGGCGATCATCACGGCCAGCAGGGCCCACCGGACCGCGCCCACCTCCAGGGCCGGCGTGGACAGGGCCGCGGGCTGGGGGCTCACCGAGGTGGTGGCGAAGGGTGCCGCGGAGGAGGCCGAGCTCGACGCCACCGGCCGCGCCCCGGTCTCGGGCACGCCGCCCGAGCCGTTGCCGCCCGTGCCGGAGCCGCCGGTGCCGGGCCCCTCCGACTCGGTGGCCGAGGCGGTGATGACCGGGGTGAGCAGCAGGTCGGCGACGGCCATGGCGGTGCCACGCAGGCTCTCGGGCAGCGGCAGGAAGCCGTGCGGGAGCTGGCCGGGTTCCACGCCGGGCCGCTGGCCGTCGCTGACCGCGTACTTGATCAGCGCGGCGTAGTCCGACAGCGCCGCGGCGTCCTGGTTGCGCCGGACCGCCGCGTAGGTGACGGTGGTCAGCGGGTATCCGCCGGACCCGGCGTTGGCCGGATCGACGTGCAGCAGCCCGCTGCTGTCCTCCTTGGCGCTGCCGAGGGCGGTCGTGAGCGACGCCGTCGTGGGCGACACGCAGCCGGTGCCGTCCGACTTGCACAGCTCGGCCGGCACGACCCCATAGTTGGCCAGGCTGGCGGTGTCCATGACACCCCACATGAAGATCTGGCCCGGGAACTCGATGGGCTGGTTGACCTCCCACCAGCCCGCCTCGCCGCTCGGCGAGCGCAGGTTCGGGTTCCAGTCGGCGCCCTCGGGGTTGTTGGCCGCGCGCACCCGGCTCGCGCTGTCGTCGTAGTTCTCCATGTACGGCAGGAGATTCAGCGTGCAGCGGTCCGGAATCTTCTCGCCCGGCGCGCCGGTGTTGAAGCACTTGTTGGGGCGCGGGAACGAGTCCAGCGGGCTCGAGCCGAGGTCCAGCTTCTGGTACAGCTCGTTGACGATCATGCCGTTCTCGTCCCGCTGCCCGCCGAGCCAGGCGCGCGCCGCCGGGTCGGTCAGGACCCAGGCCCAGACCTGCTGGATGACGCCGGAGTGATCCGCGGTCAGCAGCGGCGCCATGAGCGAGCTGCCGGACCGGAAGGGCAGGCCGGGGTTGAGCTTCATGAACTCCGGATCCGAGGTCATGAAGGCCGGGTTCTGCCGGGCCCACTCGGGGCCCGCCCCGCCGTTGTCCCGCACGTCGGTGAGATCGCTCTTGTAGGACTGGGTCAGGGCCTTGGCGACCAGCCGCGGGGACAGCTTGACCGGTGTGCTGACGTAGCCGTCCGCGAGGTTGACGTGGAAGCCGAACGTGATCGCCGAGACCGCGACCGGGGCGTAGGCCAGCGGCGGCAGGGTGGGCTGCGTACCGCCGCCCCGAACGGCCTCGGTGCCGATCGGGACGGTGGTGAAGGCGAGCCCGGTCTCGGAGGTCGTGTGGGTCAGCTCGGACGTGTTCGAGGCCTCGGGCGTGGCCGAGTACCCGTAGAGCTTCGAGCACTTGGCCGCCGTGTTGAGCGCGAGCTGCCACGAGAAGACCGCGTGCGAAACGAGCTCGGTGCCCTGGGTCTGGCGCTCCTTGGCCGACCCGAGGGCGCAGCTCGGCTCGACCGGGCTGTACTTGAGCCGGATCTGCATGCGCTGAGCCCAGGACGCGGCGCCGAGCGGCGACTCCTGGATGATCGAGGCCGCGTCGAAGTCCTGGAGCTTCCACCCGTTGGGCTCGTACTCCCCGCGCGGCACGATGACCAGCCAGCAGTCCCGCGGCTTGCCGTCGCTCTTGATCTCGCCGCAGCCGAGCCCGGGCGCCTCGGTCTGGGTCAGCGTGTTGAAGTACGCGTCGCCGGTCCCGTCCGCCCGCGTGCCGGCCTGCTGGATCTCGTTGCTGTTGTACTTGTTGAACGGCCACTCGCCCGGCTGGTAGATCTTGTCGGTGGTGTTGACCGGCACGAACGGCACCGTGTAGGTGTCGGTGCCCCCGGCCGGATTGTGGTGGCTGTAGCCGGGCGCGGCCGGGTCCTCGGCCGGGTCGCAGCCCAGGAACGCCGCCAGGCCCGGCGCCGCCGGCGGCTCGGCGGTGCTGGGCTGGTGCTTGTCGCAGACGTTGCCGTTGCGGGTGCCGATGTAGGAGCCGCCGGTCTTGTCCTGCTTGAGGCCCTCGCTGCCGAACTGGCAGTTCTCCGGCGCCGGCCCCGCGGGATCGTCGCCGTGGCACTCCATGATCTGCAGGTAGTTGGCGTTGAACAGGCCCTTCATCGGCTTGCCCTTCCAGGTCACCTTGATGGCCTGGTGGACGAGGTTCTCGGTCTGCCCGACGGTGACCTCGAGGTCCTTGAAGTCGGCGTGCATGAAGGCGTACGGGTCGGCGGAGTCGCGGGTCTTGACGGGCGTCTTGTTGTCCAGGCCGAGCAGGCCGGCGTCCCAGCGGACGGTGACCGCGGAGTCCGTGATCCCGTTGCCGGTGATCTGGTCCGACGACGTGTCCGCCTTTGCCGGGCCGCCCGTGCCGAGCGCGAGCAGCCCGAGCGCGGCCGCCGCCGCGGCGAACGCGCTCGCCACCCGCCGCCGCGCGGCCCTGGTGCCCAGCGCGCGCGTGACCAGGTCGCGCATCACAGACCGCCCGAGGAGTCGCGGCGCGCCCGGCGGTTCGAGCCCAGCTGCGCGGCCAGGGGCGGAATCAGGCCGAGGCCGAGCAGCAGCGCCGCGGCGACCACCATGAGGACGACCTCGAAGCCGTTGTTCAGCGCGGCCGACGTCTCCACCGCGGCCGCGTCGACCTGCCCGGGCGCGCCCGCGCCGCCGCCGGTGCCGCCGCCCGAGCCGCCGCCGGAGCAGACGCCGGTGTCCGCGTCGCAGGACTGCGCGGGCGCCGCGGCACCGTCGGTCGGCGCCCCCGAGGCGCCCGTACCCGTGCCGGTGCCCGTGCCGCCGGTGCCCGAGCCCGTCCCCGTGCCGCCGGTGCCCCCGCTGCCGCTGCCGGTGCCGCCGGTGTTGCCCGTGGCGCCACCGGTGCCCTCGGCGCACTGGGTGGTGCCGATCCTGTCGCAGTCCTGCGGGAAGGGGTCGTTCTTGGCCAGCGTGTTGGTGCCGTCGGTCGAGAAGGTCGGGTTGTTGCACTTGCTCATGTCCGTCGGCGGCGGCACGACGGCGCCCGGGACCAGGGCCAGCTGGCCGAAGCCCGCCTGGACCAGGTTGATCGGCAGGGCCGAGTAGCCGAGCGCGTTGACCTGGCTCTGCCCCTGGCACAGCAGATAGTTGCCGAAGTCGCCGAGCGTGAGGCCCTTGGCGTTGGTGAAGCCGAACTCGTTCGTGGTCGGCAGGATCATGTACGAGTACGAGGACAGCACGTACGTGCGCTTGTCCTTGTTGGTGTAGACGCCGGAGAGGTCCTGGGTCAGGTACTTGGCCCGGTCGCTCTTGTCGTTGTTGATCTTCGCGCCGAGCAGCGACACGGCCACGTGCCCGGCGGTGGGCTCGGTGTAGTAGCCGGCGTCGTTGAGCACCTTCGCGACCGGGAACCCGGCCTGGATCGCGTAGGAGTACTCGACGTAGCCGATCGAGCCGACGGCGCCCGCCTGGCTGACGTAGCCGGAGACGCCGAGGTCACCGGGCTGCCCGATCATCGCCGAGCCGCCGAGCACCGGGTACGCCGACGTCTGGGTGCACGGGTTGCGGCCGACCTTCTGGCAGTACGCCGTCCAGTACTTGCCCTGCGTAGCGATCATCCACTGGGTGAGCTGGGCGCTGGAGCCGGAGCCGTCCGAGCGCACCACCGGCACGATGGTGGTGCCGGGTAGGTTCAGGGCGGGGTTGTCGGCCTTGATCGCCGGGTCGTTCCACTTGGTGATCACGCCGGTGAAGATCTTGGCGACGTTCTCGCCGGACAGCCGCAGGTTGGTGACCCGCTTGTTGCCGATCTTCAGGTTGTACATGAAGGTCGTGCCGCCGGCGGTGTCCGGCATGTAGACGAACCCGCGCGGCGGCGGATCGTCGTTGCTGTTGCCGTCCTTGACGCCGTAGGGGATGTCGGACGCGGCCCAGTCCAGGGAGCCCGCCCGGAACTTGGTGCGGCCGGTGGTGGAGCCGGTGGGCTCGTAGTCGACCCGCATCTTGTACTGGCCCACGTTGCCGATCCAGGCGTGGAACGCGTTGTACGACCAGGTCGATCCGCCACCGGAGATCGGCACGTAGGTCACCGCGGCCGCGGGTCGCGCGGTGCCGACGAGGCTCACCATCGCCACGACGAGCGCGGCGATGCCCTGCGCAGTCCGGCGACGCCAACGAGAACGCCGAGGATTCATGGTCCGGTCTCTTCCTGGCTGGGAACGGGGAGTGGGGCGAACACAGCGGGGGTCGCGCGCCGCTCGGCCATGCGCCGCTCGTCGCGGCGCGAGGCGGCCGCGCGGGCCCGGCGGCCGCGCGCGGTGAGCTCGCCGGGGCCGCGGCCGCCGATGACGCGGGCGACGATGAACAGCAGCAGCACGAGGATGAGCAGCACGGAGGCGGTGCCGAAGCCGCGGGCGATCTCGTTCTTCTCCGGCGACTGCACCTGCGTGAAGGCCAGCAGCGGCAGCGACATCATCGAGCCGTGCATCGGGTCGAGGTTCTGGTAGCCCGTCACGCCGGCGGTCAGCAGCACGGGCGCGGTCTCGCCGATCGCCCGCGCGGCGCCGAGGATCACCGCCGTGGCCAGCCCCGAGCGGGCGGTCGGCAGCAGCACGTGCCAGGTCGTGCGCCACCGGCTCGCCCCGAGCGCCAGGGACGCCTCCTTGAGCGACCCGGGCACCAGCCGCAGCACCACGTCGGCCGTGCGGATGATGATCGGCAGGATCGTCACCGCGAGCGCGACCGCGGCCGCGAAGCCCGAGGGCCCGAGATGGAAGATCAGGATCAGGGTCGCGTAGATGAACAGCCCGGCGATGATGTCCGGCAGGGCGGTCATCGCCTCGACCACGGTCCGCACGAAGCGCGAGAACCGGCCGGGCACCTCGTGCAGGTAGATCGCGGCGACCAGGCCCAGCGGCACCGCGATGCCGAGCGCGATCCCCAGCTCGATGAGCGTGCCGGTGATGGAGTGCAGCACCCCGCCCTTGGTGAGCGGGTCGGTGGCCAGGGTCGTGCGCAGATCCTGGGTGTAGAAGTTCAGGTGGACCATCGCGCGCCAGCCACGCGAGAACGTGTAGAAGATGACGAACACGAGCGCGGTGACGAGCACCGCGGCCAGCGAGTGCACCACGAACGCGCTGATGCGGTCGCGCATCGCCGCGCGGCTCTCGTCGAGGGAGACTAGCGCCGCATAGCACACGACGGTCACCAGCCAGGTCACGATGACGTACCCGAGCAGGCCGGTGAACGGCCCGAGCTGGGTCCACAGCACGCCGGTCGTGGCGCTGCCCGCGGCGATCGCGCCGGCGATCGCGTACAGGTCGGTGCGGCGCACCCCGCCGATGCGGCGCCGGCGCTGCGCGCTGGGCCCCGTGGGGCGCTGCGGCACCACGGTGCCCGGCTCGGGGAGGGGCAGCGTCGCGGGCTCGGCCTGGGACACGGTCTGCCGCACGGTCTGCACGGTCACGCCTCGCTCATCGCGCCGGAGCGGGACCGCGAGACCACGAAGGCCGCCACGAAGTTGACGAGCAGCGTCAGCACGAACAGCGCCACGCCGGCCGCCATGAGGGCCGAGATGCCGAACGGGCTGGCCTCGCCGTACCGCAGCGCGATGAGCGACGAGACCGAGCTGGTGCCGTGCTCGAGCACGCGCGGCTGGATCTCGAAGCGCGGCGAGATGATCATGACGACGGCGATCGTCTCGCCCAGCGCCCGGCCCAGGCCGAGCATGGTCCCGCCGACGACGGCTCCGCGGCCGAACGGCAGCACGACGCTGCGGATCATGCCCCAGCGGGTGGCGCCGAGCGCGTAGGCGCCCTCGCGCTCGCCCATCGGGGCCAGGCCGAACGCCTCCCGCATCACCGAGCACGCGATCGGCGCGACCATGAGCGCGACGACCACGCCGGCGATGAACGTCGAGGAGGTGTAGGCCGTCATCGTCGCCAGCGGGTCGTGCCGCTCGACGCCGCCGACCTTGAAGATCGGGATCCAGCCGAACCAGTCGGCGATCCACCGCGACAGGTCGATGATCTTCCACTGCAGGAAGAACGCGCCCCACAGGCCGAACACCACGCTCGGCACGGCCGCCATCAGGTCGACCATGGCGATCATCGTGCGCTTGAGCCAGCGGGGGGCGTATTCGGAGATGTAGAGCGCGGTGCCCATGGCCAGCGGCACCGCCACCACGACCGAGACGATCGCGATGAGCACGGTGCCGACGATCACCGCGGCGATGCCGAAGCCGCCGCCGTCGGGGTTCCACTGCTCGGTGGTGATGAAGGAGAGGCCGGCCTGGCTGAGCGCCTCCCAGGCCCGGTAGGCGAGGAAGGTGCCGACGAGCGCCATGAGGACGAGCACGAGGCTGCCGCCGCCGCGGGCCACGCCGCGGTAGACCTTGTCGGCCGGGCCGGCGTTGGCGACCAGCTTGCGCCGGGCCGGCCGGACCGCGGGCGCGTCCGCCGGCGGGGCGACGAGGTCCTGGCTCATCGCGCGGCCCGATCGTGCAGCGCCACGACCCCGTCGGCCGGCTCGGCCGCGGCGCACAGGGCGACGAACTTGGCCGCACCGAGCAGGCTGAGCTTGTCCCGCTGGTACCACCGGCCGCTCACCGCGACCGCCGCGCCGTCGAGCTCGAGCCGCCAGCCCCAGCGGCCGGTCGGGCGCTCGGGGACGGGGAGCTGGACGAGCCGGTCGTGGCCCGCCTGGACCTCGGCGAACGCGGCGAGTGCGGCCTGGTAGCTGCGGAAGCTCAGCGCGCTGCGACCCAGCTCGTGGTTGTTCGTGCCGATGAGCCGCCAGGCGTACCACTCGTCGCGCCCGATCGCCCCCGTGGACCAGCCCATCCGGCGCGGATGCACCGAGGGTGGTCCACACAGGACCTGGATTCGCACCTGGGGCATGGCCTCTCCAGCTTCAGCACTGCGACCCGGGCGGGAACGCAGTGCTGAACCTCGCAAGGCTTAGCCAAGTGCCGAGGGAGAAATCGTGAACGCCGAACGAAGCGTGGGCCGCCGGAAGTCGATCGTGACCGTTTCGAGGTTTTCCAACGGAAAGGACCGCTGCTCGGCAATTGGCGGCCGAAAAACGCCGCTGACCTGCGGTTTCTGCCTCACGAAATGCAAGTCGAATTGATTGGCCGATCGGTCGATACCGGGTCCTCCTAAATACCGATGGTCACGCGAATGAGCACCTTGCCGATTGCGCCGTTTTCCACCGCGGCGTGCGCCGCCGCCGTCTCGGCGAGCGGATATTCGTGCAGCGGCACACCGGCCTCGGCGCCGAAGCGCAGGGCGCCGTCGGCCAGGGCCGCGTTCACCGCCGCGGCGCCCTCGGCCAGGGCCGGACGCGGGACGGTGTAGAGCAGCACGAACTGGTACCGCACGTTGAGCACCATGTGCCGCCGCACGTCCACGGCGAACGGCCCGCCGGAGCTGTCGTTGGCGTAGACCGCGATCGTCCCGCCGGAGCGCAGCACGGCCAGGTTCAGCTCGGCGTTGTGGGCCGCGGCCACCTCGACGACCACGTCCGCCCCGCCGGGCAGCGCGGCTCGGAGCCGCTCGGCGGCATCGGCGGCGCGGTAGTCGACCACGTGGTGCGCCCCGGCCCGGCGGGCCAGCTCGGCCTTCTCCGGCGAGCTGACCGTGGCCGCGACATTGGCCCCGGCCCAGACCGCGAGCTGGATCGCCGCGTTGCCCACGGCCCCGGCCCCGCCGGCGACGAGGACGTTGCGGCCGGCGAGCGCGCCGGGGGCCAGCCGCGCGGGCGCGCCCTCGTGCACCGTGAGCGCCCGGTGCGCGGTCATCGCGGGCACGCCCAGGCTCGCTCCGGCCTCGAACGACGCCGCATCCGGCAGCGGTACCACCCGATCGACCGGCACCACCGTGAACTCCTGCGCGGTCCCGCTCCCCGGCCGCTGGTAGGCCGCCATGACCAGCCACACGCGGTCGCCCACGGCGAACCCGCTCACCCCGGGCCCGACGGCGTCGATCACCCCGGCGCCGTCCTGGTTGGGCACCTGGCCCTCGGCGGCGACGGGCGCCATGGCGGTGGCGCCGGTGCGGGTCTTCCAGTCGGTCGGGTTGACCCCGGAGACGGCCACGCGGACGCGCACCTCACCCGGCCCCGGCTCCACGAGCACCCGCTCGGTCACGTTCAGCACCGAGGCCTCACCGAACTCGGTGTACACGATCGCCCTGTAGTTCTCGGTCATACCGCTAACGTAGCCGCCACCGCCTTGAGGAACAGGGTGGCGCCGCGGCCGTTGAGGACCCGGTGGTCGTACGCCAGCCCGAGCCTCACGTGCCCGTCCACCCGCGCGGTGAGCGAGATCGCGCACGTGGTGCCGGGCAGCACCAGGGGCACGGCGGCGGTCACGTCCGGGTCGGTGTGCAGGGCCAGCAGGATCGCCGGGTCCGCGAGGTCGGCCGGGCGGAAGGCCCCGCGCAGGGCCGTGGTGCGCAGGGCCATCAGGCGCTCCGCGATGCCGGCGAGCGACAGGCCCGGCACGTCGCGGATGACCGGCACGTGCAGGCCCTGGCCGACGTCGACGGTCACCCCGACGTCGACGCCCGCGGCCCGGCGCACCCGGTCCGGCGGCACGAACGCGGCGAAGCAGTCCGGGTGCTCGGCCGCGACCGCGCCGATCGCGGCGATGGTGAGCTCGGGGAGGCCGATCAGGCGGCGGTACTGCCGCGTGAGCTCCCGCCCGCGCGCGACCGCGGCCTCGACGGGCACGCGCACGGCCACGAACGCCTGCGGGATGCTGCGCGCCGACTCGGCCACGACGGCGGCCACGGCCCGCTGCACCGGCGGCAGCCGCTCCTCCCGCGGCGCGCCCGGCGCCGGGGCCAGCTCGTCGAGGTCGGCCACCCGGATCACCCTGCGCCCGAGCGCCTCCACCGCCGCGCGGGAGATCCCCCGCTCGGCCATGGCCCGCAGCGCCGGCTCCGTAATAGTGACATCCGACATTTCCGAAACGCTGGAAACAGCGGGCTCCGCCGGGGCGGCCGAGAGGCGCCCGATCACCGACCCGGCCGAGCACACCGCACCGGCCTGGAGCAGCGGCTGCAGATACCCCGAGCCGAGCGCGGGCAGTTCCTCGGCCGCCTTCGACGTCTCCACGGTCGCGACCGGTTCACCCTCACGCACCAGGGTCCCCGGCGGCACGATCCATTCGAGCAGCGTGTATTCGGCGTCGTTGGTGTTGAGCTTCGGCACCCGGATCTCGGTCACGTCAGTGCCGCCAAGGCCGCCACGATCGTCGAAGCCTGCACGAGCACCTCCCGCTCCAGGTGGGCCGCGGTCGGCACCACCGTGTCCGCCGCGTGCAGCACGCGCACGGGCCGCCCGCAGTCCCGCAGCCGATAGGCGACCTCGGTGCCCCAGGACGCGCCCGGCGGCCCGTCCTCGACCACGAGGATCTGCCGGGCGGGGTGGCGCAGCACCGGCTCGGGGTCCCACGGGTAGAGCCGTGTGGGCACGTGCAGGGCGCCGCAGCGCTCGTACCGCACCAGCAACGCCTCCATCGCCTCCAGCGCGCGGTGGGCGAGCCCGCCGGGCGCCACGATCAGGAAGTCGTCGCCAGGCGCGCCGTCCACGACGACCGTGTCCCCCTCGGCGCGGAACAGCGGCGGCAGGCCCATCGGCCGGCCGTACAACACCTTGTCCTCGAACAGCACCGACGGGCGTCCGGAGGCGAGCATCGCGCGCAGCATCGGCAGCGGCTCCGTGAACGGGCTCAGCTCGTGCACGTCGAGGCCGGGCACGCCCAGGAAGTGCTTCTGCGGGCTCTGGCTGTGCGTCGGCCCGTAGCCGCGGTTGCCCCCGGCCGGGCAGCGCACGATCAGCGGCATCGGTACCGGCCGGCCGAACATCGCCGTCGACTTGGCCGCGACGTTCACGATCTGGTCGAAGGCGAGCAGCGCGAAGTCGGCGAACATGATCTCGACGATCGCCTTGTCCCCGGCCAGGGCCAGCCCGTTGGCGACGCCGACGATCGCCGACTCGCTGATCGGGGTGCCGAGCACGCGGTCCGGGAAGCGGGTGGACAGGCCCCTCGTGACCTTGAAGGCGCCGCCGTACGGGTCGGTGATGTCCTCGCCGAGCAGGTACACCGACGGGTCCCCGGCCAGCAGCTCCCCCAGCGCCGCGTTGAGGCGCTCGGCGACCCGTGTCACCGGGACTCCCAGACCGAGGGCGGACGGGCGGTCACGTCGGCGACCACGGCCGCGACCCGCGCGCGCTGCTCGGTGTCCAGCGCGGTGCCGGCGTGGCGGGCGTACCAGTCCGGCAGCGCGGCCACCTCGGCGGCCGGCCGCGTGTCGTCGCCCTTGCTGTGCGGTCCGAGCCGGTGCACGGCGAACTCGACGACCAGCGGCCCGGCGCCGTCGCGCACGTGCTTGAGCGGCTCCTCCAGCATCGCCCGCATCGCGCCGACGTCGTCGCCGAGCTCGGCCGCGGGCACGTGCAGGTGCTCGACGCCGAACGCGGCCGCCCGCGCGGCGATGGTGCCGGCCATCGCGGCCGCCGCCGGAGTGCTCTGCGCGATGCCGTTGTGCTCGACCGCGACCAGCAGCGGCAGGCGCCACAGGGCGGCGAGGTTCAGCGTCTCGTAGACGGCGCCCTCGCCCCACGTACCGTCGCCGATGAACGCACAGGCGAGCCGTCCGGGCTCGGTCCGCGCGAGGTGCAGCGCGGCCCCGGCGGCCAGCGGCAGGCTCTCGCCCTGCACGCCGGTGGACAGGTAGCGGTCGCGCCGCAGGTGCTGGCTGCCGCCGACGCCGTGACAGACCGCCCCCTCCCGCCCCATGATCTCGGCGAGCAGGCCGGCCGGGTCGTCGAAGCGGGCCAGGTAGTGCCCGTGGCCGCGGTGGTTGCCGAACACGAAGTCCTCGGGGTCCAGCAGCGGCATCAGCGCGACCGGCACCGCCTCCTGGCCGAGGCAGGTGTGGGTGGTGCCGTGCAGCAGCCCGCGGGCGAACAGCTCCAGCAGCGCGGTCTCGAAGTGCCGGATGAGCAGCAGCATCCGCAGGTCCGCGCTCACAGGTTCACCAGGTACTTCTCGAGCGCCCCCAAGTCGAGTCCCTCGACGAAGGCCGAGGCGGCCTCCTGGCCCGGGATGGCGTATCGGGCGCAGTCGTCCAGGGCGGCCAGCCAGGGCTCGATGTTCTGCGGGGGCACGACCGGGCGCGGGTACGGCTCGCCGGCCCGCTGCGGCTCGTACTCCGTGATGGGGTCGACCGGCAGCAGGTACGGCACCCCGAGCTTGGCCTCGCGCAGCCCGCCGACGTCCGAGGCGAGCACCGGCACCCCGTGCAGCATCGCCTCCACCGCCGTGTACCCGAACGTCTCGTCCCACAGCGACGGCATCAGCAGCGCGCGGCTGCCCCGCAGCACGTCGGCGATGTCCGGAGCGGCCGGCACGACCTCGATGTTGGGCCGGCCCGCGAGCTCGGCGAGCTCCCCGTCGGTGCTGCCCCACGTACGCACCGCCCGGAAGCGCAGGCCGGGCCGGGCGTCGGCCAGGCCGAGCAGGACGGGCAGCCCCTTGAAGCCGCACGGGTTGACCATGGTGACGCAACCGGAGGCGTCGAACGCCGGGGGGCCCTGGTGGTAGACGTGCGGATGCAGCACGGTCGAGGCGAGCCCGCCGTGCTCGAGCACGTAGTCGTGCGCGGCCCGGCTCACCGACACGATCCCGCGGGCCCGGGCGACCATCCGGCGGCCGGAGTCGCTCGGGTAGAACGCGCGCGGCCCGAACGGCAGCTGCTGGAGGGTGTGCACGAGGTACACGACCCGGTCCGGGGTGGCCCGCAGCGCGGTGCCGAGCACCATGAGGCCGGGGTCGTCCGACGGCACCAGCGTCCAGTCCGGCTCCTCGGCCGCGGCGACCTCGCGCAGCAGCCTCGGCAGGCGGGGACCGTCGGCCGCGAACACCTCGACGCCCGCGATGGTGCGCACGCCGGGGGTACCGCGGGTGACGGCCACGCACCGGTGCCCCCGGGCCGCCAGCTCCTCGAGCAGCAGCCGGTTCGACTTCGTGGCCCCGCCGTGCCCGGGCAGCCACGGCATGTTCTGCGCGAGCAACACCCGCATCGCTACTCGGCCCGGCTCAGCAGCTCGGCCACCTCGGCGTCGGACAGCCCGTCCAGCTCGGCGAGCGCGGCCCGGGTGATCGCCCGGGCCGCCGCCGCGACCGTCAGGTCCTCCTCGAACAGCTCGTCGACGGCGAGCTCCAGGCCCATCTCGGCCTGGACCCGGGCCAGGAACCCGACCAGCACCAGCGACTCGCCGCCGAGGTCGAAGAAGTCGTCCTCGGCCGACGTGGGCTTGAGCCCCAGCTCGGTCCAGATCCGCGCGACCGTGGTCTCCTCGGGAGTCATCGCCTACGCCCCCCGCGAGCCGGCCGGCCGCATGTCGGTCCAGACGCGGTCGATGTGATCGAGGCACTCCTGCCTCGGCCCCCGCACCCCCTCGGCGTGCCAGCCGGCGGGCAGCGGGTCACCGGCGGGCCAGATCGAGTACTGCTCCTCGTCGTTGCGCACGACGACGTAGTCATCCATGGGCCTGCTCCTTGCGGCGTTGGCGTTCCTGAGCCCCGATGAGGTCGTCCGGGGCCGCGTCGGGCACCCGCTCGTCGAAGCGGGCGAGGCTCGGCAGCCGCAGCGAGACCAGCACCTGCGCCACCATCACGGCGGCCAGGAGCAGGAACAGCAGCGCGGTGCCGCGGCCCGGTCCGGTGCCGATCAGTGCGCCCAGGCTGCCGGCCAGGGCGCCGTGCGGGGCCAGGAGCGGGTCGAGCAGCCGGCTGCCGAGCGGCGCCACGACCGCGTAGCCGATCGGGATGGTGGAGAAGGCGATGACGGTGTTCACCGCGAAGACCCGGCCGTGGAAACGCTGCGGCACCTTCACCTGGACGATCGTCGTGTAGACGCCGTTGGCCAGGGTCAGCCCGAGCGACATGCCCAGCGCGCCGGCGGCCACGAGCAGCTCGCTGGGGCGCAGGCCGGGCAGGGCGCTGCTCAGCGCGAGGCCGAGGACGACCAGCAGCATGCCGCGCACCCGGTGCCGCCGCGGCCCGCCCCAGAAGCTCATGAGCAGCCCGCCCGCGACGGCGCCGAGCCCGCCCGCCATGCTCACCCGGGCCACCGCACCGAGGTCGGCGAACGAGAGCACCAGCGGCGACAGCAGCAGGAACAGCGGGGTCATGAACAGGTTCAGCACCGCGAAGAACACGAGCACCGGCCGCAGGCTCCCGGCGCCGAGGGCGTAGCGCCACCCGCCGACGACCTCCTGCCAGAACGTCTCCCGGCGCGCCCAGGCGAGCGTGCGCGGGAACCGCACGGCGAGGGTGACGCCGACCGCGACGACGTAGCTGACCACATCGAGCACGAGCACCCCGCGCAGCCCGACGGTGGCCATGAGCCCGGCGGCGACCAGCGGGACGAGGAACTGCCCGGCGCCGAAGCTGAGCTGGACCATGCCGTTGGCGTGGCCGAGGTACCGCTTGGGCACGAGCTGCGGCACCGCGGAGGAGAACGCCAGCCGCTGGAACGTCAGCGCCACCGACAGCACCACGAGCAGCCCGTAGACGTGGGAGACCCGCAGGGTGCCGGTGAGCGCCAGGGCGAGCAGCGCGGCCTGGCTGGCCCCGGCGGCGAGGTCGCCGCCCAGCATCACCTTGCGCCGGTCGAAGCGGTCGACGACGGCGCCGGCGAAGGGCGCGACGAGCATGCCGGGCACCAGGCCCAGCACCGCGAAGACCGCGAAGCGCACCAGCGAGCCGGTCTGCAGGTAGATCCAGAGCGGGATGGCGAACTCGGTGAGCGCCGAGCCGACGATCGACACGAGCTGCCCGGCGGCGACCGCCATGAACCGGCCCAGGCTGGGTTCGGGGCCATCAGGGCCATCAGGGCCATCAGGGCCATCCGCGTGCTCCACCGTGGACGAGCGGGCGGCCACCTCCCAGCCGCCGTCCGGGTCCCGCAGACGCTCGTCGGTGCCGTGCACCTCGGTGACGATGTGCGAGAGCTCCCCGGCGCGGTACTTCAGGAAGAAGTGCCCCGCCTCGTCCAGCACCACCAGCGCGGTCGTCCCGGTGAGGAAGTGCCACTCCCGGTAGCGCTCGCGGTAGAACTCGGTCTGCGTGTCCTGGCTGCCGACGACGGAGACGATCGGCGCCTTGAGCACAGCGCGATGCTCGGCGAACAGGCCGGTGAAGTACTCCTCGGCCAGCCGCGTGTGCTCGCGCATGTTGCGGATGATGAGGTCGGCCTCGTCCCGGTCGAACTCGGCCATCTCGACGCCCATCGAGCGCAGCCAGTTCTCGTAGACTCGGTTGGACAGCAGCGCCTCGCGCCCGGCCAGCTTGGCCAGCAGCCCGCTGAACCGGCCGGTGGGGCGCGCGAACGGGAACACCGCGCCGATGTAGACGGCCTCGACGGTGCGCCCGGCCGCCTCGAGCCGCCGGGCCAGCTCGACGGCGACGGAGGAGCCCACGCCGCAGTGGCCGTAGACGACGAGCGGTCCTTCGACGCGCTCCAGCACCTCGGCGGTGAGCCGGGCGGCGAGCTCGTCGAAGGGCAGCGCCTCCTCGCGCACGCCGATGTCCTGGCCGGGGATGGCGACCGCGTGCAGCGACCACCCGGCCGGGAGCGCGTCGGCGAGCGGCTGGTAGACGACCGCGCTGCCGCCGCCGTAGGGCACCGCCACGATCGAGGCCAGCCGCTGCTCGGGCGGCACGGGCCGGGTCAGCTCGTGCAGCAGCCGCCGCGGCCCCCGGTCCGGCTCGGACAGCAGCCGGGCCAGCTCGCGGACCGTCTTGTACTGGAACACGTCGAGCACCGAGACCCCGCCGCCGGCCTTGCGCAGCCGGGCGACGACCTGGGTGGCGACGAGCGAGTGGCCGCCGAGGTCGAAGAAGTCGTCGTCGGCGCCGACCTTCTCGACGCCGAGCAGCTCCTGCCAGATCCCGGCGACGAGCCGCTCGGCATCGGTCGCGGGCTCGGCAAACGCGACCGCGGCGCTGCGGGTGACCGTCGGGGCCGGCAGGGCGCGCCGGTCGAGCTTGCCGTTCGGGGTGAGCGGCAGCGCGTCGAGCCGGACGAACGCGGCAGGCACCATGTAGTCGGGCAGGCTGCGTTTCAGGGCCGGCCGCACATCGTCGTCCGACCCGACCACATAGGCGACCAGACGCTCGTCGCGCACGACCACGGCCGCGTCCTCGACGCCCGGCCGGGCCCGGATCGCGGTCTCGATCTCGCCGAGCTCGATGCGCAGGCCGCGCAGCTTGACCTGGGTGTCGAGGCGGCCGAGGAAGTCGATGGTGCCGTCGGGCAGTCGGCGGGCGGCGTCGCCGGTGGCGTACATCCGGCTGCCGGGCGGGCCGTAGGGGTCCGGGCGGAACTTCTCGGCGGTGAGGGCCGGGCGGCCGAGGTACCCGGTGGCCAGCTGCACCCCGGCGATGTAGAGCTGCCCGGGCACCCCGACGGGCGCGGGCCGCAGCCGCTCGTCGAGCACGTAGAGCGCGACGTTCTGGACCGCGGCGCCGATCGGGACCCGGGCCCGGCCGGCCAGCGCGTCGCCGTCGCAGCGCCAGGCCGAGACGTCGATCGCGGCCTCGGTCGGGCCGTAGAGGTTGTGCAGCTCGGCCGGGAGCGTGGCCACGCAGCGGCGGGCGAGGTCGGCCGGGAGCGCCTCCCCGCTGCAGACGATCGTGCGCAGCGAGGTGCACGCCGCCACGTCCTCGGTCGCCAGGAAGACGGCGAGCATCGAGGGCACGAAGTGCAGGGTGGTGACCTGCTCGGCGCGGATGAGGTCGCGCAGGTACTCGGCGTCGCGGTGCCCGCCCGGCTCGGCCAGCACCAGGCGGGCGCCGGTCATGAGCGGCCAGAAGAACTCCCACACCGAGACGTCGAAGCCGGCCGGGGTCTTCTGCAGCACCGCGTCGCCGGGGCCGATGCGGAAGCGGCGCTGCATCCAGTCGAGGCGGTTGAGCAGGCCGCGATGGGTGTTCGGCACGCCCTTGGGCCGCCCGGTGGAGCCCGAGGTGTAGATGACGTAGGCGATGTCGCCGGGCTCGGGCCCTTCGAGGGGCGATCCGCCGCCGGCCAGGGCCGCGTCGAGGTCGAGCGCGGCGCAGTCCTCGCGCATGAACGCGAGGCGCTCGGCCGGGTACTCGGGGTCGAGCGGCACGTAGGCGGCCCCGGCCCGCAGCACCGCGAGCAGCGCGACGACCAGCTCGAACGAGCGGTCCATGGAGACCGCCACGAGCGCCCCGCGCGGGATGCGGGCGGCGAGGCGGGCCGAGTGCTCGTCGAGCTCCCCGTAGGTCATGTGCCGGCCCGCGAACGTGAGCGCCACGGCGTCCGGCTGCGCCGCCATCCGCGCCTCGATCAGGGCCGGCACCGTCGTCTCGGGCAGCTCGACCGGCTCCGGCGCCGGCAGCACGACCGCGCGCTCGTCCGGCTCCAGCAGGTCCACATCGGACAGTCGCCTTTGCGGGTCCGCGGCCACCTCGGCGAGGAAGCGGCGGAAGTGCCCGGCGAAGCGGACCGCGGTGTCGTGCGAGAACAGGTCCGTGTTGTAGACGACCGTGGCCCACAGCTCGCCGGGGGCCTCCTTCACGTACAGCTCGAGCTCGAAGCGCGTCGCGGACACCGGCGCGGGCCAGTGCCCGAGGGTGAGCCCGCCCCAGTCCCGCCCGTCGTACTCGTCGTAGTTCTGCAGCGCGAACAGCGCCTGGAAGATCGGCGAGCGCCGCACGTCCCGCGGGAGGTTGAGCTCCTGCACGAGCTGCTCGAAGGGCAGATCCTGGTGGGCGTACGCGTCCAGGCACCCCTCCTTCACCCGCCCGAGCAGCTCGGCGAAGGTCGGGTCGCCGGACAGCGGCGCGCGGACCGCCACCGTGTTGACGAACATGCCGATGAGCCGCTCCAGCTCGGGCGGCTGCCGCCCGGCCACCGGCGAGCCGACGGCGAACTCGGTCTGCCCGCTCAGCCGGCCGAGCACCGCCTGGAACGCGGCCAGCAGCGTCATGTGCAGCGTGACCCCGTGGTCGCGGGACAGCGCCGACAGCTCGTCGCGCAGGCCGAGCGGGAAGCTGTGCTCGGCCCCGGTGAAGGTCTGCCGGGCCGGGCGCGGGTGGTCGGTCGGCAGGTCCAGCGGCTCGACGCCGGCCAGGCCGTCCCGCCAGAAGGCCACGCTCGCCGCGAAGCCCGTGTTCGCGCGCTGCCAGGCGGCGTAGTCGCGGTAGCGGACCGGCAGCTCGGGCGGGGTGCCGCCGCGGTAGTGCGCCGCGACCTCGCTCGCGAACAGGTCCATCGACCAGCCGTCGGTGACGATGTGGTGCACCGCGATGGCAAGCAGGTGATCGTCCTGCGCCACCTCGATGAGGGCCGGGCGCAGCAGCCCCCCGGCCGCGAGGTCGAACGGCTCCGCCAGGTGCGCCTCCAGCGCCTCCAAGGGCAGCAGCGGCAGTGGTACCGGTGCGGCCTCGTCGATGCGAAGCCGCGGCCTTCCGTCCCCGCCGTCCACGAACCGGCTGCGCAGCGGCTCGTGCCGGGCCACCACGGCCGAGATCGCGGCGGCGAGCCGGTCCGCGTCGAGGTCGCCGAGCAGGCGCAGCACGATCGGGATCACGGCCGCGGTGTTGCCCGGGGCGAGCTGCTCCAGGAACCAGAAGCGCTCCTGCGCGAAGGACAGCGGCGGCGGCGCGTCCTGCGGCAGGGCGGGGATCGTCCGGGTGGACCGGCCCCGCAGCCGCTGCTCCAGCAGTGCCCGCTTGGTGGGTGTCAGCGTCATCCGGACTCCCCCAGCAGCCGCTCCGCCTCGTCGTCGGACAGCTCGTTCAGGTCGGCCACGATCAGCTCCTCCACGGCCACGGCCAGGTCGGCGAGGACCGGGTGGGCGAACATGGTGCGCAGCGGCACGGTGGTGCCCGTCGCCGCCCGCAGCCGCCCGGCCACCTTCATCGCCAGCAGCGAGTGCCCGCCGGCGGCGAAGAAGTCGTCGTGCACGCCGACCCGCTCCAGGCCCAGCACCTCCCGCCACACCCCGGCGACCAGCTCCTCGGCCGCGTCGCGGGGCGGGACGAAGGTGGCCGGGCCCTGCTTGGCGACGGCCCGCGGCGCGCGGACCGACCGTCGCAAGGCCGCCCGGGCCTCGGCGTCGCCCCCGGCGTCGACCGTCGACAGTGGACCGTCCGGATTGGACAGCAGCGCGGTGGCCAGGGCCTCGAAGCGGTGCGCGAGCGCCTCGGCGGTGGCCCGGTCGAACAGGTCGGTGCGGTGGCCGAGCACCAGCCGCAGCCCGTCGGCGGTGCGCCAGACGTCGAGGGTCAGCTCGTACTTCACCTGCCGCCCGCCCGGGTCGTGGAAGGCCGCGTCGACCCCGGGCAGCACGTCGGTGCCGGCCGCCTCCTCGGTGTGGAAGGTGAACATGGTCTGGAACAGCGGGGTGCGGTTGAGCCGCCGGGGCACGTCGACGGCGGCGAGGAGCCGGTCGAAGGGCGCGTCCTGGTGCGCGTACGCGGCCAGCGCGGTGTCCCGGGTGCGGCCGAGCAGCTCCCGGAAGGTCGGGTCGCCGGCCAGGTCGGCCCGCAGGGCGAGGGTGTTGACGAAGTAGCCGACCAGGTCCGCGACCTCGACCCGGGGCCGGTTCTCGATCGGGGTGCCGACGCAGAAGTCGTCCTGGCCGGTGAGCCGGGCCAGCAGCACCTCGTAGACCGACAGCAGCACCATGAACGGCGTGCACCGGGCCTCGGCGGCCAGCCGGCGCACCCCGGTGGCGAGGCTCGCGGGCAGGTCGTGCACCAGGAAGGCGCCCTCGAAGCCGGTCATCTCCGGGCGGGGCCGGTCCGTGGGCAGGTCGAGGATCGGCACGCCGGTCAGCTGCCCGCGCCAGTAGTCGAGCTGGTCGCACCAGTAGTCGAGCTGGTCGCGGTCCCGCTCGCGCTGCCAGACGGCGAAGTCGCCGTACTGCACCGGCGGCTCCGCGACCGGCTCCCCCGCGTACTCGGCCCGCAGCTCGCGCACCAGCACGCCGAGCGAGCGCCCGTCCCCGGCGATGTGGTGCACCACCAGGGCCAGCACGTGGTCGTCATCCGCATCGGTCACCAGCCCGGCCCGCAGCAGCAGCCCGGACTCCAGGTCGAACGGGCGGTTGGTCCAAGCCGGGACATCAGCCGAGACGTCCTCGCCGTGTTCCAGCGTCAGGCGCGCGTCGGTGACCTCCTGCAACGGCTCGTCTTCCGTGGGGATGAACCGCGTGCGCAGCGACTCGTGCCGGGCCACGACCGCGTTGAGCGCGGCCTCCAGCCGGTCGGCGTCGAGCGGGCCGCGCAGCCGGTAGGCGACGGCGATGTTGTACGAGGCGTCCTCGGGGTCGAGCTGGTGCAGGAACCACAGGCGCTGCTGGCCGAAGGAGAGCGGGCCCCGGCGCAGGCCCCGGCGGACCACCGGCGCCTCCTGGCGGTGCCGGTCCACGGCGGCGGCGAGCCCGGCGACCGTCGGGTCGAGGAACAACGCCCGCACCGGGACGTCCCGCCCGGTGGCCGCGCAGAGCCGGGCGACCGCGGCGATGGCCAGCAGCGAGTGGCCGCCGAGGGCGAAGAAGTCGTCGTGCGCGCCGACCCGCTCGACGCCGAGCACGCCGGCCCAGATCTGGGCGACCAGGTCCTCGGCCGGGGTGCGCGGGGCCACGTAGCCGCCGGCGGCCGCGACCGGGGCCGGCAGCGCGGCCCGGTCGACCTTGCCGTTGACGGTGAGCGGGACGCGGTCGAGCACCATGCAGTGGGCCGGCACGAGGAAGGCGGGGAGCCGCTCGGCGAGCGCCCGGCGCAGCGCGTCCGGGTCGAGGCCCTCGCCGGCCGCGTAGGCGGCCAACGCGCCGTCGCGCACGACCACCGCGGCCTGGGCGACGCCCGGCAGGCCCCCGAGCACCGTCTCCACCTCGCCCGGCTCGACGCGGTAGCCGCGGATCTTCACCTGGTCGTCGAGGCGGCCCAGGAACTCGAGGCGGCCGTCGGGGCGCCAGCGGGCCCGGTCGCCGGTGCGGTAGAGGCGGGCCCCGGGCGGGCCGTACGGGTCGGGGCGGAAGCGGTCGGCGGTGAGCCCGGGGCGGCCGAGGTAGCCGCGGGCCACCCCGTCGCCGGCCACGCACAGCTCGCCGGGGACGCCGGTCGGGGTGAGGCGCAGGTGCTCGTCGAGGACGTAGACGCGGGTGTCCGCGATCGGGGTGCCGATGGAGGTCTCGGCCGGGCCGAGCGCGCCGGTCGTGGCGATGACCGTGGTCTCGGTCGGGCCGTAGGTGTTGAGGACCTCGACGCGGTCCCCCACCTCGGCGTACCAGGCGGCGAGGCGGTCGGCGCGGACCGTGTCGGCGCCGAGGATGAGCAGGCGCAGCGACGCGGGCCACTCCACGGTCCCGACGAGCTCGTGCCAGTAGGGGGTGGGCAGGTCGAGCACCGTGACGGGCTCGCGGGCGAGCAGGTCCGAAAGGTCCTCGTCGGGCGGCAGCAGCACCAGGCGGGCGCCCGCCGCCAGCGTCGGCCACACCTCCTCGACGTGCGTGTCGAAGCTGACGGTGGCGAACTGCGCGACGACGTCGCCGGGTTTGAGGTCGTACCGCCGCCGCATCCAGGAGACCCGGGCGCGCAACGCGTGCCGGGAGACCCCGACGCCCTTGGGGGTGCCCGTCGAGCCGGAGGTGTAGATGACGTAGGCCAGGCTCTGCGGATCCACAGTGGACTCATACGGCTCCGCCTGCTCCACGCTCGTCACCGTGAGCGCGCAACCCTCGGCGAGCAGTTCGCGGCGGGCGGCCGGATAGCGCGGGTCGATCGGGACGTAGGCCGCCCCCGCCTTCAGCACCGCGAGCAGGGTGACGATGAGGTCGATCGAGCGCGGCATCAGCACCGCCACCCGGTCGTCGGGGCGCACCCCCTGGTCGCGCAGCCAGCCCGCCTGGCGGGCTGCCCGGTCGTGCAGTTCCCCGTAGGTCAGCGTTTCATTTTTGAAACTCAGGGCGATCGCGGCCGGGTCCGGCGCGGGCGGGTCCTGCACCTCGCCGGACGGGCCGGTGCCGAGGGCGACCAGGGCCTCGCGCTCGCCCGGGGCCAGCAGGTCCAGCGTGGACAGCGGGCGGGCGGGGTCGGCGGCCGCGGCGGTCAGCAGGCGCTCCAGGCGGGCCAGCAGCCGCTCGGCGGTGGCCGCGTCGAAGAGGTCGGTGCGGTAGTTCAGCGCGAGCTGCACCCCGTCCGGCTCCCGCCAGGCGTCGAGCATCAGGTCGAACTTGGCCTGGGTGAGGCCGTCGTCGACGTGCTCGGCGGCGATCCCGGGCAGCAGATCGGTGGTCGCGCCCTCCTCGGTGTGCAGGATGAGCATGGTCTGGAACAGCTCGGTGCGCGACGGGTCGCGGGGCAGGCCGAGGTCGGCGGCGAGGCGCTCGAACGGGATCTCGGGGTGCGCGTAGGCGCCCAGGGCCACCTCGCGCACGCGGCCGAGCAGCTCGGCGAAGCTCGGGTCGCCGGAGACGTCGGTGCGCAGCACGAGGGTGTTGATGAACATGCCGATGAGCCCGGTGAGCTCGGGCCGGGCGCGGTCGGAGACCGAGGTGCCGACGCTGATGTCGGTCTGGCCGGTGTGCCGGGCCAGCAGCGCCTGGTAGCCGGCGAGCAGCACCATGAACGGGGTGCAGCCGTGGGCGCCGCCGAGGCGGTCGAGCGTGTCGGCGAGCCCGGCGCCGAGACGGCGGCGGGCGAAGGCGCCGCGCGAGGTCTGCACGGCCGGGCGGGGCCGGTCGGTGGGCAGGTCGAGGTGCGCCACGCCGGCCAGCCGCCGGGTCCAGTAGGCGAGGTCGCGCTCGTCGCCGCGGGCCCGCTGCCACTCGGCGAAGTCGGTGTAGCGGACGGGCAGCGGCGGCAGTGGCTCCCGTGCGTAGGCCGCGCGCAGTTCCTCGCAGAGGATGCCCAGCGAGCGCCCGTCGCCGGCGATGTGGTGCATCACCAGGCACAGCACGTGCTCGTCTTCCGCATCGGTCACCAGCCCGGCCCGCAGCAGCATGCCCTCGCCGAGGTCGAAGGGGCGGTTCGTCCAGCGTGGGATGTCGTCGAGCGAGCCGCGCTCCAGCACCGGGCGCCGATCGGTGACCACCTGGGCCGGCCCGCCGTCGTCCTCGAGGAAGCGGGTGCGCAGGGTGTCGTGGCGCTCGGCGAGCAGCTCCAGGGCCGAGCGCAGCCGGTCGGCGTCGAGCGGGCCGCGCAGCCGGTAGACGAGCGCCATGTTGTAGGCGGCGTCATCGGGCTGCAGCACCTGCAGGAACCACAGCCGCAGCTGGGCCGGGGACAGCGGGGCGGGCGCGGCGGGGTCCGGGCGCGGGGTCACCGGCACGTCGCGGGTGTGGTCCGGGGCGTTCACGAGCTCGTCCACGGCGGCGGCGAGCGCGGCGACGGTCGGGTGCGCGAACACGGTCCGCACCGCGACCTCGTAGCCGCACGCGACCGAGAGCCGGGCCGCGACCGTCATCGCCGGCAGGGAGTGCCCGCCGAGCGCGAAGAAGTCCGCGTCCACGCCGATGCCGTCGCGGCCCAGGGCCTCGGCCCAGATGTCGGCGACCAGCCGCTCGGTCTCGGTGCGCGGGGCCGGGCCGGCGGCCGCGACCGGTTCGGGGTCGGGCAGCGCGGCCCGGTCGAGCTTGCCGTTCGGGGTCAGGGGCAGGGCGTCGAGGGTGACGTACACCCGCGGAACCATGTGCCCGGGCAGCTGCTCGGCGAGGTCGTTGCGCTCGGGCGCGCCGACCACGTAGGCGACCAGGCGCTCGTCGCGCACCGCGACCGCGGCCTGCCGCACGCCCGGCAGCGCGGCCAGGTGGGCCTCGATCTCGCCGAGCTCGATGCGGTGCCCGGCCAGCTTGATCTGGTTGTCGGCCCGGCCGAGGAAGCGCAGCTGCCCGTCCGCGCCCCAGCGGGCCAGGTCGCCGGTGCGGTAGAGGCGGTCGCCCGGGGCGCCCCACGGGTCGGGCCGGAACCGGTCGGCGGTCAGGGCCGGGCGGCCGAGGTAGCCCCGGGCCACGCCCAGCCCGCCGATGCACAGCTCGCCGATCGCGCCGGTCGGCAGCTCGTGGCCGTCCTCGTCGCAGATGCGGATGTGGGTGTACGCGATCGGCGCTCCGATCAGCACCTCGTCCGGCGCCTCGGGCACGGGCCACGCGGCCGACCAGATCGTCGTCTCCGTCGGGCCGTAGACGTTGAGCGTCTCGCGGCTCCTGGCCCGCAGCTCCCGCGCCAGGGCGGGCGGCAGCGCCTCCCCGCCGACGAGCGCGACGACGTCCGGCCGGTCGAATCCCGCGGCCAGCAGCAGCCGCCAGCGTGAGGGCGTGGTCTGCACGTGCGTGACCCCGGCGCGGGCGATGAGGGCGTCGAGGCGGTGCCCGTCGCGCTGCGCCTCGGCGTCGGCGAGCACGATCCGGCCGCCGGTGACCAGCGGCAGGAACAGCTCCAGCCCGGCGATGTCGAAGTTGAGGGAGGTGACGGCGAGCCAGCGGTGCTCGGGCCGCGACTCCAGCCGCGCCGCCATGTCGAGGACGAAGTTGGTGAGCGCGTGGTGCTCGACGACCACGCCCTTCGGGCGGCCGGTCGAGCCGGAGGTGTGCAGCACGTACGCCACGCCCGCGCCCGGGTCGCCGGCGCGCGCGTCGGCGAGGATCAGCTCCTGACGCGCGGGCGGGTAGCCGGGGTCGACGGGCACGTAGGCGGCGCCGGCCCGCCAGACCGCGAGGACCTCCTCGACCAGCTCGGGCGTGCGCTCGTGCGCGATCGGGACGAGCCTTCCGCGAATCCCGGCCGCCCGCTTGTCCACATTGGACATCAGCTCGGCGTAGGTCCGGGTCCGCCCGTCGGCATCCTCCAGCGCGATCGCGTCCGGGGTGCGGGCGGCCTGGGCGTCGATGAGGTCGAGGACGGTGCGGGGGTCCTTGCGCCAGTACACCGGCCGCGGCGCCTCGGCCGGGCGCCCCTCCGCGAGCCGCCGGACGTGCTCGGCGAAGTGCTCGAGCACCCCCTCCTCCAGCGCCGAATGGCGGAAGGCCAGCTCCGCGCCCCCGTCGGGCCGGGGCGCGGCCTCGAGCACCAGGTCCGGCTCGACGCCGGCGACGTCGTGGTGCCAGACCTCGGCCCGCAGCCCCCGCCACCGCTCCACGGCGTGCGGCTGGTGCAGGTGCAGCGCGACCCGGAACAGCGGGCCGCCGCGGAGCAGGGTCTCGAACGGCACCTCGTGGGCGAGCGCCCCGGCGACCGTGCGGCGCACCCGCTCGGCCACCGCGGCCAGGTCGCGGGCGCCGGTCAGGTCGGTGCGCAGCGGGACCGGGTTCAGGAAGCAGCCGACGACCGGCTCCAGCTCGACGCGGGGCCGGCCGGAGGAGATGGTGCCGATGCTGACGTCGGGGTCGCGGGTGTAGCGGGCCACCGCGTCGCCGAGCGCCGCGAGCAGGGCGGTGAACGGGGTCGCGGCGCGCAGGCGGTGCAGCGAGCCGGGGGCCAGCTCCAGCCGCAACGCCCGGGTCGGCGCGCCCGGGGCGTGCTCGCGGGCGAAGGGCAGGCGGGTGTCGCCGAGGCCGGCCAGCCGCTCGCGCCAGTAGCGGGCGCGCTCCTCGCGAACCGGGCGGGCGGCGGCCCAGGCGGCGTAGTCCGCGTACTGCAGCGCGGGCGGCGCCCCGAGGTCCTGCCCGGCGTAGGCCCGCGCGACCTCGGCCCGCACCAGGCCGACCGAGTGCTCGTCGAAGGCGATGTGGTGCCCGACGAAGAGCAGCACGTGGTCGTCGGGGGCGGTCTCGACCAGGGTGATCCGGAAGATCGGGCCGGTGGCCAGGTCGAAGCGCTCGCGGACGGCATCGGCGGCGATCGCGTGCGGGTCGCCCGCGCGCACGTCGAGGCGCACCTCGGTGCGCTCCAGCACCCGCTGGACGGGCTGGTCGCCGGCGAGTTCGTAGACGGTGCGCATGGCCTCGTGCCGGGCCGCGACCGCCACGAACGCGCGGCGCAGCGCGGCCACGTCGAGCCGGCCCCGCAGCCGCAGGCCGAAGGTGGCGGCCGGGACCTCGCCGAGCCGGTCGGCGACCCAGATGCGCCGCTGCGCGGGCGAGCACGGGACGGGCCCGTCGCCGGCCGGCCGGGGCGCGATCGCGTCCGGCGCCCGGCCCGCACCGGCCCGGCGAGCGGCGACCAGCCGGGCGAGCGCGGCGCGGCGATCCGGATCGAGGCGGGCTAAGGCAGGCGTGACCATCAATCGTCCCCCGCGAACATTTTGGGCCGGAATACTCGCATTTGGCGGTGTTGGGAGCGCTTCCAGTTGCCCGCACGCTACGCACGCCGACAGCGCAGCGTCAAGGTCTACGTATTTCGATCTTCGGATTCCGAAGCCTTGATACGCGGCCGCCGCCGTGGTCATACTCCACCGCCATGGCGGTCTTCCTACTCGTCGCGCACGGCTCGGCCGGCGACGTCCTGCCGTTCGCGCGCGTCGGCGCCGCGCTGGCCGCGCGCGGCCACGACGTGACGCTCGTGAGCCACGCGCCCTTCGCCCGGCACGCGCCCTACGGCTTCGCCGCCATCGACACCGAGGAGCGCTACCGCGAGCAGCAGGCGCACACGCCCGAACTGCTGGCCGTGCGGCGGCCGGACGACCTGCGCCGCTACTACGAGGCGCGGGGCCTCTTCGACGACCTGCGCCGCGAGGTCGAGCTGCTGGCCGAGCGGCACCGGCCCGGCGAGACGGTGCTCGTGGGCCGGCACACCTCGGCGCTGTCGGTGCTGGTCGCCGCGGACCTGCTCGGCGCGCCGGCGGTCTGGGTCGCGGTCGCCCCGGTGCAGCTGATGGTGGCCCCGGTCGCCGCGACGCACGCGCGCAAGGGGCTGGCCGCGGGCGTCGACGCGGTGCGGGCCGGGTTCGGGCTGGCGCCGGTGGCCGACTGGGCCGGGTTCCTGCGCGTGCCGACGCTGGGGCTGTGGCCGGGCTGGTTCGACGCGGCCGGGATGCGGTCGCGGGCGGCGCTGACCGGGTTCGTCTGCGGCGACGAGGACGGCGAGACGGTGGACCTGCCCGGGCGCCCGATCCTCGTGACGGGCGGGACGGGGCAGATGCTGCATCCGCGGTACTACGAGGTCGCCCTCGCCGCCGCCGGGCTGGTCGACCACCCGGTCGTGGTCGTCTCGCCCGAGCGGGTCGGGGGCTTTGCGTGGTACCGCCGCCTGCCCTTCCCCTCGGCGCTGCCCCAGTGCGGCGCGATCCTGCACCACGGCGGGATCGGCACCGCCGTGCGCGCCCTGCTCTCGGGCACGCCGCAGGTGATCCTGGCGCACGGCGCCGACCGGCCGGACGTGGCCCAGCGGCTGGCCCGGCACGATCTGGCGCGCTGGCTGCCGGCCGACGCCTGGACCCCGGAGACGGCCGCCGACCGGCTGTGGGCGGCCCTCACCGACACCGGCTACGGGGCCCGGGCCGCGGGGTTCACGGAGCCCACGCCGGCCGGCCCGGAGCGGGCCGCCGACCGCCTGGAGGCCATGCTGACCTGACCCCATCAATCACTCTGCGTCGATGCCTTCGGCACCGCGGACAGTGAAAGTTCCACGCCCACGGCCATGCCCACGGACGCGGCTGCGGATGCGGCCTCGGCCGCGCGGCGAGCCGAGTTCAGCGCGACCTCGGCCAGCATCCCTGGCGCGGCCACGCTGTCGCCGGCCAGCCACACCCCGTCGCCGCGGTCGATCGCGGGCCGGTCGCGCCAGGTCGAGCCGGGAGGGTCGACCGCGCCGGTGCGCCCGTTCGCGAACGCGTCGCGGCGCCAGGTGACCCGCTCGCGCCAGCCGGGCAGGGCCAGGTCGGCGAGGGCCTCGGCGCGCCCGGTGGCGGCCGGGATCGGCTCGTCCGGGCGGGCCGGCAGCTCCAGCTGCACCAGGGCGTGCCCGGGCGGGGCGAGGCTCGGGTCCGGCAGCGAGTAGCGCTCCACGAACCCGCCCTCGTCGAGGTCCGACACCACGAACGGGTCGCGGCGGTCCGCGCGCAGGCCGAGGTCGACGAGCGCGGCCCGCCCGCTCGGCCAGCGCAGCGAGTCGTCGCCCAGCAGGGCGCGGGCGGCGTCCAGGCCGGTGGCCACGATGACCGGGCCGCCGGGCAGGGCGTCGACCCGCTCGCCGGTGACGATCGTGGCGCCGAGGCCGCGGGCGTGGGCCGCCATCCGCTCGACCATCGCGGACCAGCCGCCGCGGACGTAGCGCACCGCCGGCCAGCCCGGCGCGACGGCCCGCAGCAGGCGCTCCCACACGAACGCGGCCGAGAGGCGGCCCGGGTCGGCGGTGTAGGTGATGACGCCGACCACGCCCGCGGCGGCCCGCGTCGCCTCGGGGCCGAACCGGCGTGTGGCCCAGTCGCCGAACGACTCGTCCACGGGCGCGGTCAGCCGGCGGTGCGAGACCATGCGCAGCAGCGCGAGGGGCGGGGCCGAGCGGATCCGCCCGTCGCGGCGGAACCGGAACCTCGCGAGCTCGCCCGGCGTGGGCCTGCTGCACGGCTGGACCAGCCGGCGCGCGGCGAGCCAGCGGAAGGGCTCCCCGTCGCTGTAGAGCACATGGGTCCCGTCGTTGGCGATGTACGGCCCGGGCGTCGAGCGCGCCCGCCCGCCCAGCGACCGGTGGGCCTCGTGCAGCGTGACGGCGAGCCCGCGCTCGGCGCACGCGATGGCGGCGGTCAGCCCGGCCACGCCGCCGCCGACGATGGTGATGGAGTTCCTCATGCGGGTGTGGACGCGGCGCCCCCTGCGGAACGTGACACCCGGGCGAGCTTCTCGGGGTTGGCGACGAGGAACACCGTGCCGACGCGCTCCCCGTCCGGCTCTACGGCGAGGACCAGGATCACGCGCTCCCCCACCCGCGCCACGATCGCCGGGGCGCCGTTGACGTCCTCGATCGCGATCTCGAACGCGGCCGGGGTGGGCAGGCCGATGGAGACGAGGAAGCGCTGGGCGCCCTCGTCGTTGGAGATCGAGGTGAGGAAGCGCCCGACGCGGTCGGCGCTCTCGATGACCCGCAGCGGCGCCTTGGCCCGCCCGCCGCCGTCGGCGACCAGCCGCACGTCCGCGGCGAGCAGGTCGACGAGGCCGGTGAGGTCGCCGCCGAAGCAGGCGGCGAGGAAGCGCTCGGTGAGCCGGCGGCGCTGGGCCCGGTCGGCCGTGTAGCGGGGGCGGGCCTCGCGCACGTGGTCGCGGGCGCGCCGGGCCAGCTGGCGGGTCGCGGCCTCGCTGCGGCCGATGACCTCGGCGACCTCGGCGTGGGAGAGGCCGAAGGCCTCGTGCAGGACGAATGCGGCGCGCTCCAGCGGCGACAGCGTCTCCAGCACGACCAGCAGTGCCAGCTCGACGCTCTCGGCCAGTTCCGCGCGCCCCTGCGGGTCGGGCTGGGTGCTGACCAGCTCCGGCAGCCAGGGGCCGGGATAGGCCTCGCGGCGGGCCCGGACCTGGCGCAGCCGGTCGATGGCGAGCCGGGTGGTCACCGTGACCAGGAACGCCTGCGGGCTGCCGACGCCGGACCGGTCGGCCGCGGACCAGCGCAGCCACGCCTCCTGCACGACATCCTCGGCATCCGTGACGGTGCCGAGGATGCGGTAGGCGACGTCGAGCAGGCGGCGGCGGTGCGGCGTGAAGTCATCGGGCCCCATGCGTGACAAGACGTCACCGCCGCCGGATGTGTGACATCAGAGCTTGACGACCTCGCCGGTGTCGGCGGAGCGGCGGGCCGCCTCCAGGACCCTCAGGGCGGCGATCGCGTCCTGCACGTCGACCGGCGCGGGGGCGCCGTCGCGCACGGCGGCCGCGAAGCCGGCGTAGAAGTCCTGATAGGCGCCCGGGTCGGTGGGCACCGTGTGGTCCACGCCGTCGTAGTCGGTGAGCACGCCGTAGGCCGACGGGTCCTCCCGGCCCCAGCCGGGCTCGGTGGGCAGGCGGCCCGCGCGCAGCGCGTCCTCCTGCACGTCCAGGCCGTACTTCAGGTAGGAGCCGCGGTCGCCCAGCACGCGCAGCCGCGGGCCGGCCTTTGCGGCCAGGGTCGTCGCCCACAGGTGGGAGCGGGCGTCGCCCTCGTGGCGCAGGGCAATGAACGTGTCGTCGTCGACGGTCAGGCCGGCGCGGCGGGTATGGGCCTCCGCGTACACCTCGGTCGCCGGGCCGAGCAGCTGCAGGGCCTGGTCGACGAGGTGGCTCCCGAGGTCGTAGAGCAGGCCGCCGGCCTCGGCCGGGTCGCCGCTCTCGCGCCAGCCGCCCTTGGGCACGGGGCGCCAGCGGTCGAAGCGGGACTCCAGGCGCAGGACGCGGCCGAGCGCGCCCTCGGCGACCAGGCGGCGGACGGTGCGGAAGTCGCCGTCCCAGCGCCGGTTCTGGTACACGGTCAGGAGCTTCTGCTGCTTCGCGGCCAGCGCCGCGAGCTCCTCGGCCTCGGCCGACGCCGGGGTGAGCGGCTTGTCCACCACGACGTGCAGCCCGGCCTCGAGCGCGGCGCGGGCCATCGGCGCGTGGGTGCGGTTCGGTGAGGCGACGACGACCGCGTCGAGGCCACCCGCGGACCACAGCTCCTCGGCCCGCCCGACGATCCGGGCATCGGGATACCGCTCGGCCGCGGCGGCCTGCCGCTCGGCGTTGGCGGTGACGATCGCGGCCAGGCCGAGTCCGGGCGTGGTGCTGATCAACGGCGCGTGGAACGCGGAGCCGGCCAGGCCGTAGCCGATCAGCCCGACGCGCAGGGTGGTGTCGCTCATGGAGCCAGTCTTCCACCAGGAACGAGACCCCTTGACCTTGACCGCGCGGCGTGGGACTTTGTATCGCGACTTCATGAAGTAGGTGAACGAAGTGCCGTTAGCGAAGCACGGAGCCGGGCGGGACCTGTCCAGGTCCGCGGTGCTTGCCCTGCTGGGCGGTCGAGGACCGACCTCCCGCGCCGACATCGCACGTGAGCTGGGCCTCAGCCCGGCCGCCGTGTCCCAGATCATGCGCCGGCTGCTGGAGCAGGGGCTGGTCGAGGAGGTCGCCCAGGCGCCGTCGAGCGGCGGACGGCCCGGATCGCTCATCGGGCTGGTCGGCTCGGCCGGGCGGGCGCTCGGGGTCAAGGTCGCCGCCGACCACCTCGTCGTGGTCAACGTCCGCCTCGACGGGCAGCTGCTGTCCAGCGCCACGATGGCGTTCGACGCGATGGCGCCGGACGCGCTGCCCCGCCTCGCGGCCGAGCTGACGCCGCACACCGTGCCGGACCCGGGCCTGCCGCCGCTGCTCGGCGTCGGGGTCGCCGTGCCGGGCGTGGTCCAGCGGCCCGACAAGGGCCTGGTCGACGCCGACGTGCTGCAGTGGCAGCAGCTGCCTGTGGGCCGGCACCTGCGCGGCGTGCTCGGGCTGCCGGTGGTGGTCGAGAACGACGTCAACGCGCTGGCCGTCGCCGAGGTGCTGTACGGCCACGGCCGCGAGGTCGACGACTTCCTCGTGCTCACCATCGGCCGCGGCATCGGCCTGAGCATCGTGGCCGACCGCACCGTCTACCGCGGCAGCCGCGGCGGCGCGGGCGAGTTCGGCCACGTGCCGCTGGGCCTCGACTTCGACGACGACGGCCCGCGGTGCCAATGCGGCCGGCACGGCTGCCTGGAGGCCTGGATCGGAGAGCCGGCGCTGGAGCGCACCGCGCGGGAGCGCAGCGTGCTCGGGCCCCGGCAGGGCTTCGGCGCGCTCGTCGCCGCGGCCGATCGTGGCGACGCGCCCGCCACCGGCATCCTGGCCGAGGCCGGGCGGCTGCTGGGCCGGGCCGTGGCCGGGGCGGCCAACATCCTCGACCCGGACAGGATCGTCATCGCCGGCGAGGGCGTCGCGCACTGGATCCACTGGGACGCCGCGTTCCGGGCCGAGTTCGCCCGCCGCCAGGTCCGCCGCGCCGACGGGATCACGCTGGTCGTGGACACCTGGGACGACAGCAACTGGGCCCAGGGCGCCGCCGCGCTGGTGCTGGCCGCGCCGTTCGACCTCGACGGGTTCGGCGGCGAGCAGGCCAACCTCGTCGTGGCCCGCCTGCACGGCCGCGGCGACGGGGCGGTGGAGTGATGGTCGGCCCCAAGGGCATCCGCAAGGCCGGGATCGTCGCGCTGTTCCTCCTTCCCAGCGCCGTACCCCTGGCGATGTTCACGATCGCCCCGATGGTCGCGGCCGGCTGGATCAGCCTGCACAGCTGGAACCTGCAGTCCCCGATGCGCTGGATCGGCCTGGACAACTACACCCGCCTGCTCGGCGACGCCGACACCCGCGACGCGCTGCTGCACACCCTGCTGTTCCTCGCGCTCTACCTGCCGCTGGTGTACGTCTGCGGCCTCGCCCTCGCCGTCGCGTTCAACCGCCGCTTTCCCGGGCGCAACCTCCTGCGCTCGATGTACTTCCTGCCGGTGGTCACCAGCTGGGTGGTCGTCGCGCTGACCTGGAAGTGGCTGCTGAACCCGGCCAACGGGCTGGTCAACCACCTGCTCGGGCTGGCCGGCATCCCGGGTCCGGGCTGGTGGGCCTCGCCGGGCTGGGCCATCCCGTCCACGGTCATCGCGTCGGCGTGGAAGGACTCCGGGTTCGTCATGGTGATCCTGCTGGCCGGGCTGCAGTCGATCCCGGAGGAGTACCTGGAGGCGGCCCGCCTCGACGGCGCGTCGGCCTGGCAGAGCTTCTGGAAGGTGACGTTCCCGCTGCTCACGCCGTCGAGCTACTTCGTCGTGATGATCTCGCTGATCAGCGGCTTCCAGGTGTTCGACCAGATCTACGTCATGACCGGCGGCGGGCCGGCCGGTGCGTCGCGGCCGCTGGTCGAGGAGATCTACGACCTGACGTTCCGCTACGGCGACGCCGGCGGCGCCTCGGCCCTGAGCCTGCTGCTGTTCGCGCTGATCCTGGTGGTCACCGTGGTCCAGCAGCGCCTGCAGCGGCGGTGGGTGCACTATGTCTAGGCGGCTGCTCATCGCGCTGCTCGCGGCCGGCGCGCTCTTCATGATCTTCCCGTTCGTGTGGACCGTCGTCACGTCGATCACGGTCGGCGGCGACGTGCTCACCACGCCCCGGCTCATTCCCGAGCGGGCCGGGCTGGACGGGTACCGCAAGCTCTTCGAGTTCCTGCCCTTCTGGCGGATCGCCCTGAACAGTCTCGTGCTGGCCGTCGTGTCCACAGCGCTGCTGCTCATCACCAGCTCGACCGCGGCCTACGCCTTCGCCCGCCTCGAGTTCCCCGGCAAGAACGTGGTCTTCGTCGGGTACCTCGCCACCCTCATGATCCCGATGCAGGTGCTCGTCGTGCCCCTGTTCATCGAGATCCGCGCGCTCGACCTGGTCGACACGTACGCCTCGCTCATCGTGCCGACGATCGCCTCCGCGTTCGGCGTGTTCCTCCTGCGCCAGTCCGTCGCGGTGCTGCCCCGTGAGCTCGACGAGGCGGCCTTCGTCGACGGGGCCGGGCACATCCGGATCTTCCTGCGGATCATCCTGCCGCTGATCCGGCCCGCCCTGGCCACCTACGGCCTGTTCGCGTTCATGTCGAGCTGGAACGCGTTCCTGTGGCCGCTCGTCGCCATCCGCTCCCGCGAGTTCATGACCCTCCCCCTGGGCCTGTCGACCCTCAGCGGCCAGTACAGCAACCAGTGGAACGCCATCATGGCCGGCTCCGTGGTGAGCATCGTGCCGATGCTCGTCCTCTACGCCCTGGCGCAGAAGCACATCGTGCAGAGCGTCGCCAACGCCGGTCTCAAATAACACCCCGAAATGTGAGGCCACCATGTCCCTGCGATTGAAGATCGCCGTCGCCGGCATCGCCCTCTTAGCGACCGTCACCGGTTGCTCGAAGGGGTCCGCCACCAAGGACTCCTCCGAGAGCGGCGTCACCACCGTCCACTACCTGACGTTCTCCGCCGCCCCGGACCACCTCAAGGACCTCGACGACATCAGGGCCGCCTTCGAGAAGGCGAACCCGGACATCAAGGTGCAGGTCCAGACCGCGGCCTACAAGGACTACTTCACCCAGCTGCAGACCTCGATCGCGGGCGGCACCGCCCCGGACACGTTCGAGCTGGACTACCAGAACTTCGTCACCTACGCCCAGGCCGGCTCGCTCGCGGACCTCGCCGGCCCGTCCGCCGGCGACAAGACCTGGCAGCCATCGGTACTGGCATCAAGCGCCCTGGACGCGTTCAAGCACGACGGCAAGCAGTACGCGCTGCCGGAGTCCTTCTCCACCGTGGTGCTCATCTACAACAAGGCGCTCTTCGACGCGGCCGGGGTGGCGTACCCGACGCCGGACTGGAAGTGGTCCGACGAGACGGCCGCGGCCCAGAAGCTCACCGACAAGGCCAAGGGCGTCTACGGCGACTTCCAGCCCGTCACCTTCAACGAGTTCTACAAGGCGGTCAGCCAGGCCGGCGGGTCGTTCCTGAGCGGTGACGGCAAGAAGGCGACGTTCAACAGCCCGCAGGGCGTGGCCGCGGCGAAGTGGCTGATCGGCAAGCCGGGCGCCACGATGCCGACGCTCACCGAGGTCGGCGGCACCCCGGACTTCGACACCAACCTGTTCAAGTCCGGCAAGCTCGCGATGTGGCACAACGGCAACTGGCAGTTCGACACGCTCAAGGACGTGCCGTTCGGCTGGGACGTCGTGGTGGAGCCGGGCGACGCCCAGCGCGCCAGCGCCGTGTTCCAGAACGGCGTCGCGGTCTCGGCCCGCAGCGCGCACAAGGACGCCGCGTTCAAGTGGCTGAGCTACCTCACGACGTCCGAGCAGAGCGTGAACTCCCGGGTCAGCTCGGCGTGGGAGCTGCCGCCGCTCGCGGACCCCGCCAAGCTCTCCGGCTACCTCGACATCAAGCCGCCCGCGAACCGGCAGGCCGTGATGGACGCGCTGGGCAAGCAGTCGCTCCAGCCGGTGGTCGCGAAGCAGCAGCAGATGCAGGACATCGTCGACAAGGCGCTGACGAAGGCCGCCGCCGGCGAGGACCTGCAGAAGACGCTGGACGACGCCGCCCAGCAGGTAACGGCACTGCTCTCCTAAGGAATCTCACATGCAGGACCTGGTCGAGCACAGCATCAAGGTGATCACCCGCGAGCAGGCTCCCAGCGGGGCCTACCCGGCCTGCTCCAGCTTCAAGGTGTACGGCTACGCGTGGCTGCGCGACGGCGCGTTCGTCGCCGACGGGCTCCTCGCGCACGGCGTCACCGACGGGCCGCGGGCCTTCCACGAATGGACCGCGCGGGTCATCGACGAGCGGGCCGAGCGCATCGACGAGGTCGTCGCCGCGCTCGCCGCCGGGGCCGAGGTCGACCAGGCGCGGTTCCTGCCGACGCGGTACACCCTCGACGGCCGGGACGGCACCGAGAGCTGGTGGGACTTCCAGCTCGACGGCTACGGCACCTGGCTGTGGACGCTGGAGCGGTTCCTGGCGGCCGCGGGGACGGACGGCACGCCGTTCGCTCCCGCGGTCCGGCGCACGGTGCGGTACCTCGCCGCGACCTGGCGCCTGCCCTGCTACGACTGGTGGGAGGAGCACGCCGAGCGGGTCCACGTCGCGACCCTCACCGCGGTCGAGGCCGGGCTCCGCGCGGCGCTGCGCACGGGGCTGCTCGACGCCGCCGGCGCCGCCACGGCCGCGACGGCGGCGGACGCGATCGCCGCGCTGGTGGCGACCGAGGGCCGGGTGGACGGGCGGCTGCGCAAGTGGCTCGGCTCGGACGCCGTGGACGGCAGCCTGCTGGCCGCGGTCGCGCCGTTCGCGGTCGTCGACGCCGCCACCGCGCAGCGGACCGTCGCCGCCGTCGAGCGGGACCTGCTCGACGGCGGGGGCGTGCACCGTTTCCGGGCCGACGTGTTCTACGGCGGCGGCCGGTGGCCGGTGCTCGCCGCGCTGCTCGGCCACGCCTACCTGCGCCTGGACCGGCCGGCCGACGCGCGCCGGCAGCTCGGGTGGATCGCCGGCACGGCCGCGGCCAACGGTGACCTGCCGGAGCAGGTGAGCGACCGCCTGCTCGCGCCGGAGCACCTCCCGCAGTGGCAGGACCGGTGGGGGCCGGTGGCCAGCCCGCTGCTGTGGTCGCACGGCGCCTTCCTGTCCCTCGCCGCACAACTGGGAGTCACGGCATGATCCGGCACCGCCCCTTCGGCTCCGGCCACGCGTACCAGCCCTCGATCGACCAGCGCGTGCCCGTGCGCCCGCCGACCGGCGAGCCGGTCAATCTCGGGGTGGCCGCCGCCGCCACGGTGACCGCGGTCCGCTGCGAGTGGGACGGCGGCACATTCGACCTCGCGAAGGACGGCGCCGCGACCGGGCCCGTCGCCGGGGCCGAGGGCCATCTCGCCTCGGCCGCGGCCGGGCACCGGGGCCGGAGCGTGCGCTGGTCGGCCGACAGTCCTCCGCTGCCCCCGGGCCGGACGGTGCGCTACCGGTTCGTGGCCACCGACGGCACCGTCACCCGCCGGACGCGCTGGTTCCAGGTGAGCGGTGCCGCCTGGTCGCCGACCGGCGGAACCCTGACCACGCACGGCGAGAGCCGGATCGTGCCCGGCTCGGTGTCGTGGCTGGCCGACGGCGAGGGCGTGCACAGGGTGCGGTTCGCGCTGCGGCTGGACGGCGGCGAGCACGTGCTCGGCTTCGGCGAGCGGTTCGACCGGC
This sequence comes from Dactylosporangium sp. NPDC000244, assembly GCF_040300725.1. Lineage (NCBI taxonomy): Bacteria > Bacillati > Actinomycetota > Actinomycetes > Micromonosporales > Micromonosporaceae > Dactylosporangium > Dactylosporangium sp. NPDC000244. The sequence continues at coordinate 131,109 of NZ_JBEPEH010000007.1, forward strand.
TCGACCAGCGCGGGCACGCCATCGACGCGACCGTGTTCGAGCAGTACAAGGGCCAGGGCGCGGCGGGCCGGACCTACCTGCCGATGCCGTTCGCGCACGTGCTGGGCGGCACCGGCTGGGCCTTCCACGTCGACACCGCCGAGCGCACCTGGTTCGACATCGGCGACGCCATCCAGATCGAGGCCGACGTCGTGGACGGGCGGCTCGACGTGCACTTCCTCGACGGCTCGCCCGGCGAGAACCTGGCCCGCTGGCTGGACCGGGTCGGCCGGCCCGAGCGGCTGCCGGACTGGGTGTTCCGGCTCTGGGCCAGCGGCAACGAGTGGAACACCCAGGCCCGGGTGACCGCCGAGATGGAGCTGCACCGCCGGCACGACGTGCCGGTCGGCGTGGTCGTCATCGAGGCCTGGAGCGACGAGTCGACGTTCACGGCGTTCCGCGACGCCGAGTACGTGGTACACGACGACGGGAGCCCGCACCGCCTCGCCGACTTCGCCTTCCCGGCCGCCGGCGCGTGGCCCGACCCCAAGGGGATGGTCGACCGGCTGCACGAGCGGGACGTGCGGGTGCTGCTGTGGCAGATCCCGCTGGCCAAGATGCGCCCGCACCCCACCGGGCAGGCCGCGGCGGACGCGGCGGCCATGGTGCGCGAGGGCTACGGGGTGCAGGAGGGGGACGGCCGGCCGTACCGCAACCGCGGCTGGTGGTTCCCGCTGGCCCTGATGCCGGACTTCACGAACCCGAAGGCGCGCGACTGGTGGCTTTCCAAGCGGCGGTACCTCGTCGAGGAGGTCGGCATCGACGGCTTCAAGACCGACGGTGGCGAGCACGCCTGGGGCCACGACCTGCGCTACGCCGACGGCTCGGTGGGCGCGAGCGGCAACAACCGCTTCCCCGTCGAATACGCCGCGGCCTACGGCGACCTGCTGCGCTCGGCGGGCCGGGCGCCGGTCACCTTCAGCCGCGCGGGCTTCACCGGGTCGCAGGCGCACGGCGTGTTCTGGGCCGGCGACGAGGACTCCACCTGGGAGGCGATGCGCTCGTCGCTGCGGGCGGGGCTGAGCGCGGCGGCGTGCGGGATCGTCCACTGGGGCTGGGATCTCGCCGGGTTCTCCGGGCCCGTCCCGAGCGCGGAGCTCTACCTGCGGGCCACGGCGCTGTCGGCGTTCCTGCCGATCATGCAGTACCACTCGGAGTTCAACCATCACCGCACACCTTCGCGCGACCGCACCCCCTGGAACATCGCCGAGCAGACCGGCGACGCCCGGGTGCTGCCGGTCTTCCGGCACTACGCCCACCTGCGCGAGCGGCTGGTGCCGTACCTGGCGGAACAGGCCGCCCGGGCCGTCGACACCGGCTGGCCGCTGCTGCGCGCGGTCGCCCTCGCTCACCCGCACGAGCCGGAGGCGTGGGCGCACCCGTTCGACTTCCAGCTGGGCGACGAGCTGTTCGTCGCGGCGGTACTGGAGGAAGGCGCGACGACCCGCGAGGCCTTCCTGCCGCCGGGCCGCTGGACCGACCTGCGCACCGGCGAGACGTCGGACGGAGGCCGGGTGGTGACCGTGGACGCGCCGCTGGAGGAGATCCCGGTCTGGTGCCGCCGCGAAGCGATCGATCGCCATCGGGGCCTGTTGGGGTAGCATCCTCAGCGCGTTGCCGTGGGAGCCGGCCGATGAACCCCTGCCTGTCTTCTCCATGAGGAGTTCTCCCCGTGCTGCGCAGATCCTTCCTTCCTGCCCTGATCGCCGCCGCCCTGGCCGCGGTCGGCCTCGTCCTCGTCCAGCCCGCCGGGGCCGCCCAGACCGCCGCGGCCCCGGTGCGCATCATGCCGCTCGGCGACTCGATCACCGCCGGCCCCGGCTGCTGGCGCGCCAAGCTCTGGCACCGCCTGCAGACCAGCGGCTACACGAACATCGACTTCGTGGGCGGCGTCTCCGACGGCGGCGGCTGCAACCCCGGCTACGCCTACGACTTCGACCACGAGGGCCACGGCGGCTACTCGGCGACGGGTATCGCCGACAACAACCAGCTCCCGCCGTGGCTGGCCGCGGCCGCCCCCGACATCGTCCTCATGCACCTGGGCACGAACGACATGTGGGGCGGCTACATCCCGCTGGCCACCAAGCTGGCGGCGTTCACGAAGCTGGTCGGCCAGATGCGCGCGAACAACCCGGCGATCAAAATCATCGTGGCCCAGATCATCCCGATGAGCGCCGCGGCCTGCGCCACCTGCCCGGCCGACGTGATCGCCCTGAACAACGCGCTGCCGTCGTGGGCCGCGGGCCTGACCACGGCCCAGTCGCCGATCGTGCTGGCCGACCTGTGGACGGGCTTCGACGCGGTGGCCGACACGGGCGACGGCGTGCACCCGAACGACACCGGTTTCCAGAAGATGTCGGACGCGTGGTACCCGGTGCTGGCCCGGGTCCTGGGCGGCACAACTCCCCAGTCGCCCTCGGCCTCACCGTCGCGGTCCACGTCCCCGTCGCCGTCCCGGTCTGCCTCCGCGTCCCCGTCGCCGTCCCGGTCTGCCTCCGCGTCGCCGTCGCCGGCTGCTGGAAAGTGCTCCGCGACCTACAAGGTCATCTCGTCGTGGGGCGGTAACTTTCAGGGCGAGGTGTCGCTGACGAACACGTCCACGACCGCGTCGACGGGCTGGACGACGACGTTCACGTTCGCCAACGGCCAGCAGGTGACCCAGTCCTGGAACACGACGCTGACCCAGTCCGGCGCGACGGTGACGGCACGCAACGTGACGTACAACGGCGCCCTGGCTCCTGGCGGCAGCACCTCGTTCGGCTTCCTGGCCTCGTGGAACAACAGCACCAACGCGGTGCCCGCGGTGAGCTGCACGCTGTCCTGAGCGATCGCCCTCCCGGCGCCGGCGGCTACTTCGGGATCGTCGTCGCCGGGAGGGTCCGGTCCTCGCGCAGCGCGTCGTAGAACGGCTTGATCGCCGCGTCGTCCGGGAACACCACGCTCTCCGAGCCGACCATGCCGGTGCCGCGGGTCGGGCTGGTGTAGAAGCTCAGGTCGTCTCCGCGCAGATTTCGCAGCTCCAGCGCCAGGTCGAAGATGTTCATCGTCCCGTCGACGGTGACCGCGTCGGCCGTGGCGTGCAGGAAGTCGTTGAGCTTGGTCGGGCTGCTCAGGGTGCCGCCGGACGCGGCCTTGTTGAGGATCGCGGCGATGACCTGCTGCTGGTGCTGGATGCGGGCGAAGTCGCCGTCCTTGAAGGAGTACCGCTCGCGCGAGTAGTCCAGCGCAGTGGCACCGTCCATCGTCTGCAGGCCCTTGTCGAAGTGCCGCTTGCCCGAGGGGTCGAGGGAGTGCGTCGAGGTGAAGCTCTGGGTCACGTTGATGTCCACGCCGCCGAGGGCGTCGACGATCTCCTTGAACCCGGAGAAGTCGACGATCGCCACGTGGTCGATGCGGATGTTGGTGAAGCGCTCCACGGTCTGCACGGTGCCGGGCACGCTGCCCCACGCGTAGGCGGCGTTGATCTTCGCCATGGTGTCGCCGTACTCCGCGTTCTTCGCCTTGGGCACGTAGACCCAGGTGTCGCGGGGAATCGAGACCATCTGCGCCTTGGTGTGGGTCTTGTCCAGGTGCAGCACGATGATCGTGTCGCTGCGCGAGCCGTCCTTGTTGTTCGGGTCGCGGGTGTCGCTGCCCAGCAGCAGGAAGTTCATCGCGTCCTTGGCCGCCTCGGCCCGCTGCGGCCGCTCGTCCTTGGGCACGTCGGTGAACGCGTCGACCCGCTTCACGTCGCCGGTCACGGAGCGCAGGTAGAGCGTGGCACCAAGCGCGCCGCCGCCGACCAGCACGACCAGCACCAGGGCGACGATCAGCACGACCTTCTTCCACCGGCGCCTCTTCGGCTTCGCCGGGGCCTCCGGCCCGTCGTCCGCCGTCTCGGGTGCGCCGGCCGGGGCGGGCTCACCCGGCTCGTCGTCGGCGGCCGGCCGGGGCGACGGAATGCGGGCGCCGACGGCCGTCGCGTCACCTTCGGTGGACGGCTCTTCCCTAGGCATGGCGAGGATGGTACTGAGCGCCGCCCTTGGTCACCGACCGCCCGCCGACGCTTTGCACCCGATTTGGCAGGAAGGGCACCCTTGAACCGCGATGGCCATGTGACATGTCTCTCAAGGCACCACGCACTGCAACGCAACGGGGTGGTGAGACCAGCGCGGCCGTCCTAGCATCCTCAACCATCGGGGCGCGACGAAATCGGGGTTCGTCGCTGGGTGGGGGGAGCGATGCAGCCGGAGCCGGGGGATCTCGAGGCGACCTTCGAGCATTCGCGGGCCGTGATCGGCTCGACGATCGTGCTGCCCTACCTCACCTCGCCGACCGCCCGCCGGACCCGCGGACTGCGGGTGTGGATGCTCACCATGCCGGTCGACTTCGTGGCCTTCGCCGCCCCGGCCGCGCACTACCTGCAGCACTGGAAGGGCATCGTCGTCACCGCCGGGGTCGTCGTGGCGCTGTTCGCACTCGGCGGCCTCTATGCCGCCCGCCGCCACCTGAGCCTGCTCGACGACCTGCCCTCGCTCGTCGGGCGGATGCTCGTGGCCGGCGCGCTGGTGAGCATCGTGGTCGCGATCCGGCACTCCTCGGCCGAGAACCTCGCCTCCTACCTGCGGGCGGTGTCGATCTGCGCCGGGCTCGTGGTGCTGGGCCGCGCGGTCACCTACGCCTGGGTGCGCCTGGCCCGGCGGCGGCGCTGGGTCGAGCACAGCGCGATCATCCTCGGCGGCGGGCCGGTCGCGCTGGAGCTGGCGCGGCTGTTGCGGCGCTATCCGCAATACGGCCTGCGGTTCACCGGCTTTGTGGACGTCGAGTCGGCGGCGCACGACGGCCTGGACAGCGCCCCCTTGGTCGGCGGGATCGACGAGGTGGCCACGGTCGTGCGGCGGGTCGACTGCGAGGTCGTGATCGTGGCCGACATCGACTGCGCCGAGGAGCGGCTGCTGGCGGCCGTGGGCACCGCCGTGCTGGCCGGGCTGGACGTGTGGATGGTGCCGCGGCTGCGCGAGTTCGCCGTGCGGGTCAGCAGCCCGGACCACATCGGCGCGATCCCCGTCGTGCGGGTGCGCCGCTCGCTGCGGCCGGGGCTGCGACGGTACTTCAGGCGCCTCCGCCGTCGCCCGGCCCGGGCGCGGCTCGCTCCCGGCGGTGCCGTCCGGCCGGCAGTCGTGCCGGTGGTGCCGGTGGTGCCGGCTCAGCGTTCGGGCGAGGCCTTCCCGGTCGCGCCGCGATCCTCGACCAGACCCGGTCCGTGAACGCGCGGCGCAGCGGCGGCACCGACATCGTGTAGGCGAGCCAGATCGCGCCGATCGCCGCGCACGAGGCCACGAGCCGCCAGAACCCGGCGCCTGCCAGCAGCCACCCGGCCGCCGTTGCGGCCGCGGCCCCCGGGGCCAGCAGCGCGAGCAGGCCCAGGCAGTGCCGGACGACCCGCAGTGACACCGCCGCCCCGACGACCATGACCAGGCCGCCGACCGTCGAGGCGACGCCGATCGTGACCGGGCCCCAGGCGCGCCACATCGCCAGGTTCACCGCGGCGGCGATCCCGAACGACAGCCCGTTGACCACGGCGACCCGGGTGTTCTCGCCGCGCGCGTTGAGCACCTTGACCAGGGTGTGTCCGAGCACGTTGGCCCAGATGCCGAGCGCGAAGCCGAACACCATCACCGACGACACGTCCACGGCGCGCTCGTCGAAGTGGCCGCGGGCGTAGAGGAGCGTGACGATGCCGCGGCTGTTGAGGCACAGCGCGATCGACAGCGGGGCGGTGAGCAGCAGGACCGGGGTGATCAGGCGCTCGAGGCCGGCGGTGACCTCCTCCGTGCGCATCCGGGCGAACGCGGCCAGCCCGGCCAGCCCCAGGGGTGCGGCGATGAGCGCCATCAGGGAGTCGACGATGAAGCGGGAGTACTCGGTCGCGGCGACGACCTCGATGCCGAGCAGCGAGCCGACGGCCCGCTCGACCGCGATCGAGCCCTGCAGCAGGACGGGGATCAGCAGCAGCGGGCGCAGGCGGCGCCAGAACATGGCCAGGGCGATCCGGGGGGCCCGCTCCAGCGGGCCGGCCCCGGCCGCCTCGTGCTCGAGGTATCCCCTCCGCCGTATCCAGTAGGTCGCCCAGAGCCACAGCAGGACGAACGGCCCGGTGAAGCCCCACGCCAGCAGGGTCACGTTGCCGGTGCGGTAGGCCGCGACGGTCGCCGCGATCAGCCCGATGCTCTGCACGGACGGGCGCAGGTTGATCAGCCGCACGTCGTCGTGGGCGAGCGCGACGAGGGTGTCGAGGGTGTACAGCACCAGGAACGGCACCCCGAGCGCGGCGATCGACAGCATGTCGGCGGTCAGCCGGGCGGTGGAGCCGTCGAGTCCCGGGGCGAGCAGCCCGACCCAGGCGCCGCGGGCGAGCAGCAGCACGAGCACGAGGCCCAGCGACAGCCCGGCCAGGACCCGCCGGACCATGCGGTAGAGCACCGGCGCCATCGCCGGGTCGTCCCGCCGGTACTGCACGAACAGCGGCAGGAAGCCCGCCGACAGCGCGTCGGCGGTGAAAAAGTTGACGGGCACCATCGTGGCCGTCATCGCCACCCGGTTCGCGCCCACGGCCCGGCCCGCGCCGAAGAGGGCGGCGAGCAGGACCTCGCGGGCGACCCCCAGCACCTTGCCGAGGAGGCCGCCGAGCAGCAGGCGCAGGAACGTGCTACCCACGGCGCTCCGCCGCGGCCAGCCCGGCGTAGAGCGACTCGAGCTCGGCGGTCCGCGTGTGCAGGTCGTAGCGGCGCTCCACCATCGCCCGCCCGGCCGCGCCGAGGCGGGCGGCCAGATCCGGGTCGGCGAGCAGGGCCAGCAGGCGCTCGGCCAGCGCGGCCGGGTCCCTCTCCGGCACCAGGTATCCGGTCTCGCCGTCGACAACCGCCTCGGGGATGCCGCCGTGGTCGGTGCCGACCACCGGCCGCCCGGACGCGGCCGCCTCCAGCAGCACCATCCCCAGCCCCTCCCGCGCCCCGTTCGCCGCGGGCACGCTGGGCAGGCACAGCACGCGGGCCGCGGCGACCTGCGCCAGCACCTCGGCGTGGGGTTGCGCGCCGAGGAACCGCACGGCCCCGGCGACACCCAGCTCGGCGGCGAGCGCGCCCAGCGGCGCCCGCAGCGGGCCGTCGCCGACGATGACCAGTTCGGCCGCCGGCACGCCGCGGCGCACGAGGGCGAACGCGCGCAGCAGGTCCGCGGTGCCCTTGACCTCGACCAGCCGGGCGACGTGCAGGATCCGGGGCGCCTCGGGCGGTGGCAGCGGCGCGATGAGCCCGGTGTCGACCCCGATCGGCAGGACCACGGTGCGCTCGGCCGGATAGCCCCACTCGAGCGCGCGCCGCCGGATGTACTGCGACACGCACACGAACACCGCCCCGGTCTCGAACAGCGAGGCGCGCCACGTGACGTAGTTCATCCACGACGGTTTGCGGGACGCCAGCAGCTGCCTCTTGCCGATGGTCACGTCGAAGCCGTGCAGCGTGGTCACCAGCGGCACCCCGAGTGCCTTCGCGGTCGGCGCGATGTACACGCCCTCGACGCCGAAGTGCGCGTGCAGAACACCGACCCCGCACTCGGCCAGCGCCCGGACCAGCCGGTCCGAGCGGCGGGTGACCAGGTAGGAGGCGGCCGCGGCCCGGCCGAACCCGGAGATGCTAAGCGTCTCGGTCCCCGCCGGGGCGTCCGTCACCGGGTCCCGCGCGATGAACAGCGGCCGGTACGTCCGCAGGGCCCGGGCCTGGCTGGAGATGAACGTTTCCGACGGTCGGAAGAGCTGATGTCGGACGATTCCAGAAATCGGCGTCGGGGACATCGTCGGCCTCCTGTTCCTCCTCCTGCGCGGCCGGCACCAGGTGGCTCAGCAGCAGCGCCAGGACGGGGATGAGGTGAATCTCCCCGAAGACGTCGGTGTTCTCGCCCATCGCCTGCACGGTCATCCAGACGATCGCGGCGCCGGCCCACACGGCGAACGCCCGCTCCCGCTTCATGGCCCGCAACGCCAGCCGCAGCATCGCGCCGAAGACCAGCAGCGTCAGGGCGAGGCCGGCCAGCCCGGTCGCGGCCCACGCGGCGAGCAGCACGTTGTGCGGCGGGAAGTTGGGGTTGTAGATGCCGTGCGCGGCGGCGTAGGCGGCGAAGCCCTGCTGCCAGCCGCCCCAGCCGAGGCCGAGCAGCGGGTGCTCGGCGAACGCCTCGGCGCCGTAGCCCCAGATGTCGGTGCGCTGCACGAAGGTCTCGCGCACGGCGACGGCGAACGGGCCGCCGGCCAGGGCGAGCACGGCGATGAACGCGGCCGCGAGCACCCCGCCGGCGATGAGCAGGGTGCGGCGGACGGCCGGGGCCAGCTTGCGGAAGTGCAGCGCGACGATCGCGGCGGCGGGCAGCACGACGGAGAACATCTGCCCCGACTTGGAGCCGGTGAACCAGACACCGGCGAGCGCGGCGACGGCGGCCACGAGCTCGGTCCGCCGCCGGGTGCGGGTCCAGACGGCGATCGCGGCCATCGCGCTGACGCCGAGGAACAGGCCGGCCACGTTGGCGTTGACGAACACTCCGCCGGACTTGAGCGGGCTCAGCACGTTGTTGCGGTTGACGTCGAACAGGCCACCGACGGTGTTCTGGCCGGCGAACACCCCGGCGACGGAGCGGAAGTAGGCGTCCTCCACCGCCGGGAAGAGCCGGAACAGCGCCACCAGCAGGGACTGCAGCATGACGAAGGGCCAGTAGACGTACCGCATCCGCAGCAGCAGCCCGGGTGACTCGCTCGCGGCCCCGTAGAACAGCACGAACGTGATGAGGAACTGGCCGAGGAGCGCGACGGGCAGGCGGCCGTAGCCGGTGTCGGGTGACCACAGCATCGCGAGGACGCGGATCGCCATGAGGGCGACGACCGCATACACGAGCAGGCTGCGCAGCAGCCGCCGGCCGCCCGGGTGCCTCCAGACCCAGACCGTCACCGTCGGCACCAGCAGGAAGGCGAGGACCGTGGACAGTGAGATGTCGATCGTGCCCTCGGGCAGCAGGTAGATCTGCGGTACCGCGAGCGCGAAGACCGCCAGCGCGGCGACCGGCAGCGGCAGCGCGGCGGGCACGGTCGCGAGCCGGCCCAAGACGGAGCGTCCGGCGCCGCCACCCGGCTTCGTCGGACCGGCCGCGGGGTTCATCGGACCGGCAGCCGGTTGAGCTCGGCCGCCAGCAGGTCGCGCAGGACCTGGCCGCGCTCGGCCCAGCCGTGGCGGGCCGCGCTGTCCACCCGCTCGGCGATCGTCGGGTCGGAGACGGGCGCCGCAACCCGGTCCATCGCCTCGGCGAAGGCGGCGCCGCCGGCCACGACGACGTGCGGGTTGCTCCGGGCGAGGGCCGCGACCGCGGGCAGCGGAGTGCCGATCACGAGCAGGCCCGAGGAGAGGTACTCGAAGCACTTGAGCGGGCTGACGCCGGTCGTGTAGTCGTTGATCGCATACGGGATGAGCCCGACGGTGCAGGTGCCGGCCACGTCGGCCAGCTCGGCCGGGGTGAGCAGGCCCAGGTGCCGGGCGCCCAGTGCCTCCAGCCGCTCGAGCTCGACCGTGAAGCTGCCGCCGCCCGCGGCCAGCGGCCCGGCCAGCAGCAGCTCGCCGCGTCCCCGCAGCGCCCGGGCGGCCGACTCGAGCAGCGGCACGTCGAGCTTGGCGGTGGTGAGGTTGCCCGAGAAGATTGCCGCCGGGCGGCGCCGGGCGGCCGGGCGGCTCGCGCCGGTGAACACGGACACGTCGGCGACGTTCTCCAGCAGCTCGACGCGGGGGAAGCCGGCCGCGGTGAGGTGCTCGCGGACCGCGGGGCTGGAGGCGATGGCGACCACGCCGGGCCGCGCGGCCAGGCGGCGCTCGCCCCGCTCGACGGCCACCCGGTCGATGCCGGGGAACGCCGCCAGCAGGTCCACGCAGTGGTAGACCACCAGATCGGCGGCCTCCTCCAGGCCGTACGTCACCGGCGTGAAGGTCCAAAGCACTCGCGGCCGGTCGCTGCCCAGCCAGCCGGCCGTCGCCCGGCGCAGCAGGGTGCGGTTGAGGGCCCGGGTGGGTGCCCGGTGCACCGGCACCACCAGGGGCGACACGATGCTGGTGCGGTCGGGCCGGGGGCGTCCGGGCTTCGCGGCGGCCTCGGCGGGGGGCGTGGCGCCGAACGCGCGGCGGGCGCGGGCGGCCATCCGGGTCACGTCGGCCGGGCGCAGGGTCGGGCGGCGCAGGCCCAGGGACTCCACGAAGGTCACGTCGGCGGACGCGGCGAGCTCACGGGTCACGTAGTGCTGGTTGGTGGCGATCGCCGAGTCCCACTCCGCGGTGCCGAGGATCAGCACGTTCGGCATCGATCCCATCCCGGTGAGTTGCCGGCCCCCCGAGCCGACGAGCGCGCTCATGGTACGCGAACCGCTCTCACGAGCCAACCTCGCGCCGTACCGGTGTGCGGACCGCCGGACCGTTGGGACGCCCAGCCCCGCGGTCGGCCCGCGCGTGCGCCATCATGGGACAGCACCACGATCGCCAGCCGAGGAGAGTCGCTCATGCCCAGCCGCCGCACGCTGCTCGCGGCCGCCGCCGCACTCGCCGGGACAACGATGAGCGGATGCGACGACAACGGCGGCACCATCACGGCGTCAGCGCGCAAGGCCCCGAGCACTCCCCCGGGCCGGCCCTGGATCCTCGTCGTGCCGCACCCCGACGACGAGACCCTCGGCTCCGGCGTGCTCATGGCCCAGCACGTGGCGGCCGGCCGGGACGTGCACATCCTGCTGCTGACCCGCGGGATGGGCAGCAACGCCCGGGCCCAGATCAACGGCACGCAGCACTCGAAGTGGTGGGGAGTCGCGCACAACCCGGTCGCCGAGGGCTACGCCCCGCTGACCCCGGAGGCGTTCGGCGCGGCCCGCTTCGCGGAGCTGACGGCGGCGGTGGGCTGCCTCGGCGGCGCGACGGTGCACGAGGCCGGCCTGACCGACGCGGGGGTCACCGTCGCCCAGGCCAAGGCCGCGATCTCGAAACTGGTCACCGAGGTCGGGCGGGACGCCGGGGTATACGCGCCGAGCTGGGTGGCCGACGACAACCCCGACCATCGGGCGGCCGGGCAGGCGCTGCGGGAGCTGGCGGCGGAGGAGCCGCGGGTGTACGGCGACGTGCGGTGGTACGTGCTGCCGCCGTACTGGACCGACGACCGGCTCAAGCAGGTGTCGTGGGCCTGGGTGGAGCCGACGAACACCGACATCAGCAACCGGGCCCGCAACGCGTGCCGGGCCTACGGGGCGTGGCAGCCGCCGCACTCGTACGCGATCGGCTATCACTCCGTCGACTACATGTTCGCCAAGGTCGACGGCGGCCCCAAGTCGATGGTGCACACCTGAGCGACCGGCACGCACTCCGTCGTCAGCTGTACCGCTGCCAGACGTCGCGCAGCGAGTCCCATTTCTCCTCGGCGCCGCTGACCCAGGCCACCTCGATGCGGGCGGCCAGCACGTCGGAGCCCTGGCGGTCCCACCAGATCCCGGCGTACGACGACGAGCCGGCCGCCGCGGGCTTGAACGCGAACTCGACGTAGTCGCCGGTGTTCTTGCCCGCCGTGCCGGTCTTCTGCCCCGGCGCCGCGGCCCCCGGCGCGAGCTGCGCGGCGTCGCCGTTCTGCTGCTTGCGGGTGGTCAGCTCGGCCTCGCGGTCGGCCGCGCTCTTGAACTCCACGAAGAAGACCTGCATGTTGCCGAGCTGGCAGGTGATGCGCAGCTGCTCGTTCTGCGGCAGCTTCGCGCCCCCGCCCTCGCCGCCGGCCTTCGTGCAGCGGGAGATGTACGGCAGCCACGGCTCGGCCATCGTCGCCATCTCGCCGTTGAAGAGGGTCTTGTTCAGCCGGAGCTGGGTCGACTCGTACACGCCGAGGCCGGGCTGGGCCGATGCGCTCGGCGCGACCGGGCCCGGACCGTCCTTCGCGGCGGACCCGAAAAGCTGCCCGCCGACGTACCAGCCGGTCGGGGCGAAGATCAGCAGGCCGGCGAGCACGCCGATGAGCACGCCCAGCCAGAGGCGGCTGCCCGACGACGGGGCGCTGCCCTCCGGCGGGAGCTTCCAGGGCTGCTTCTCCTCGCCGGCCGGGCCGGCCTCGCGCTCCCACGGTGCCGCCTGGATCGGAGGCGCCGGCGAGAACGGGGGTCCCTGCTGAAACGGGGTTCCCTGCTGCTGCCACGGTGCGAGCGGCGGCTCGGCCTGCGGCGGCTGGACACTGACCGGCTGGCTGCTGATGGGCTGGCTACTCACCGGCTGGCTGCTCACGGGCGCGCTGCTGACCGGTTGGTTGGTCCAGGCCGGTTGCGGCGGTCCGTACGCCGGCGGGCCCGACATGGGCGGCTGCGGCTGGGGCGGCATCGACGGCACGACCGGGATCGGCTGCGGCGGCGGCCCCGGGTGGTGGTGCGGCGGCCCCGGGTGGTGCGGCGGCGGGGCCTGCGGGGGCAGCCGGACCGTGTCCTGCTCCAGTGGCCAGTTCGCCTGGGGCGGACCGGGCTGTTGCGGCGGCGGCCAGTTCACCTGCCACGCCGGGTTGCCGGGCGGAGGCGGACCAGGATGCGGCGGACCGGGCTGGGGCGGGAGTGGCGGACCAGGCTGGGGCGGGGGTGGCGGACCAGGCTGGGGCGGGGGTGGCGCACCGGCGTCGAGCGCCCCGGGGTAACCGCGCGGTGGCGAACTCCAGTCAGCCGACCCGGGGTGACCCGGGGGCGGCATCGGGGGACGCCCCTGCCCCGGCGGAACATCCTGAGGTTCCTGGGCAGGCCCGTTCGGTTCGTTCGTCACGACCCGAGAGATTATCAGGGGCGTTCACGCTCGACGCAGATCGTCACGAGGCTTCCTCGGTCACCCAGGACGCGATCCGGGCCTTGAAGACATCGACGGAGAAACCGGTCGCATGGGCCGCAATCCGATCCCGGTCGAGCCGGTCGACGCCCCGCAGGGCCTGCGCGTATCGCCCCGGCTCGGACGAGTCGAGGAGGAATCCGGTCTCGCCGTCGACGACGGTCTCCAGCAGCCCGCCCCGGCGGACCCCCAGCACCGGGGTGCCGCACGCCTGGGCCTCCACCGGGATGATGCCGAAGTCCTCGTGGGCGGGGAAGAGCAGCGCCTTGGCGCCCCAGTACAACTCCCGCAGTCGTTCTCGTGTCGGCTGGTGCTCGAAGGTCACCGCGATGCCGGCGCGCCCGGCGGCCTGCCGCAGCGCCGTCTCCTGCGGGCCCGATCCGGCGATGACGAGCGGGAGCCGGGCGGCGTCGGCGATCGCGATGATGAGGTCGAAGTTCTTGTATGGAATCCACCGCCCGGCGCCGAGCAGGTACTCGCGGTTGCCGGCCCGCTGGGGCGCGGGTGCGGCGGCGAAGTACGCGACGTCGACCGGCGGGTTGATGACCCGCGCGTCGCGGTTCCAGAACCGCCGCAGCCGGGACCGCACCTCGAGCGAGTTGGCCGCGTAGCTGTGCACGTGGCGGCTCAGGCGCACGTCGACGGCCTGCAGCGCCTTGCGGGGCACCTTGAGCAGCCCGCCGGAGCCGCGCCCGTCGAAGTCAGGGCTCCAGACGTAGCGGGCCGGCGAGTGCACGTAGCTGAGGTAGCGCGTGTGCTCGGCCGGGCCCAGCTTCACCGTGTGGGCGAAGGCGTGGCTGGACGACACGACGACGTCGAAGCGCTCACGGGTCAGCGTGCGCCAGGTGAGCGGCATGACGGGCAGCGCCAGCGGCTTGGCGTGGCGCAGCGGCGTGCGCGCGAGCCAGGACTCCCGGAATCCGGCGCCGCGGTGTGCGTCCTCGTCGCGCCAGAGCACGAACGGCTTGGCCCGCGGCAGGACCTCGTGCATGGCGACGAAGACGTTCTCGGACCCGCCGGTCGCGCCGAACCACTCATGCACCAGGGCGACGGACTTGCCCGGCAACAGATCCGCGCTCACCGGCCCCCGCCTCGAAAGACCTCGGCCACCGTGCGCAGGACCACCTTGGCGTCGAGCCAGATCGACCAGTTCTCGATGTAGTAGTTGTCGAACCGGGCCCGGTCGGAGATCGGGGTGTCGCCGCGCAGCCCGCTGACCTGGGCCAGCCCGGTCAGCCCGACCGGCATGCGGTGGCGCAGGGCGTAGTCGGGGTGTTCGGCGGAGAACTGGTTGACGAAGTACGGCCGCTCGGGGCGCGGCCCGACGATGGTCATGTCGCCGCGCAGGATGTTCCACAGCTGGGGCAGTTCGTCGATCGACGTGCGGCGGATGAATCGCCCCACCGGCCCGACCCGGGGATCGTGGGCCACCGACCAGTTGGTCCGCGACTCGGCGTCGCTGTCCGGGCGCATCGAGCGGAACTTGAGCAGCTGAAACGGGCGGCCGAAGCGGCCGATGCGCTGCTGGTGGAAGATGATCCCGGGGCCGCCCTCGATCCGGACCGCGATCGCGCACAGCAGCAGGACCGGGCTGAGCAGCACCAGCGCGAGCGCGGAGAGGGCGATGTCACTGGCGCGCTTGATGAAGTACTTCGGCCCGCTGAGCGTGGGACGACGGACCCGGACCACCGGGATCCCTCCGATGTGGTCCGGGTGCCCGGCCTGTGCGGCGAAGTCCCGCAGCCGCGGCACCATCCACATCTCGTAGTTCGCCATCGACGCCGAGCGCACCACCCGGAGCAGGCGGGACTCGGTGCAGTCGATGTCGGCGATGATGATCACGTCGCACCCGGCCCGAGCGGCGATCGCGTCGAGGTCGTCGAACCAGCCGAGCAGCGGGCCCCCCGCCGGCTCCTCATGACCCGCCGTCGCGACGTCGACAAAGCCGCAGAAGCGCAGGCCGTACCACGGATGGCGGCGCAGCAGCCGGGCAAGCTCGGCCGCGACCGGCCCGCCCCCGACGACGATCGCGCTCCGCCCGGCCCACCGGCGGTGCCGGGCCAGCCCGACGGCCAGGGCGACGAGCGCGCGGCCGAGCAGCACCAGCCCGGCCGAGATGGCCACGACGCGCAGGAACGAGGCCAGGTTGTCCGCGGAGGAGTGCCGCATCGCCACCACGATGCTCACCAGCGCGGAGGCCACCAGCATCCGCCCGAGCAGCGCGGGGACCTGGTCGAGGATGCTCAGATGCCGGCGGACCTGATAGAGGCCCCCGACTGCGAACAGGGTCGCGCTGAGCCCGGCGGCGGCCAGGATGCTCTTCCAGTGGTCCTGGAAGTGGATCGCCGGCAGCGCGAAGGCCACGAGGTCGATGGGCAGCATCAGCGCCCACGCCCGATTCATGGTGCTTCCCCCCGCCACAAGGCCCCGATGCTACGCCGCGCACTCACGGCCTACCAGAGCACCATCGATACGTCACAGTGCGGGGGCGGTGGTTACGGCCCCGGATCAGTACCATCGCTGCCATGTCGACGCAGGATCGGTTCACCGACGATGACCGCACCGAGGTGCTCACGCGGATTCCGGCCCAGCGCGGCGCCCCCGCTCCGGTCGTCGCGAAGAAGAAGCGGCTCGGCCGCAAGTCCCGGATCACCCTGGTCATCGCCGCGTCGTTGACCGTGCTGATCGGCATCGCGTTCCTCGGCGTCGCCCTCTGGCTGAACTCGGTGGCCTCCGGCGTCAAGCGGGTCGACGCCTTCGAGGGGGTCCCCGAGGCCGCCCGCCCGCAGAAGGCCGAGGGCGCCAAGGACGCGATGAACTTCCTGCTGCTCGGCAGCGACTCGCGGGACCCGGACAACCAGGACGGCTCGCGCAGCGACACGATCATCGTGCTGCACCTGGACAAGACCCACTCCAAGGCCCAGATGGTTTCGATTCCCAGGGACACGTGGGTGTACGTCCCCAAGGCCCCCAACAGCCAGTACGGGAACACGGAAGCCAAGATCAACGCCTCGTACGCATGGGGCGGCGTGCCGGGCGTCGTGCAGACCGTGGAGAAGTTCACCAACATCCGCATCGACCACGTCGTCATGGTCGACTTCTCCGGCTTCAAGGAGATCGTCGACGCCCTCGGCGGCGTGGACATCAACGTGACCGAGAGCTTCACCTCGACGCACTCGCTGGACCCCTCGGGCACCCGCCACTTCGAGAAGGGCCAGCAGACCATGGACGGCGCGGCCGCCTTGGACTACGCCCGCGAGCGCTACGCCTTCAAGGACGGTGACTTCGCCCGCATCCGCCACCAGCAGCAGGTCATCAAGGCCGTGCTGAACAAGGCCGCCTCCGGCGGGACGCTGAGCAGCCCCGGCAAGCTCAACGACTTCCTGCACGCCACCGCCGACGCGGCGACCGTCGACAGCACCCTGAACATGCTCGACATGGCCATGGAGCTGCGCAACATCCGCGGCGACGACCTGACCTTCTACACCAGCCCGACCAAGGGCACCGGCACGGTCGGCGACGAGTCCGTGGTGCTGGCCGACACGGACAAGGTCAAGCCCTTCTACGACGCCCTGCGCGAGGACCGGCCCATCCCGCAGTTCTAGGGTTCATAGCGGGCCAGCACCTGGAACTCGCTGGTCAGATCCACCGGTAGCGGCCCCCCGACCCGGCTCCAGCCCTGGTTCCAGCGCCGCTTGGCCTGCACCGCCGCGCCCGCCCGCGAGTCCCCGAGCGCGACGCAGCGCTCCTTGACGCCCCAGGCCCCGAACACCGGCTCCCGGAACCCGCGACTCGCGAGCAGCCTCGTCAGCGAGTCCCGGGTGAACATCGAGATGTGGTCCTGGCGCTCGAAGTTGATGGTCCGCCCGCGCAGCCCGAGCACCCGTGCCAGCATCGCCTGAAAGCGCCAATTGGGCGTGGTGAGGAACAGCCATCCGCCGGGCTTCAGCGCCGCGCGCACCTCGTCCAGGAACACACCGGGATCGGGCGTATGCCCGATGACACACCACAGCGTCACCACGTCGGCCGGCGCCATGCCCGCGACCGAGGTGTGCACGCGCTGCGCCCCGATCCGGTCCCGCGCCCGGGCGCAGGCGACCTCGGAGAGCTCGACGTTGTGCGCGTCGAACCCCTGGGCCAGGGCGAGCTCGGTGAAGTACCCGATCCCGCCCCCGACGTCATAGATGCTCGCCCCGGCCGGCGCCTTCCCGGCGAGCTCGCGTAGCACGGCGTTGAACAGCGCGTCCTGGGTGTCGGCCCACGTGTGGTTGACCGAGTCCCCGTCGCGCCCCTCCCAATAGGCGTCGCCTTTCCCGGACGCCCGCAGCCGCGCGAACCCGCACGCACACTGCGCGAACGTGGACTTCCCGACGACCCGCTCAACGGTCGGCTTTCCGCACATCAGACAGTTCATCGCCGGCCCGGTCCCCCGTCGCTCGCAGTGCGCCGGTCACGACCGTAGCGCCCGGACCCGATGCTCGTCAGGCCCGCCCATATCCAAGACCGTCAGCGTGACCGTGCGGAGCCCCGCGAACGGCTCTCCCGGCTCGCGGCTCGCACCTCGGGGCGGTCCAGGTAGCCGCAGACGTCGCCCAGGGTCAGCCCGGCCCGGCGGGCCTCGGTCTCCAGCGTGTCGAGGGTCGCCTCGTCGATGCGGGGCAGCAGGCGGCGCCAGACCTCGGCCGCCCGGTCCCGCTCGTTCATGGCCCGGTTGATCCAGGCGCCGTCGCCCCGGTTCAGGTGGTTGAAGAGCTGGCGCGTCGGGGTGGTCCCGCGGGGCGCGTGCCGGTTGAAGATGGCGGCGATCTCGGCGACCGGCACGAGGCCCTCCAGGGTCGGACGGACCCGGTCGGGCGACAGGCTCATCGGCAGCCGGCCCCAGACCTCGGGCGCGACGCCGGACGCGGCCTCGATGGCGGACGACAGGGCCGTGCTCAGCTCCGCGACGAGCGCGTCCTCGTCCACGGACACCAGCGGGTGATCGAACAGCCGCCCGGTCTCGTGCAGATACGCGGCGTGCAGGCAGTTGATGAGCACCAGCGACATCGTCGCGAACAGGGCCCGGACCGGCAGCGCGTCGATCTCGCCGTAGAGGCGGTAGTAGTCGGGCCGGCCGGCCAGCGACGCGCAGTACACGCGCCATGGCGAGGGCAGGCACTGCACGGGCGCGCGCAGGCCGTGCCGGGCATAGATGTGCGCGCTGCTGCGGCCGTCGCGCAGGGCGCGCACGACCAGGGCCGGGACGTTCTCCTCCACGTGGTGCACCGGCGTGGACGGGGTGGCGAGCCAGCCGATGCGCCGACCGGCCGCGCGCAGCCGCAGGGCCAGGTCGGTGTCCTCCCCGGCGTGCGGGTGATGCTCCGTGTCGAACGGGGGGCCGGGCGGGGCGAGGTCGCGGCGGTAGCCGGCGTTCGCGGTGACGAGCAGGCCGCCCATCTCCCCGTCCATCGGGGCCGCGTCGTAGAACCGCTGGTGGTTCATGAACGCGGTGATCGGGCCGACGACCCGCAGGCGGACCGGGCCGCCGACGGCCGCGCAGCCGCCGCGCAGCGCCTGGTGCATCTCCGTGCACCAGGACGGCGGCACCACCAGGTCGTCGTCGACGAACAGGATGGTGTCGTGCCGGGCCGCCGCCACCCCGGCGTTGCGGGCGCGGGACACGCCGGCCGGGTCCGAGCGCAGGACCCGCAGCCTGGGGTCCGCGGGCCCGTCGTAGGTCGCGCCGGCCGGCACGCGGTTGGCGACGAGCAGCACCTCGGTGTCGGGGCCGAGCAGCGCGGCCGAGGCCAGCGCCGCCTCGACGCACTCGCGCACGTGCGGCCGTTCGAGGGTGGTTGGGATCACGACACTGACCGACACGCTGGTGCCTCCAGTCCGTTCCGGGCCTCTACGTCCCGGGTCTCTACGTCTGCGGTACGAGATCGCGGTAGTACGACCACAGCTCGTGATGCGGTATCCGGCCCCCGTGCTCGCGTACCTTCTGGAACTCCCCGGCCCAGTGCACGAGCAGCGTCGGCGAGCCCCCTTCCGGCGTGACGACCTGCCCGTCGCGCACCACGCCGATGTCACCGCCGCCCCACCGTTCGAGCGGAATGGACATGTCGCCGGAGACGGCCATCATCGCGAGCAGGCTCGTGTGCGGCCGCCCGGACGTCACGATGAGGTAGTTCAGCAGGGGCTGTTCGCGGCAGAGCAGCTCCATGTGCGGGGCGAGCGCGAGCGCGCGGTCCAGCTTCGCCCGCACCGTGTCCAGGTCCAGGAGCCCCTTCTTGGAGCCGACGAACCCGGTGTTGGCCGCATAGCTGATCTGCCGCGGGCTGAGCGCCCTGGCCCGCATGATCGAGTCCCGCCACACCCACCGCCGGGCGTCGGGCACGTTGGAGTTCGACACGACGAAGTCGAACTTGGCCAGGTGCGGGAACACCAGGTCGATCGAGTGCAGCACGACGGTGTCACAGTCGATGTAGACGAACTCGTCGAACTCCCCGGACCACATGGCGAGCTTGCGATATTGCCCGGCCACTTCGCCGTGGAAGAGCTTGCTGATGTCGTCGCACTCGCGCAGCAACTCGGGCCGCTGCCACACGTCGAACGAGAACCGCGAGGCGAGTGCCGCGACCTGCTCCACATTGTCGGCGAACGGCACGAGGCACAACGGGATCGTGGGATTGAACCGGCGGAAGCTGCTGAGAAAGGCGATCGCCTGCTCAAGGACGGTGTCGTTGGCCAGAAAATAGACGCCACGCCGCACGGCCGACCCCTCTCGTGTGAGCGCTCCCACCAAACGTGAAAAAATTTACCCCGCCCCGCACTCGAACCCCGACCCCAGACTTTCGCGAGTTCCCCGGAACCGGTTCCACCGAACACAGTCCCTGAACACCGGCCGCGCGCCGGAGCAGGGCCCCAAGCCCGACGCGGGACACCCCCTATCCGGGCAGGGGTTCGGCGAGGACAGGTAGGGGTCACACCCCCAGACGCCAAGATCCATCACCTATCGTCAATTCCCGGCGATTGAGACATAGGCGGACAGCACTAACCGTTCAGGCCTTGCATTCCGCAAACGGGAACACTTAGCGTGTCGCCGTGCCTACGCCAGAGCAGTCGGTGCCGAGCGAAAAGGACCTGCGTCTCTTTCTCGCCATCCAGGAAACAGGCTCGATGGTGAAGGCCGCGAAGGAATGCGGAGTTTCGGACGCCCGGGCCAGCCAGATCATGAAGAAGATCGTGAGCCGCTATGGCGGTGAGGTCTTCCGGCGCGAGGGCGGCCAATACGTGCTCACCGAACTCGGCGCCCGGCTGCTTCCCCAGGCGCGGCGGATCGTCAACGCGTACCGGAAAATGAACCCGAACCTGACGGTCGACGCCGGCATGCCGCGAATCGCCTGCCTGCCGCATCACATCGTGTTCGTCGGCCGCCTCGAGAGCCGGCTGATCGATCTCGATCCGGTCGGTCAGGAGAAGATCGAGGTCATGCCGCTGCGGCAGCGGCACCGCGCCGACGCGAACTTCGAGGAGCACGCCATCGAGCCCCTGCTCGACGGCGTCTACTCGATCATCACCGGGCCCCCGCCCAGTCCGGACTTCTCGGCCATCGACGAACTGCAGTTCGACAAGCTGTACAGCCCCCGCCTCGAGGCGATGGTCCACGAGAGCTACCCGGGCGAGTCCATCTCCCTGGTCGACCTCGTCCGCAGGCGGCTGCTGCTCCCGCCGACGACGCTTCGCTCCCGGGTGCTGCTGGATCGCACGATCGCGCAGGCCGGGCTGGACGACCTCAAAACCACCGGACGGATCGCCGGCGAGTCCTACGAGACGCTCACCCACGTGCTACGCGTCGTCGTGTCCGATCATCACCGGCCGCCGGACGAGCGCCGCGTGGTCGTGGTGCCCTCGGACGTCGCGCTGAAGTTCAAGCGGGGGGTGCAGGTCGGCGCCTGGGGGCCGGACCGGTACAAGTGGCTGCCCATCATCCACCAGGGGCGCGAGATCACCCACGACGTCTACCTCACGACGACGAAGGGGCGGTCCGGGATGCTCTACACCGCGGTCAAGCACCTGCGTGAGGTCTGCGAGGAGATGCAGAGCGCGCTGAGCGGCAACACGGTCACGCTCCCGGCGCCGCGGCGCGCTCCGGAGCTGTCGTTGAAGCCGGCCGCGAGCGCCGCGGCGCTGCGGGCCATCGCCGACCGTCTCGACCGCGGCGAGATCGGCGCGGCCGAGACGGTCCTGGCAGAGGTGGCGGAGGCCATCACCGCCGGGCGGGTCGCCGCTCCGCTCGACGCGCTGCGCGACATCGCCGCCCGGCTCGACGCGGCCACCTAGAGCGCGCGGACCTAGGCACGAGCGGCCTCGACGGCGCCGCGGCGGTCGCCGGACCCCTCCCGCCGCGCGCTCAGCCACGACCCCGCGAACCGGCTGCCGTAGCCGTCGGCGGCGAGCTCGAACAACGCGGTCGCGTCGGCATCGCGCGCACGCTCCTCCCGACCGAGGGCCAGGTTCTCCAGCGGCCCCAGGTCGCCCGCGTCGGCCGCCTCACGCGCCACCTCGACCGCGGCGTCGAGCTCGCCCCGTCGCTCGTAGGCCTGCGTCAGGCGCCAGCGGGCCAGCCCGTCGCCCCGGTCGATCGCTTCCCGGTAGAGCAGCGCGGCACCGTGCCAGTCGCCCCGCGTCTCCAACAGGAACCCGAGGTGGGTCAGCGCGGTGGGGTCGGGGTCCTCGCAACGCGCCGCCTCGAGCGCGACGATGATCGCCTCCGCATACTGCCCGGCCCCGGCGAGGACCTTGACGAGGTGCTTGAGCACGCCGCCGGCCCGCCCGTCGTCGGATGCGCGCCGGAGGACTGCCCCGGCCGCGGCGATGTCTCCACCGCGGGCCAGCCGCAGCCCCTCGACGAGGAGGCCGGCGCGGTCGGCGGGCGGGCAGGTGATCGTCATGAGTACCTCTCCTACTGCAGTTCGGGAAGGGCCGGCGCGTTGGAGACGTTGCGCCGGGCCTTGCTGGTCGGCCAGTCGCGCCGCTCGCCCGTGCCCGGACCGGGCTTGGCATCGGCGATCACGTCCCCGGCCGAGACGTCGGCGCTCGCCGGGTGGCACACGTGCCCGCAGCCGCAGGACGGCCGCTCGGACCGGCGCCGCCGCCTGGAGACCCGGTGCAGCAGCTCCTGGAGCGCGGCGGGGACCACGACGATCAGCACCGACCAGTACGGGCCCGGCAGGGTGGCCATGATGCCGAGCATCGTGGCGATGCCGCCGAGCAGCCGGGCGACCCGGTTGGTGACCTTGAACCGCCGCTGCTGGACCCAGCGGTCGGGGTTGTTGAGGTGACCGACGAGCGCGCCGATCATCATCGCCAGCGCCGCGGCGGCCGGGAGCGCCACCGCGCGGTCGACACCGATCAGCTGCGGCGACTCGGACGCGCACACGAACAACGGACCGAAATAGGGCAGCGCGTGCAGACCCGGCGCCGGGATCCGCCCGACGCCGACGACCCCGGCGTGGGCGACCAGCCACGGGATCGGCAGCCAGGGACGGTCCGGGGCGACAGCCCCCGGCGGCGCCGGATCGGAGGTAAGCTTGGCGTCGTTCATCAGGGCTCCTCGCAAATGGTGACCTGAGCGGACGGTCGGATCGGGCCCGGTGCTAGCGGGCCCGATCTCTTTTGTATCCGAACAGGTGATTGTGGCGAAGTGAAAGCCCCGCTCGTTTTACGAGCGAACCGAAGCAGAACTTTGGCCCGAAGGATCACTGCGCGACCGAAGATTTCCTTCGCCCAAGTTTGCCCAGCTCAGCGCCCAACAGCCCCGTAAACCGGCATCGCCGCGAATGGCGATCGGCCCCGGTTTTCACGGTTCGCGTTCAGGCAATCACCGCTCGCACCCAAGTATCAGTTGCGCGAATCAGCGGGATGGACTGACCGACGGAAGCGGTCACGCCGAGTAGCCACCGCGCGATGAAAAACAAGAGAGGCCCCTGCCACAAGACAGGGACCTCTCAACGTGGTAGCGGGGACAGGATTTGAACCTGCGGCCTCTGGGTTATGAGCCCAGCGAGCTACCGAGCTGCTCCACCCCGCGTCGCACCACCAACATTAGCCCACCAAAGCCAATACCCCAAACCATTAACCCAAGAGCCCGAGCACAAGAGCCGATAAAAAAAGCGCGCCCACCGACAACCCGGCAGCAACGGCGCGAAGCGCCAAGCGGTGCCTGGCGGGAGCAACGGCCAGAGCCAAAACGAACCCGAGCAAACCAAACACGACACACGAAGACTCGACGGTGCAAGCGCAACCAGCGAGGTTCTTGATGGGGGGTGTGGGGTGGCGAAGCCCCCCACTGGGGAGCGAACGAAGTGAGCGCGAAGAATGCTACAAATCCAAACGACGAACGCCCCCTGCGTGGAGCAGGGGGCGTTCGGATTTGTAGCGGGGACAGGATTTGAACCTGCGACCTCTGGGTTATGAGCCCAGCGAGCTACCGAGCTGCTCCACCCCGCGTCGGCTTGTTTAGCTTAGCGGACGGGGTTGGTCAGGTCCAAATCGGTGCCGGGTGACCGTGTCGGGTGTCACCCGGGCCGGGGTCGTTACCGCCGGCCCGGGTGATCAGCGATGCGGTCAGCCCGAGGACGGCTGGACCGACGGGGACGTCGAGGCGCCCGGCGTAGCGCCTGGTGAGCCGCTCGGCGACGGGGTGGCGCCCGCCGCCTTCGTGGCCTCCTCGTACCGGGCGATGGCGTCGTTCAGCGCCTTGAGCGCGCGGCCGTAGGCCTCGAAGTCGCCGGACTGCTGGGCCGCCTTCATGTCCGCGATCGCCTTGTTCATGGCCGCGATCGCCTCCTGCACCTGGGGCGTGCCCTGGTTGCCGGACGGGTTGCCGGTGTTCTGGCCGGTGTTGCCGCCGTTGTCCGTCTGGGGCACCGGCGCCTGGCCGGTGACCTGTTTGACGAGCTGTTCCAGACCGTCCGCGAGGTTGTCGGCGTAGGCCATGTACTTCGGGCCGTAGGCGACGAGCACCTTCTGCAGGCGTGGGAACGCGGTCTCGTTCTTCGCCTTCAGATAGATCGGCTCGACGTACAGCATGCCGTTGGCGACCGGCAGGGACAGCAGGTTGCCGTAGAACACGTCCGAGTTCTGCGAGCTGAACTGGGTGAGCTCGCGTCTGGCGTCGGCGATCGACGTCATGCTGCTGTGGGTCTGGTTCGGGCCCTGGATCGCGGTGTTCGCCGGTAGCTCGAGCACCTCGAAGCGGGGCTGGCCGTTGACGTACGACGCCGACATGAGCGCCGCCAGGTTGCCTCGCTTGCGCGGGGCCATCGCGGCGGTGAGCTGGAAGCGGGCGCTGTCCTGGCCGGGGAGCTGGGCGACGAGGTAGTACGGCGGCTGGTCGGCCGTCGAGTTCGCCGGGTCCTTCGGGACCTCCCAGAAGTCCTGGCCGGAGAAGAAGCCCTCGGGCGTCGTGACGTGGAAGCGGCTGAGCAGGTCACGCTGGACCTTGAACTGGTCCTCCGGGTAGCGCAGGTGCTCCATCAGGCTCTCCGAGATCGCGGAGCGCGGCTGGACCAGCTTGCCGCCGAAGGCCTTGTTCCAGGTCTTGAGCACCGGGTCGCTCTCGTCGAACGCGTAGAGCTTGACCTCGCCCGTGTACGCGTCGACCGTCGCCTTGACCGAGTTGCGCAGGTAGTTGACGTCCTGGCGCGGCTCCGGGAACACCCGGCCGCCGGTCGAGGAGTCCTGGATCGCGGTGTTCCAGTCGAGCTTCTGCGCGTACGGGTAGGTCGCCGACGTGGTGTACCCGTCGATGATCCACTGGATCTTGCCGTCGACGACCGCCGGGTACGGGTCGCTGTCCAGCGTCAGGAACGGCGCGATGTTGCGCACCCGGGTCTCCGGGTCGCGGACGTACATGACCTTCGAGTGGTCGTTGAGCACCCCGGAGAGCAGGAAGTTGGTCTCGCGGAAGTACGACGCGTAGAGCAGCCGGCGCCAGAAGGTGTTGACGTCCACGCCGCCGCTGCCGTCGTACGTCGAGTACTGGTCCTGGTCGCCGGAGCCCCCGGTCGGCCGGTCGAACTCGGCGTTGCGGTCGCTCGCCTTGCCCTTGCCGACGATCGCGTAGACGTCGCCCATCTGCTCGCCGTAGTAGATCTGCGGATGGGTGACCTTGATCTGGTCGTTGTCCGAGGCGCACTCTTCGCTGCCCTGGTTGTCCGGCTTGGTGTTCTCGCTCAGGAAGCCGGAGACGTAGTACGGCTGACCGCCGCAGACGACCTGGTTGGCCGGGGCGGCGACGAAGCCGTAGCCGTGCGTGTAGACGCTGTGCCGGTTCTGCCAGTTGTTCTGCTGGAGCTGGTCGTAGCGGATCTCCCGGACGCCGACGATGTAGTCCTGGGTGCGCGACTTGCCCTTTTCGTCGGTCAGCGTGTAGCGGTCGATGTCCAGCTTCGGGTTGAACTCGTAGAAGCCGCGGACCTGCTGCTGCTGGGTGTAGGTGTCGCCGACGACGGCGGGGTCGAGGAGCCGGATGTTGTTCACCGTCGGATCGCTGCCGTTGGTCAGCGAGGCGGGCGGGTCGGTGTTGCTCGACGCGTACGGGACGACCTTCACGTCCTTCAAGCCGTACGCCTCGCGCGTGGCGTCGATGGCGTACTGGAAGTACGGAGCCTCCTTCTGCAGCTGGCTCGGCTTGACGGTGAACGACTGCACCGCGGCCGGGTAGATGCCGCCGACCGCCACCGCGGACAGCGCCAGCAGACCCAGGGCCAGGCCGGGCCACACGAGGTTGCGCATGAAGGCGTTGGAGAACACCAGGATCGCGATCGCGACGACGATGGAGATCCAGGCAAGGATCTCCTTGGCCGGCAGCAGGGCGTTGATGTTCGTGTAGCCGGCGCCGTACAGGTCCTGCGTCGGGAACTTGTCCAGCAGCAGGCCGCGGCGGTCGAGGAAGTACGCCGCCGCCTTGAGCAGCACGAAGATCGCGACGAGGGCGGTCAGGTGCGCGCGGGCCGCGGCCGTCATGCGCTCGCCGGCGCCCTGGAGGCGGACCCCGCCGAAGAGGTAGTGCAGGGCGAGCGCGCCGATCAGCGAGAAGACCACGGCGGTGAAGGCCACGCCGAGCAGGTAGCGCCAGAACGGGTACTCGAACACGTAGAACGACAGGTCCACGTGGAACTGCGGGTCGGTCTGGCCGAAGGGGGTGCTGTTGCTGAACAGCATCCAGTCCTGCCAGTGCCCCTGCGCCGAGAGGCCGGAGAACAGCCCGATCAGGCCGGCGACGAGGATGATCCAGCCGGTCATGTGCGGCAGCAGGAACAGCCGGTAGCGGTCCAGCGCGTGCTGCTCGGCCGAGTGCGGCCGCAGCAGCGGGCGGGTCCGGTAGGCCAGGTAGAGGTTGGCGGCGATGACGAGTCCGACCGCCACGCCGAAGATCACGAACATCCAGATGCGGGTCGTGAGCACCCCGGTGAAGACCTGGGGGTACTTGACCTCGGAGAACCACAGATAGTCGGCCCACGCCCCGACCACCCGGTCGAACAACGTGAACAGCAGGAAGACGACCACCAGGACGGCGATCGTGACCCGTCCTCGCCGGCTCACCCTGGTCATAGGATTACGCATTACCACGGTCGGCTCCGCCCGTTCGCGTATGGAAACTCGTCCAGCGTAGTCATCTACTACACAGCGTCGGCGTCCGACCGGCCCGCAGCGTGTCGAGGGCGGTCAGCGCATCGTCGATGTTGTTCACTTTGATCAATGGCAGGCCGGGCTGCGGATTGTCCATCGCCTCGCCGCAGTTGGCCGCGGGCGTGAGGAAGACCTTGGCCCCGGCGGCCTTCGCGGCCACGAGCTTCTGCGGGATGCCGCCGATCGGGCCGACGGCGCCGGCGTCGTCGATCGTGCCCGTTCCGGCGATGATCATGCCGCCGGTGAGGTCCTCGGGCTTGATCGTGTCGATGATGCCCAGCGTGAACATCAGGCCGGCCGACGGGCCGCCGATGCGGTCGAGCTGGATCGTGAGCTTGAACGGGTGCGGCTGGCTGGTGCCGGCCTGGATGCCGATGCGCGGGTTGCCGTCGTCGCCGGCCTTGGTCGCGACCTCGACCGTGGAGGTCTGCCCGGCCCGCACGATCTCGATCTGGTGGCTGGTGCCGGCCGGCTTGGCCCGCACGAGCTCGGTGAGCTTGTCGGGGCTGTCGACCGCGGTGCCGTCGACGGACTTGATGACGTCGTCCTTCTGCAGCTTGCCCTCGGCCGGGAAGCCGGCGCTGACCTCGGCCACGGTGACCTGGACTGGGTAGCCGAGCTTGCGCA
Organism: Dactylosporangium sp. NPDC000244; assembly: GCF_040300725.1. Classification (NCBI taxonomy): domain Bacteria; kingdom Bacillati; phylum Actinomycetota; class Actinomycetes; order Micromonosporales; family Micromonosporaceae; genus Dactylosporangium; species Dactylosporangium sp. NPDC000244. Next base: position 158,342 of record NZ_JBEPEH010000007.1, read on the forward strand.
GCGCGACGGTCTCGGCCGAAGTCTGCGACTGCTGGAAGTCGCGGGCGTTGTCCTCGTCGACCTGCTGCTGCGTGCGGTTCGGCGGGTAGATCAGCTCGCGGGGCACGACCGCCCGGTCCTTCTGCCACCAGCCGATCATGGCGTCGAGCAGCGTCATGTCGGGCTGGACCGACACCGTGGTCATGCGCAGCTGGCCCTTGGACTTGGTCGCCTCGGCGCCGTCGACGCTGATGATCGGGTGGCCGCCGGGCTTGCCCGTGTCCGTGCCGAGCGTGTCGTAGGTCGGGCCGGGGCCCATCTCGACGTACGGCACCTTGACCACGGTCGCCTGCCAGGACAGCACCAACAGCAGCAGCGCGCCGAACAGCACGGTCAGCCCACGACGTCTCATGGCGGCGAGCCTAGCGCTCCCGGCCCACCGCACCTGGAAGCGAGTACCGTTGTGACATGCCCGCAGATATCCCGTTCGGCTTCGGTCCGTCCGGCGGCGACGTGCCGGATCCCAATGATCCGCGCCAGATGCAGCAATTCCTGAGCCAGCTGCAGCAGCTGTTCGCCACGCCCAGCGGTGGTCCGGTCAACTGGGATCTCGCGCGACAACTGGCGCAGGCCCACCTCACGGGGGGCGGCCCGGCGGCCGGCATGTCGCAGTTCCCGGTCGGCTTCGCCATGCCCGGCGCCCCGATGCCGGCCACCGAGCCGGCCGACCCCGACGCCGCGAAGCCCGTCGGCGACCCGGCCGTGACGGCCGTGGAGCGCGCCGCGGTGATCGAGGCGCTGCGGCTGGCCGACCTGTGGCTGGAACCGGAGTCCGCACTCCCGTCCGGCGTGCGCTCGACCGCCGCCTGGAGCCGCGGCGAGTGGCTCAACCAGACTCTGCCGATCTGGCGCAAGCTCTGCGACCCGGTGGCGGCCCGCATGGTCTCGGCCATGACCGAGCTGGTCCCCGAGGAGATGCGCGCTCAGATGGGCCCGATGACCTCGATGGTGGCCTCGCTGGGCGGCGCGCTGCTCGGCGGGCAGCTGGGCACCGCGCTGGGCTCCCTGGCCGCCGAGGTGCTCTCGGCGGGCGACATCGGCCTGCCGCTCGGCCCGGCCGGGACCGCGGCGCTGCTGCCGGCGAACATCGCGGAATACGGCAAGGGCCTCGAGGTCCCCGACGACCAGGTCCGCCTCTACGTGGCCCTGCGCGAGGCGGCCCACCAGCGCCTCTTCGGCCACGTCCCGTGGCTGCGCGGGCACGTCTTCGCCGCGGTCGAGGCCTACGCTGCCGGCATCCACGTCGACCGCGAGGCGATCGAGGAGGCGATGAGCCGCATCGACCCGTCGACGCTCGGCAACGACCCGCAGGAGCTGGTGCTCGAGGGCATCTTCACGCCCGAGGACACGCCGCAGCAGCGGGCCGCCCTGGCCCGGCTCGAGACGGCGCTCGCGCTCGTGGAGGGCTGGGTCTGCCACGTGGTCGACCGCGCCGCCGGCGAGCGCCTGCCCGACGTGGTGAAGCTCTCGGAGGCCTTCCGGCGCCGGCGCGCGGCCGGCGGCCCGGCGGAGCAGACGTTCGCCGCGCTGGTCGGGCTCGAGCTGCGGCCGCGCCGGCTGCGCGAGGCCACGGCGCTGTGGAACGCGCTGACCGAGCACCGCGGGGTGAGCGGCCGGGACGCGCTCTGGGGCCACCCGGACCTGCTGCCGGACGAGGAGGCGTTCGCCGACCCGGACCTCTTCGCCCGCACCCAGCTGGACCTCGGCGACCTGGGCTTCGGCGAGGAGTTCGGCTCGCTGGGCGACCTGTCGCCCGAAAACCGGTCGCCCGAAGAGAAGAAGCCCTCGTCTGACGACGAGAGCTGAGAGCGTCATGACTCGGGTCCGCGGGGGTGCGGACCGTTGCTCCCGCCAGGCACCGCTCGGCGCTGCGCGCCGACGCTGTCAGGTCCGCCGTTGGTCACCCTGAGCCTATCTATCAGCCCCCACGGCGACGTCATGTCAGCAGTTCGCCGGTCACATCGGCCGGGACCTTCGCCGTCCCGGTCGCGTCGGCCGGGACCGGGACGGCGAAGGTCTCCCGGTTCCCGCGCCGACCGCGACGTCAGGTCAACAGCGCCGAGTCACACCAGCGCCGCCAGGTCGACAGCGCCCGAGTCGCGCGGACCGGGGACGGCGAGCGTCTTCCGGTCCATCGCCGACAGCACCGCTAGGTCAACAGCGCCCGAGTCGCGTCCCAGCCGTCCAGGCCGAGATCGAGACGGCGGAGATCTTCCGGCCCGCGCAGCCGGTGCCAGCCCGGCGCGGCGGCGACCATGGTCGGATCCGGGGCCGGGCGGCGCGCCGTGACCACGTCACCGGCGTCGGCGTCGAGCTCCGGCAGCCACTCCGGCAGCGGCAGGCGAGCGGCAACGCCGAGCAGGCCGCCGTTGTGGGCCGGTGCGACCGCGAGGTGGCGGGTCGACAGCGGGCGCAGCAGCTTGCCCACGAGCATGGCCGGCAGGTCGGGCGCGTCCGCGAGCAGGACGGCCGCCTTGTCGTGCCCGTCGGCGGCCGCGGCGGCGAGCGCGGCCCGGATGGTCGGCGCCGGGATCTCGTAGATCCGGGTCGACGGCCAGGCGATCTTGGCGGCCAGCGGCAGGTCGTCCGCGACGGCGGCGATGGCCGGCTGGACGCGCGGCAGCGGGGTCAGCAGGTCGACGAGATCCTCGGCCATCGCCGAGCGCCAGACGTCCGGGTCGGTGCCGGGCGGCGCCCAGGCGACCGGAACGAGCAGCGCGACGACGGCGGCGACCGTCATTCGGTGATCCCAAGACCTGCGGCCGCTGACACCCCCTCAAGATACCCCCGGGCCCGTTCGGACTTCGGGTAGCGGGCGACCAGCGCCCAGAAGGCACTGCTGTGGCTCGGGATGACCAGGTGTGACAGCTCGTGCAGCAGCACGTAGTCGATGACCCAGTCGGGCATCTCCTGCACGCGGTGGGAGATCCGGATGGTACCGTCTGCCGGCGTGCAAGATCCCCAACGCCCGTTCTGGTTCTGCACCCACCGCACGCTGGCCGGACGGCCGGCCGCGGCGTGGTCGGGCAGGTAGCGGGCGGCGAGCCGCTGCGCCCGGGAGGTCAGTTCGGCGTCGGTCCGCCGAGCTCGCTGCTCTCGCGCCGCCAGGCGCTCGAGCATCCGGTCGACCCACTCGCGCTCCTCGGCGCGCGAAAACTGGGCCGGGATCAGCACCACCACGCGTTCGCCGTCACGGTAGGCCGACACCGTGCGACGGCGGCGCTTGCTGCGCCGCACCTCGATGACCGGCTTGCGGGTCATGCCGGCCGCCCCCCTCGGGTCCCGCTCACGGGGGAACGCTAGCCGTAGGCAGCCATCCCTTCGCAAGGCCCAATCTTGGGGAGGGCGCCCGTAAGTCACCCATTCGTGGGGACTCGCCGGAAAGATTCCGCCGGAAGTCCGGCCTGCTCCGGGTGCCCGCTGCGATTTCATCCACAGCAACCCACACCGTTGCCCACACGGTTATCCCCAGGCTGTGCATAGTGTGTACGGTGCGGCTGGAGGAAGATCTTCCGATTACGCTCGGCGTGTCCCGTCTAACCGCACTTTCCCCGAGTGTCCGACAAGGCACACTCACCACGTTGGCCTAGCTGGTCAGCACCGGTGCGCGGGGCGTGCCGGACCGATTTGAGGAGGGCATCGTGGCCGAGACCTACAACGGCTACTGCGTCAAATGCAAGGAGAAGCGGGACTTCGAGGGCGAGATCGCCATCTCGAAGACCGGCATGAAGATGGCCAAGGGCGCCTGCCCGGTCTGCGGCACCACGGTCAACCGGATCCTCGGCAAGGCCTGAGCCGGCGGCTCGCCGCCCGATCGACCTCGCACCTGGCACCACCTCGGACTGGCTTGCGGCGCTGTACCGCGCCGAATGCCCTCCCCGCCCGGCATTCGGCCCGGAACCGTCGAGCCCTTTCGACGGACATATCCGGAATATCGGGCATAGAAGCGGGTGGAGCGAGTCCGGCATCCACGCCGGAGGGACCGAAAGCACTCCGCGCGAACCCCGCGCGATATACGGCCTTTGCCCCTTTCCCTGTGGATAACCAGCCCGCCGGCTGTGGATAACGCCGGCCGTCGGTGGATCGTCCTGTGGACAACCGCCGCCGGCCGGCGCCCAGCCGTGGCAGCGTGGCAGGCATGCGACCGAGGCTGCTCCCGGGGCTGCGACGCCTCTGGCGCGACGAGCGAACCGTTCAGCTGGGCACCGATCCCGCCACCGCCGTCGTGCTCGAGCTGGGCCACCCGGCCCTGGCCCGGGTGCTCGACCTGCTCGACGGCTCCCGCACACTGCGCCGCCTGCTCGCCGAGGCCCGCCCGTTCGGGCTGGACGGGGCCGAGGTGCTCGCACTCGTCGACACGCTGCGGGCCAGCGGCCTGGTGGTGGCCGCGCACGCGCTGCTCCCGACCGGGCTGGACCGCACGACCGGGGACGGGCTCACCGCGGAGGCGGCGGCGATCAGCCTCCGCCTGCGCGAAGACCCCCGGGACCGGACGGCCGCGGGCGTGCTGCGCCGGCGCGGCGGAGCCCGCGTGATCGTGGCCGGCGACGGCCCGCTCGTGGCCCCGCTCGCCACCGCGCTGGCCGGAGCCGGGGTCGGGCACGTCGAGCCGCTCGTCGAGGGCCGGGCGACGGACGCGGACGTGGCCGTCGGCGGCCTCGGGCGCGACGACGTGGAGTCCTCCCGGGTCCTGGCCATCACGTCCGCCATCACGCGGCACGCGCCCTGGGCACGGCTCTCGGCCGGCCGCGGCGACGGCGTGGACTTCGTGGTCCGTGTGGGCGACCGGCGCCTCGACGCACTGGACCGCCGCGGCGTGCGCATGCACCTCCTGCCGCGGCTCGAAGTCCAGGTCCGGCTGGGCACCGTCCTCGTCGGCCCCCTCGTGCGGCCCAGCCGCTCCCCCTGCCGCGGCTGCCTCGAGCTGCACCGGCAGGACCGCGACCCCGCCTGGCCCGCGCTCGCCGCACAGCTGGCGACCGCGCCCCCCGGCATCGGCGAGCCGTGCAGCCTCACCACGGCGATGGCGGGCGCCGCGTTCGCCGCCGACGAGGTGCTGTCCTATCTCGACGGCGGCTCCCTGCGCACCGAGGCGGCCATCGTGGAGATCCCCCGGCCCGGCGAGGCCCGCCGCCGGGAGTGGACCGCCCATCCGCGCTGCGACTGCCGACGCCGCCGCCGGGGCTCCCGTGACAGCGGCTCCCGCGAGGCCGGCTCCTCATGAAGCGGCTCCCCGTGAAGCGGCTCCCGGTGAAAGCGGCACCCCACGAAGCGGCTGCCTGTGGAAGCGGCACCCCACGAAGCCGGTCCCCCACGAAGCCGGTCCCCCACGAGGCCGGTCCCCCACGAGGCCAGTCCTCCACGAAGCCGGGTTCTCTACGAAGGCTGCACCCCACGAGAGGCTGCACACCGTAAAAGCGGCACACCGTGAAAGCGGCACACCGTGAAAGCGGCACCCCACGAAGGCGGCACCCCGTGAAGCACGAAGGCGGGGCCCCGTGAAGCGCGAAGGCGGCACCCCGTGAAGGCGCATCGACGCTGGGACCTCCGTCAGACTTCCGCAGGTCGATCTGCGTGGCGCGAGCACAGTGTGACCGTCGTCTCCACGGACACGTCCGGCTCGGTGCGCGGCCGGTCCGGCGGGGGCAACCAGTCGCGCACACGACCGGAGCGCAGTTTCTCCGGGGGCGCATCCGGCCCGTTGCGTGGCGTGTCCAGCGGTGGGAATGGGCGGCACGAGGACGCTGTGACTGCCGTCGCCGTCGTCGGGGTGGCTCGAGCGGGTAAGAATGACTTGTGACCGAGATCCCCAGGGGCGCAGTCGCCCGCACCGCACGGCTGGCGTCGCTGCCCCTCGGACTGGCCGGACGGGCCGCGCTCGGGCTGGGCAAGCGCGTCACGGGCATGGCCGCCGACGTCGTCTCCGCCGATGTCCAGCGCCGCACCGCCGAGCACCTCTTCAGCGTCCTCGGGCAGCTCAAGGGCGGCGCGATGAAGATGGGGCAGGCGCTGAGCGTGTTCGAGGCCGCCCTGCCCGAGGAGCTTGCCGGGCCCTACCGTGCCGCCCTGACGAAGCTGCAGGAGGCCGCCCCTCCGCTGCCGGCCGCCAGCGTGCACAAGGTGCTCGCCGAGTCGCTCGGGGTGGACTGGCGCGAAAGGTTCAAGGAGTTCGACGACAAGCCGGCCGCCGCCGCGTCGATCGGGCAGGTGCACCGGGCGGTGTGGTCCGACGGGCGGGACGTGGCCGTCAAGGTGCAGTATCCCGGCGCCGGTGAGGCGCTGCGCTCCGACCTCAACCAGCTGGCGCGCTTCGCCGGGCTCTTCAAGGCCATCCAGCCGGGCCTGGACGTCAAGCCGCTCGTGGCCGAGATCCGCGACCGGGTCACCGAGGAGCTGGACTACGAGCTCGAGGCGCGCTCGCAGAGCGCGTTCGCCGCGGCCTTCGCCGATGATCCGGACATCTTCGTGCCCCCCGTGCTCGCCTCGTCGCCCCGCGTCATCGTCACCGAGTGGGTGGAGGGGACCGCGCTGTCGGCGATCATCTCGGGCGGTACCGAGGAACAGCGCAACCGGGCCGGGCACCTCATGGCGCTGCTGCACTTCTCCGCCCCCGCCCGGGCCGACATGCTCCACGCCGATCCGCACCCGGGCAACTACCGCCTGCTCGACGACGGCCGCCTCGGCGTGCTCGACTTCGGCGCGGTCGCACACCTCCCCGGCGGGCACCCCGAGATCATCGGCCGCCTGACCCGCCTGGCCCTGGCCGGGGACGCCGAGGCGGTGCTCGAGGGCCTGCGGCAGGAGGGGTTCATCAAGGGCGACGCGAAGGTCGACGCGCCCGCGGTGCTCGGTTACATCCGGCCGATGCTCGACCCGCTCGCCGAGGACGAGTTCCAGTTCTCGCGGGCCTGGCTGCGCGCGGAGGCGACCCGGCTGGCCAACCCGAAGAGCCCCGCCTACGCGCTGAGCCGCCAGCTCAACCTGCCCCCGTCCTACATGCTCGTGCACCGCGTCACGCTCGGCTCCATCGGCGTACTGTGCCAGCTCGAGGCCAAGGCCGCCTACCGCGCCATCCTCACCGACTGGCTGCCCGGATTCGCCGAGCCCGAGGCGAAGAAGCCGCGCCGCAAAAAGTAGCCACGGCGCAAGAAGCAGCCGCGGCACAAGAAGGAGCCGCGGCTACAAGGAGTGGTCGCGGCACAAAGCGGTCGTGGCACAAGACGTGGCCGCGGCTACAAGAAGAAGTGGCCGCGGCGCGAGTGGGCAACCGCCACGTGAGCGAGCAAGCAACCAAGCAGACCGCCCAGGAAGCAAGCCAGCAAAACGAGCAAGCCAGCACGCAAGCGGGCCGGGAAGCGAGCCGGCAAACGAGGGCGCCGGCGAGCAGGCGAGCGAGGCCGCGGCGATCAGGACATGGAAACGGGCCCCTTCACGGCGAAGGGGCCCGTTGCTCATCGATCACATCAGGGTCGGGTCAGGTGACGCTCCTGCTCGCGACGCGCGCGCATGGCGACCTGGCGGGCGGACGGGTAAGCCTCAGAGTGGATCGCAGTCTGAGGCCGACGCATTCGCGCTCTCGACAGTGCTTCGTGAAGTAGTTGCAAGGACATCGCGGAACTCCTGGGTCGGTCGGTAACGAACTCGGTGGAACGAAGCCGGGTCGGCTGCGCGGCGCGCAGTCCTCGGCTGGCCGGCTGGCGATGTGCGCTCATTTCAGGCCGCCACACCGGCGACCACGGCCGCCGTACGGGCGGCAACCTCGCCGCGCAGGACGGCGTCGCGAGCGACGTCCTCCTTGCGCGGGCGGCCCCGCGGACGCTTGCGCGGCACCACGGCGCCACGCTCGAAGATCTCGCCACCCCAGACACCCCAGGGCTCGGCGCGCTCGATCGCGCCCGCCAGGCACTCGGCGCGGAGCGGGCACTCCACGCAGAGCGACTTCGCGAGCTCGAGCTCCGCCGGCGAGTCGGCGAACCACAGGTCCGGGTCGAAGGTGCGGCACGGCAGGTCGGACTTCACGACACCCCGCGCAGCCGCGCGGAGACGCTCGTCCGAGGCCGGGTCGATGCGCACATCGATCGATGCCAAGGCCAGGCTCATCCCGGTCACCCCTTTCTGTTTGTCGATCGTTTGGTGTGATCGTTCGGTGCAAATAAATGAGGCCGCGGATCCCGGTGTCGGGTTCCGCGGCCTCGAGGTGAGCCGGTGAGTCGGTCTTGTTAGACCGGCCTGCCTCGAGGTGGTATGCCGCGGACTCCGCCATTGGGCTTCGGAGCCGTCATGCCGTGCTTCGCGCTGAACCCATTGGTCCCCTGAACCTGGGTCCCGCGCTCGTCGAGCAGAGTGGTGCTGATATCGGTGTCGTCGATCCGGACCTCGGCCTCGGTCACCCGAACCGTCAGATCCGTCCGGACCGACCCGGTAGCGCGCGCGACGCGCGCGGCCGGAACCAGAGCGGCCGGAACCAGAGCAGCCGGAACGACGGCAGCCAGAACGGCAACCGGCGCCGGAGCGACGGAGGAGGCGGCGAGGACGGACCCCTGCCATTGCAACGAGACGGTCGGCGAGACTGAACGGGCCGGCGCTTTCGACGCGCAGAGGGCAGACAGCAGCGTGTGCCGCTCCTGGGTTAGATAGAGCTTCACGGATGCCACCTTCTCTCCGCAGATCGTCGTGGTGCGACGGCCGGTCTTCCGGCGTCCTGTTCGCAGGCTATGCCGTGCCTCAACGGTAGGGCAAACGATTTATCGGGGAAAGTTTTTTGTCAGGTTCCAAGCCAGGAACAACCCCGGGGCAACCGTTCGCGCCGGACCTCAGTGTGCCACGTCGACGCAGCTCATGGTGCCCCGACACGGTCAAAGTTCATCGATGGATGCGGCCAGCTCGTCAACGCTCGTCCCGCGCACGAGCGCGAGCACGTCGTCGCCGTACAACATCAGCTTCCGCGGCCCGATCCCCGCGATGGCGGCGAGCTCCTCGCGGCGCGACGGCCGCCGCTCGGCGATCGCGGACAGGGTCACGTCGGTGAAGACCACGAACGCGGGCACCTTCTGGATCGCGGCCAGCCGGGCCCGCCAGTCCAGCAGGCGGCCCAGCAGCTCCTCGTCGAGGTCCGACGGGCAGGTCGAGCACCGGCCGAGCTTGCGATCGGCCCCGTTGACCAGCCCGGTGCCGCACACCCGGCACGACACGGCCATGACCCGCCGGACGCGCCCGGCCACCGCGGCCTTGTCCAGCGGGCGGCGCGGTGCTCCGGCGGCGCGGCCCGCGGACGAACCGGACGCGGCCCCCGCCGGGGCGGTCGAGGGCACGAACCGGCTCGGGCGCCGGGGCCGGCCGCCCGGAGTCCGCGCCGCGGCGTGCGAGAGCCAGAGGGTGTGGCGGGCGCGGGTGACGCCGACGTACAGCAACCGCCGCTCCTCCTCGACCGCATCGGGCGTGCGGGCGTGGATGACGGGCAGGGTCCCCTCGGTCAGCCCGACGAGGAACACCGCGTCCCACTCGAGGCCCTTCGCGGAGTGCAGCGACGAGAGCGTGACGCCCTCGACGGTCGGCACGTGCTGCAGCGCCGCGCGCCGCTGCAGCTCGGTGTTGAACTCGTCCAGCGAGAGCGTGGCCATGCCCTCGGCGAGGGAGACGAGCGCGGCGACGGCCTCCCAGCGCTCCCGCTGGGCGCCACCGGCGGGCGGGGCATCGGGGCGCCAGCCGACCCGCTCCAGCGCGGTGTGCACGGTGCCGACCAGCCCGTCGCCCTCCTCGCCGCGGTAGGAGCGCAGCGCGATCATCGCCTCGCGGACCTCGGTGCGCTCGAAGAAGCGCTCGGTGCCGTGCACCACGTAGGGGATGCCGGCCTCGGCCAGCGCCTCCTGGTAGACCTCGGACTGGGCGTTGACCCGGAACAGCACGGCGATCTCGCGGGCCGGGGTGCCGGCGGCGATGAGCTCCGCGCAGCGCGCCGCGACCGCCGAGGCCTCCTCCGGCTCGTCGGCGAAGGTGCGCACGGTCGGCTCCGGGCCCGGCGGGCGCTGCCCGACGAGATCGAGCCGCAGCCGGGACAGCTCGCCGCGGGCCCGGGAGATGACGGCGTTGGCGAGGCCGACCACCTGCGGGGTGGAGCGGTAGTCGCGGGTGAGCCGCACGACCGTGGCGCCCGGATGGCGGCGCTGGAAGTCCACGAGGTAGGACGCGCTCGCCCCGGTGAACGAGTAGATGGTCTGGCTGGCGTCGCCGACCACGGTGACGTCGTCGCGCCCGCCCAGCCAGGCCTCGAGCAGCCGCTGCTGCATCGGGTTGACGTCCTGGTACTCGTCGACGACGAAGTGCCGATACTGCGACCGCACCTGCTCGGCGACGTCGGCGTGCTCCTCGACGGCCCAGATCGCGGCCCGGATCATGTCCTCGAAGTCGATCACGCCCGCGGCGCGCTTGGCCCGCTCGTAGTGCGCGTAGATCTTGGCGACGAGGGCCCCGTCGAACGGCGGCTCGCGCAGCGCCTTGGCGGCCGCCGCGGCGTAGTCGTCCGGCTCGATCAGCGACGCCTTGGCCCACTCGATCTCGCTCGCGAGGTCGCGGAACACCTCGCGGTCGGTCTTCAGCCCGGCCTTGGTCGCGGCGAGGCTCACCAGCCGGGCCTTGCTGTCCAGCAGCTCGGGCATGTCGCGGCCGGAGAAGAGCCGGGGCGCGAAATACCGCACCTGGCGCAGCGCCGCCGCGTGGAACGTGCGCGCCTGCACCCCGCCGGCGCCGAGGCGGCCCAGGCGCTCGCGCATCTCGGCCGCGGCCCGGGCGGTGAACGTGACGGCGAGGACGTGCTGGGCGCGGACCTGCCCGGACCGGACGCGATGGGCGATGCGGTGCGTGATCGCCCTGGTCTTGCCCGTCCCCGCGCCGGCGAGGATGCACAGGGGCCCCGCCGGGGCGGTCACCGCGATGGACTGGTCCCGATCCAGTCCCGCGAGAATCTCTGAGGAGTCCGCCACAGCTGGACATCATTCCAGCTGGGTACGACGTTATGCGGTATCGCCTTGTGTGACCCCGCCGATGCTTTCTGGAGGAACCACCCATGCTGACCATGTACTCGACCACCTGGTGCGGATACTGCCACCGGCTCAAGTCGCAGATGGACCGCGAGGGCATCCAGTACCAGGTGATCGACATCGAGCGGGACGCGGAGGCGGCCAAGTTCGTCGAGACGGTCAACGGCGGCAACCAGACGGTGCCGACCCTGCGCTTCGACGACGGCACCTCGATGACGAACCCGACGATCGTGCAGGTCAAGAAGCACCTGGAAACTGTCGGTAGCTGAACGGGAACAAATCCGTTACGGTGGCTGGCTAGATAGCCGGAATGCCTGGGGAGGCCGGCCACCATGCGGGTTGCCCGTCTGTACGCCGTGCGCGACGCGCCGGAGCGCCCGCGGGTGGCCGATCCCGAGCGACGCCGCCGGATCGCGGACTACCTCGCCGGCGGCACGACCATCGGCCGCGGCCACGGCCCCTCGGTGCTGCACACCGACGGGCTGTGGCTGTGGCCGGAGCGCTTCGTGGCCGACATCCTCGACGACGGCCTCGCGCCCGAGCCCGACCTCCTCGCGCGCATGCACGCGCACGCCTACCGGCCCGAGCGGCCCGAGGCCGGGGAGCGGCTCAACGACGAGGCCATGCGCTCCTGGCGCGCCGGGCCGCCGGAGGATCCGCGGCTGCTGGTGACCTACTTCGTGCGGGTCAGCGCCGAGACGACCCCGGAGCGCCCGCTGTCACTGCTGCGCCGCACGGTCACGCCCGACGGCGGGGTGACCGAGGAGGCCGTCTGGCGCGACCTCGCCTGGCACCCCACCAACGCCTTCGTGAGCCAGCGCATCGACGACGAGCTGCGCGAGGTGGCCCCCGAGCACGCCGCGGCGGTGCTCGACCGCTGGTGCGCGACCTGGCACCGGGAGGCGCTCAGCCGTGCAGCCAGGACGTGATCAGGTAGTGCGCGATCGAGGCCCGGAACGGCAGCCCGAACTCCTTGGACTCGCCCTCGAGCACCGCCGCGATCTCGCGCCGGGTCAGCCAGCGCGCCTCCGCGATCTCCTCCTCGTCGACCGTGATCGCCGCGCCGGCCGGGGCGAGCGCGTGGAAGCCCAGCATCAGTGAGCCGGGGAACGGCCACGGCTGGCTGGCGAGGTACGTCACCTGGTCGACCCGGACCCCGACCTCCTCGAGCACCTCGCGCGCCACGGCCATCTCGGCGGACTCGCCCGGCTCCACGAACCCGGCCAGCGTCGAGAACCGCGGCACGGTGGCGCCCAGCGCCTTCCACTGCGCGTTGAACCCGAGCAGGCAGCGCCCGTCGGGTCCCTCCACGCCGTCGTGCACGAGCATGATCACGGCGGGGTCGGTGCGCGGCCAGAGCGTCTCCTCGCCGTCCTCGGTCACCCGCACCCACCCGCCCTGCGCGGCGCGGGTCAGCTTGCCGCTGAGCGGGCTGTAGGGGTGCCGCGAGTGCCAGTTGGCCAGCGCGACCGCGGTGATGAAGATCTCCGCGGGGAGGTCACTCAGCGCCGCCCCGACCTCCCGCACGTTCACCCGTTTGGTGCCCTCGGGCGCGGTGACGTCCGCGGCCACAGCGAAGTACACCGTGCCGTCGGCCTCCTCGCCGAGGAAGAACCGCTCCCCCGCCGGCGCCGCGGCCGCGTCGATCAGCACCAGCTCCGGCGGCTCGCCCGGGTGGACCAGGACGTGCCCGTCGTCGACGACCACGATCCGGGCCCGCTCGAAGGCCTCGGCCAGCCAGGCCTCGTCGGTGCGCCGGTGCGCGGCCCGCTCCAGCGGGCCGCGCGCGAACGTTGGAGCGTCGGGGACGATCGCGGTCATGACTCCGAGGCCCGCTGCACCGGGGTGAGCGCGGCCAGCGAGGCCTCGACCTTGGCCGCGTCGCCGAGCACGACGGCGGCGGCCCGGGCCGGGGCCAGGTACTGCGCCGCGGCCGCGGCCACCTCGTCCTTGCCGGCCTTGGCCAGCTTGGCGGCGTGCTCGGCCAGGTAGTCCAGCCGCAGCCCGAAGCCCGCGTAGGTCGAGACCAGCCCGGCCAGCCCGGCCTGCGTGGACATCCCGAGCTGCAGCGTTCCCAGCGCGTACTGCCGCGCCTGCTCGAGCTCCTCGTCCTTCGGCGGCAGGCTGGCGATGCGGCCGAGCTCGTACAGGGTCTCCAGCAGGGCCGGGCCGGTCACCTCGGTGGCGACCTCGGCGGAGACGACGAGCGCGGAGCCGGCGACGGCGTGCTCGATGAGCGAGTGGGGGCCGTACGTGTACCCCTTGTCCTCACGGATGTTCTCGACCCAGCGCGAGGAGAAGTACCCGCCGAAGACCAGGTTCGCCAGCTGGAGCGCGGCGTGGTCGGGGTGGCGGCGCGACACCGCCGGCAGCGCCAGGCGCAGCGAGGACTGCACCGAGTCGGGCCGGTCGACCAGGGTCAGCGGGCCCGGCTCCAGCGCCGGGGCGGGCGGCAGCTCGGCCGGGTGGCCGCCGCCGTTCCACTTGCCCAGCATCCGCTCGGCCGCGGCGATGGCCTGCTCCGGCTCGAGGTCGCCGACGATCACGATCGTCGCGCCGGCCGGGTGGACCCGCTCGCCGTGCAGCCCCCGCAGCTCGTCAGGCACGACCGCCTCGACCCGCTCCGGGCTCGGGGTCTGCACCGCGTAGGGGTGGCTGCCGTACATCCGCTTGAGCAGGGCGACCCGGGCCAGGTGGCTCGGCTGGCTCTGCGCGACGCGGATCCGGTCGACGAGACGGGCGCGCTCGGTGTCGACCTCCTCGGCGGGGTACGCCGCGTCGGTGAGCACCCCGGCGAGGATCTCCAGCAGCCGGTCCAGCCCGTCGACCAGGGCGTTGCCCGAGATCAGCAGGCGGTCGGGGTCGGCGCCGGCGGACAGCCCGCCGCCGACCTTCTGCAGCTCGGCCGCGATGTCCACGGTCGACATGGTCGAGGTGCCGGACAGCACCGTCTGGGTCAGCAGCGCGGCCCGGGCCAGGTCCGCCTGGGCGAAGGGCACCCGCAGGCGTACCTCCACCAGCGGCACCGACGAGCGGCGCACGGCGATCACGGTGAGCCCGTTGTCCAGCGTGTGCTCGGTGGTCGACGGCACCTTGAGGGCCCGGTTGGGTCCGAGCACGGGCAGGGCGCGCAGGGGCGTTGTCACAGTCACTTGGCTCCTCCGGCGATGACCTCGACCGCGGCGCGGCGGGACGGCACGAGCTGCGCCGCGGCGGCGACGATCTGCTCCTCGGTGACCTCACCGATCAGCGTGTGCAGCGTGTTGAGCAGCTCCGGCTCGCCGCGCTGCTGCTCCAGCACGGCCATCTGCAGCGCGCGGCCGAGCACCGCGTCGGTGTCGCGCAGCAGGTGGGTGGCCATGCGTGCCTGGGTCCGGCTCAGCTCGTCGGGGGCCAGCCCGTCGCTCGCGATCCGGGCGCACTCCTCCTCGACGCTGCGCAGCACCTTGTCCACGTCGCCGCCGGGAGGGAGGTGGGCCTGCAGCACCAGGGCGGTGGGGTCGCGCACCGCGAACGGCTCGCCCATGAAGCCGATGTACCCCCCGACGCTGGTCACCGACCGGTCCCGCAGCACCAGCCTCTCGACCAGCCGCGACGCGTCGCCGTCGGTGAGGACCTCGGCGAGCACCACGTAGGGCAGGTAGCCCTGCAGGTCGCTGACCGGGTCGGGCACCCGCCAGGCGGCCGCGATCGCGGGCAGCGGGGCCAGCCGGTCCTCGTAGGAGGAGCGGCGCTCCGCGGTGAGGTCGGGCTCGGTGAAGTCCGGGCGCGCCGGCGCGGGCCGGGCCGGGACGTCGCCGAAGTGCCGCTCGACCAGCTCGGTCGCGGTGGCCACGTCGAAGTCGCCGGAGACCGCGAGCACCGCGTTGCCGCAGGCGTAGTACCGGTCGAAGAAGTCGGCCGCGTCGGCCACGGTCGCCGACTCGAGGTCCTCGAAGGAGCCGTAGCCGTCGTGCGCGTTGGCGAACGTGTCGAACATGACCGGGGGCAGCCGCAGCCAGGGGAAGCCGCCGTAGGGCCGGTTGAGCACGTTGACCCGGATCTCCTCCTTGACCACGTCGATCTGGTTGCGGAGGTTCTCCTCGGTCAGCCGGGGCGCACGCATCCGGTCGGCCTCGAGGAACAGGGCCCGCTCCAGCGCGTTGGAGGGCAGCGTCTCGAAGTAGTCGGTGTAGTCGAAGTGCGTCGAGCCGTTGAAGGTGCCGCCCGAGCCCTGCACGTGGCGGAAGTGGGCGAGCTTCTCGAGGTTCTCCGAGCCCTGGAACATCAGGTGTTCGAACAGGTGGGCGAAGCCCGTGCGCCCCTGCGGCTCGGATCTGATGCCGACGTCGTAGACCACGGCCACGCCGACGACCGGCGCGGCGCGATCTGGGGTCAGCACCACCCGCAGGCCGTTGGGCAGGGTGAAGCGCTCGACGGGGTACTTGGAAGCCGGGATCCGCACAGCGGGGCTACGACTGGACACCCACCGAATCTACTTCGTTTCGCGCCGAAATCCTGATCCGGCGTTCCGCGAGCCCGGCGTAGACGCCCACCCCGGCGATCACGGCGAGCAGCGGCAGGCCCAGCAGCCAGCCGTACGGCCCCCGCGACCGCGGCGACGAGGGCGCCGCGACCGGCGTGGCGGCCGGGGACACGCCGGGCCGCGACCCGCCCGCCGAGGGTGATGGTGAGGGGCTCGGCAGCCGCCGCGTGAGCGCCTGCACCAGGTCGAGGCGGCCGAGGCCGTAGTCGGCGTCGGGTCCGGCCACGCCCGCGTCGGCCGCGGTCAGCCTGAGCCGGCGCACGATCTCGGGCGCCTTGACGCCCGGGTAGGCCGAGCGCACCAGGGCGACCGCGCCGGCGAGGATGCCGGGCGAGGCGCTGCCGTCGTCGATGCGGTAGCGGTTGCCGGTGTTCGTGGTCATGATCTGCGCCCCGGGGACGCCCAGGCCCAGCCGGCGGCCGCTGGTCGAGCTCACCAGCACCTCGCCGGTGCGGCCGAGCGGCACCGCGGCGAGCACGCCGTCGTAGGCGGCCGGGTAGGGGTCGAAGGCGCGGCCGGGCTGGTCGCCGTCGGCCGCCACCACGATCGCGTCGGCCGCCTGGGCGTCGCGGACCGCCTGCAGCAGCCGCTCGCTGCCGGCCACCGAGTAGCCGATCACGATGACCGCGGTGCGGTGGGCGATCGCCGCCTCGATGCCGGCCGCGAGCTCGTCGGCGGACGGCTCCCTGGTCGGGGGCGTGTCGAGCACGATCGGCTGGATCTTGGCGCCCGGCGCGACCCCGATGACCCCGTCGGCGTGGTCGGCGCCGTGGCCCTGCCCGGCGATGATCCCGGCGAGCGCGGTGCCGCGCCCGTCCGGGTCGTAGCCGGTGCCCTCGGCGACCGGCGGGCCCGACGGCCTCGGCGTGGCATCCGCGCCGGCGCCGGCCGGGGTGCTGACGGCGACGGGGTCGAGCACGGCCCCGGCGAGGTCGGCGTGGGCGCGGTCGACGCCGCGGTCGATCACCGCGATCGTCACGCCCTCGCCCCGGGAGTGCCGGTTGGCCTCGGCGACGCCGAGGTACCGCAGGTGCCACTCGTCGTCACGAATGACATCGGCCCGGGCGGCGCCGCCGGGCACCACGGCCGCAACGAGTCCCAGACCTAAGCCCACGGCCACCGCGGCCAGGCGCTGCTTCATGCCGGACAGCGTGCCGGATCGACGCAAGTGACGCCACTCGCGCCGCTCAGACGGGGCGGATGCTCGCCGGGGCCTCGTCGGCGACGGAGTCGAACTGACGGTGCGTGTCGGGGATGGACACGTACAGGATCGCCGCCTCGGGCTTGCCCAGGTCGACGAGGGCGATGGAGACGAGTTCGCTCTTGGCCCGCAGCCCCGGCGTGTTGAAGTGGAGCCGGAACTTGAGCAGCCGGGCCGGGCGGCCGCCCAGCGTCAGGTCCTTGGCCTCGAGCTGCTCGAGCTGGTTGCCCTTGGGGTAGAAGCTGACCCGCACGTCCGCGGCGATCTGGTCGCCGACGCAGTGCAGGTCGAGCACCATGCCGTCGTTGACCGCGGCCGGCACGTGGCCCGACAGGATCGTGGCGTGGTAGTCGGAGCCGACCCCGTCGTAGTTGGGCTCGGTGATGAAGTCCTGGCCGATGCGGTACGTGATCTTGAGTTCGCCCTGGTCGCGCCAGTTCTCGGCGAGCGGGCGCCAGGGATCGCCGAACTGCTTGTAGCTGATCCCGGACTCCCCGTCGGTCGTCCGCGGCCCCGGCGGGACCTCCTCGCCGCCCGGGTGCGGGTTGTCCGGCGGGATGCTCGGCGGCGGGCAGCGCCGCGCCAGCTCGGGGCGGGTGTCGCTGGGCGCCTCGGCCTGCTTGTTGAACAGCCCGCCCGGCGTGGTGGCGTTGTTGGTCAGCACCGACACGAGGATCACGACGAGCCCGATCGCGACGACCAGGATGGCGCCGCCGCCGAGCCACTTCATGATCTTCTGGTTGCGCTTGACCGGATCGTCGTCGCCGCCGCGGCCGTGTTCCAGCACGTCCGGCGGCGGCACCGGCGGCGGCGTTCCCGACCGCCCGACGCGCCCGGACGCATAGCCCGCCGCGTCCCGCTGCTCGCGCCGGCGCAGCGGCTCGGCGGGTGCGGCTGATGGCGACGCGGGCACCGCGACCGGCTCGATCACGGTCTGTGTGTCCGGCGTCGCCCACGGCGAACTCTGCTCGGTCATGGCAGATCCAGTGTCGCAGCCGCATGCGAGGACGACCAGCAGCCCCCCACCCCGCTCAGCTGGGGATTTGCTGGAGGTTTCGGGTCACGGTTGCGGCTGGGGCGGCGGGTGCAGCTGGGTGACCTGCGGATATCGGTGCGAGTCGGCCGCCGCGACCGGACCGATCACGACGAGCGCAGCGGTGAGCACCCCGGCGGTGGCCACGCCTACCACCAGGGCGACTTCGCGAACGTGCGGTGCCTGCATGGTGCGCACTCCCCCTCGCATGCCCTCTTGGACAGCTTCGAGGAGGAGCCGGTTCCACCGACAGCCGCGTGTCAGAACCTTGCCAATTCATTGAGACACGGTCGTGACTTACACGGCCGGCAGCGAGGTGATCAGTTCGAGCAGCCCGGCCTCGTCGAGCAGGTCGGCGGGCCGGACGGTCTCGCCGCTGCGCACGTAGAAGAAGGCGGCCCCGACCCGCTCCAGCGGCACGCCCCGCAGCTCGGCCCACGCGAGGCGGTAGGCGGCGAGCTGCACCGCCGCGGCGGTCGCTTCGGCCCCGCCCGGTCGCCCGCCGGTCTTCCAGTCCACGACGTCGAAGCGGCCGTCCGCGTACCGGTACACGGCATCCATCCGCCCGCGCACCACCACGCCGGCGAGCACCGACGCGAACGGCACCTCGACGTCCAGCGGCACCAGGTCGGCCCACTCGCTGGCCAGGAACCGGGCCTGGAGGTCGGCCAGGGCGGAGTCGGGCGCGGCGTCCTCGTCGGCCGCGCCCGGCAACTCGTCGAGGTCGAGCAGGCGCTCGGCCCGGAAGCGCTGCTCGAGCCAGTGGTGGAAGGCGGTGCCCCGGCGCGCGTAGGGGTCGGGGCGGGCGGGCAGCGGGCGGCGCAGCGAGCGGGCCAGGCGCTGCGGGTCGCGGCGCAGGGAGACCAGCTGCGACACCGAGAGGTGCCCGGGCAGCGAGACCTCGACGAGGCCGCCGGCCCGGGGCGCGAGCCGGGCGCGCTCGGCCAGCAGCAGCTCGGCCTCGCTCGCCCAGCGCGCCACCAGCGGGTCGTGCACCGCCGGCGCCGCGGCCGGGTCGGCGGCGTGCACGAGCGCCGCGGCCGCCTCCAGCAGCGGGCGGCGGTGGCCGAGCGGGTCGGCGGGCCAGCTCGCGCTGGGCACGTCGGCGGCGGTCGGGTTCTGCGCGTCGGCCTCCGGCCTGGGCGCCCAGGCGTCGACGACACCTGCCCCGGCCAGGCAGCGCTCGCGGATCTCGTCCAGGAACACCGAGGCGCCGCGGGGCCGCTTGATGCCCTCGCCCCACCAGTACCCGCTGGCCAGCAGCAACCGGCGCGGGCGGGTGACGGCGACGTACGCCAGCCGCCGCTCCTCGCGGATGTCGTGATCGCGCCAGTCCCGCGTGAACTGCTCCAGCGCCCGGACCACGCCCTTGATGTCGTCGGCCTCGGACAGCTCGAGCGCGGGCAGCCCGGCGTGGTCGCCGCGCAGCGGGAAGGGCAGCACGCCGAGGCCGCGCAGCCAGTGGTCACCCGCGTTGCTCGGCCCGGGGAAGACGTCCGTGCACAGCCCGGCGACGGCCACGACGTCCCACTCCAGGCCCTTGGCCGCGTGCGCGGTGAGGATCTGCACGGCCCCGGCGACGACCTCGACCTCGCCCGGGGCCAGGCCGCGCTCCTCGTTCTCGGCCGCGGCCAGGAACGCCAGGAACGCGCTCAGCGTGGCCCCCTCCGACTCGGACGCGAAGCGCGCGGCGATGTTCGCGAACGCGTCGAGGTGGCCGCGGGCCAGGCCGGCGTCGCCGGGCCGGGCGGCGACCTCGACGTCGAGGCCGGTGACGCGCTCGAGGTCGGCGACGAGATCGGGCAGCGGCTGGTCGAGCCGGCGGCGCAGGGCGCGCAGCTCGCCGCCGAGCCGGACGAAGCGGCGGTGGCCCTCCTCGGAGTAGAGCTCGGGCTCGCCCAGGTCGTCGAGCGCTTCCACCAGTACTGCCTCGTCCAGCCGGTCCGCAAGCTCCGGTTCGGCGGCGCTGTCCCCGTGGCGGCGGGCGGCGGCGAGCGCCCGGGCGCGGCGGTAGAGGGCGACCAGGTCCCGCGGGCCGATCCGCCAGCGCGGGCCGGTCAGGATGCGCAGGAGGGCCGCGCCCTCGGCGGGGTCGGCGAGCACCCGCATGATGCTCACGACGTCGCGTACCTCGGGCGTGTCCAGCAGCCCGCCGAGCCCGACGACCTCGACCGGCAGGCCCCGCGAGCGCAGCGCGTTCTCCAGCGCCGGGATCTGGGCCCGGGTCCGCACGAGCACCGCGGTCGACGGGCGGTCCTCGACCGGGATGTCGTAGGGGAACGTGTCCGGCTCGACCTTCGCCGCCAGCCGCCACGAGGCGAGCACCCGGTCGGCGAGCCAGGCCGCCTCCTCGGTGTACGTGTCGAGCAGGGCGCAGTGCACGGTCGCGGTCGAGGCGGGCTCGGCGAGCACGTCGGCCGGGGCGAGCTCGGCGACCTGGGCGCCGTACGCCCGCAGCGGCGCCGACAGCGTGTTGGCCACGTCGAGGATCTCGGGCCGGTTGCGCCAGCTGGTGGTCAGTTGCCGTAGCGGCGCCGGCTTCCCGTCGGGCCGGACGAACTCGGCCGGGAAACGGTCCAGCGTGCCGGCCGAGGCGCCGCGCCAGCCGTAGATCGACTGGCAGGGGTCGCCGACCGCGGTGACGGGGTGGCCGTCGCCGAAGAGCGCGCGCAGGAGCACGACCTGGGCGTGCGAGGTGTCCTGGTACTCGTCGAGCAGCACGATCCGGAAGCGGTCCCGCTCGACCTGGCCCACCTCGGGGTGCGCGGTCGCGACCGTGGCCGCGCGCGAGAGCTGGTCGCCGAAGTCCATCGCCTCCAGCAGGGCCTTCTTCTCGCCGTACTGCCTGATCAACGGCAACAGCTGCAGGCGCGCCTGCTGCCGGGAGAGCACATCGCGCACCGGCTTGGCCATCTTGCCGCTCTTCGAGCTCATCTCGGCGAAGAACCGGCCCGTCCACGCGGCCACGTCGGCGGGCTCGCACAGGTGCTCGGCCAGGTCGCCGGCGAGGTGCAGCACCGCGTCGACCACGGTCGACGGGGCGGCCGAGACGGCGGTCATGTCCCCGTCGTAGGCGCGCACCACCGCGTCGGCGAGCTGCCAGCACGCGGCCTCGGTCAGCAGCCGGGTCGACGGCTCGAACCCGGCGCGCACGCCGTGCTCGCGCACGACCCGGGCCGCGTACGAGTGGTAGGTGGCCACGGTCGGCTCGCCCGCGATCAGGTCGTCGCGGCCGAGCCGGCGCACCAGCTGCCCGAGGCGCTGGCGGATGCGGTGCGACAGCTCGCCGGCCGCCTTGCGGGTGAAGGTGAGGCCGAGGATCTGCTCCGGGCGGGCGTGGCCGTTGGCGACGAGCCAGACGACCCGGGCCGCCATCGTCTCGGTCTTGCCCGACCCGGCGCCGGCCACCACGAGCAGCGGTCCGACCGGCGCCGCGATGACGCCGGCCTGCTGCGGCGTCGGCGCCGGCAGCTTCAAGAGCCTTGCCAACTCCAGCGGCGTCATGTGACCTGGCGGCCCTTGCCCGAGACGGGGCACGAGGTCTTGACCGGGCACACGCGGCACTTGTTGTTCACCACGGCGCTGAAGGTCGAGGCGGCCATCGTCTTGGCCGTGCGCTGCACGAGGGCCTGGGCCCAGTTCGGGTCGTCGGCCTCGCCCAGCGGCGGCTGCACCTGCTCGCGCGCGGCGTTCGTCTCCCCGCCCAGCTGCACCAGCGACGCCCCGCCGGCCACTGTGGACTCCTCGAACGCGCCGAGCTCGATCGCCGCCTGGTACGCGGCCAGCTGCGGGTGCTCGGCGAGGTTGGCGTTGGCCGGGATCGACTTGCCGGTCTTGAGGTCGACGACCACGAGCCGCCCCTGCTCGTCGAGCTCCAGCCGGTCGACCCGCCCCTTGATCTCCACCGGCGCCTCGGGATCGGCCAGCTCGACCAGGAAGTCCTGCTCGATCGCGACGAGCCGGCGCGGGTTGCCGGCCAGCCAGCCGATGAGCTTGTCGAGCATGGTCTCGGCGCGGTCCCGCTCCCGCCCCGCGAGCCATCGGGCCGAGAGCTCGATCGCGTCGAAGCGGTCGGCGACGTACGCCACCAGCTGCGCCCGATCCGCGGTGGCATCGGCGGCCAGCATCGCCGCGGCGTGCACGAGGTTGCCGATGGACTGCTCCGGCGACGGGGTCAGCGCCCCGCCGTGGCGTTCGAGCAGCCAGCGCAGGCTGCACCGCTCGACGCTCTCCACGGTCGACGGGGTCACCTGCACCGGCTCGCCCGGGTCGACCAGCGGCCGCTCGTCCGACAGCACCGGCAGGCCCCACCAGCTGCCGGGATCCGCCCCCGGTACCTCCTGCCGCGCGAGGCGCGCGAGCAGTGCCGCCGCGCTCGCCCGCCGCGGCTCGGGCGCGTCGGGGTCGACCAGCGCCACCCGCAGCTCGGCGACCAGCGTCGGCAGCGTGAGCGCGCGGGGCGCCTCGAACGCGGGCTGCTCCTCGTCGACGGACAGCTCGATCAGGAACCGGCTCGGCTGCTCCTCGCCGTCGCCGGACGCGACCGCGGTGACGAGCACCCGCTCCCGGGCCCGCGACACGGCGACGTAGAACAGCCGCCGCTCCTCGTCCAGCAGCGCCGAGAGCCGCCCAATGGTCTCCATGCTCCGCCCGGCCAGCACCTCGACCAGCAGCTCCGAGCCCAGCACGCTGCCGCGCAGCCGCAGGTCGGGCCAGACGCCCTCCTGCACCCCGGCGACCACGACGACGTCCCACTCCAGGCCCTTGGCGGCGTGCGCGGTCAGGATGCGCACCGCGTCGCCGCGGTCGGCCATCGGGGCGAGGTTGTCGGCCGGCAGGTCCTGGCCCTCGACATGGTCCAGGAAGACATCGGTACCGGCCCCCGGCAGCCGGTCCGTGAAGCGCGCGGCGGCGTCGAAGAGCGTCACGACCGCGTCGAGGTCCCGGTCGGCGGCCGCGCCCCGGTGCCCGCCGCGGGCGCTCAGCGCCGACCAGCGCTCGGCGAGCCCGCTGGCCTGCCACACCGCCCACAGCACCTCCTCGGCCGTCGCGCCCGGGCGGGCCGCGGCGTCGCGGGCCTGCTGCAGCAGCCCGGCCACGGTGCGCGCGGGGCCGGCCCAGCGCCGCTCGACCATCGCCAGCTCGGCCGGGTCGCGCAGCGCCGCGAGCAGCAGCAGGCCCGACGGGCGCCGGTCCCCCGCGGCCAGCGCGAGCGCGCGCAGCCCCTGCCGCAGCCGCCGCTCGGCCAGCGGATCGGCCCCGCCCAGCGGCGAGTGCAGCAGCGCGACGGCGGCGTCCTCGTCGAGCCGGGCGTCGTCCAGCGCGCACCGCAGGAGCAGCAGCAGCGGGGCGATCGCGGGCTGCAGGTGCAGCGGCAGGTCCTCGGACTCGGTCGTCGTCGGCACCCCGGCGGTGTGCAGGGCGCGCTGCAGCGGGGCGAGCTGCCGCGCGGTGGAGCGGACCACGACCGCCATCCGCGACCAGGGCACGTCGCGCAGCAGGTGCGCCTCCCGCAGCCGGTGCGCGATGAACGCGGCCTCGGACGTCTCGGACGCGAACGTGCGCGTCTCCACGGTGCCGCCGGGCCGCTGCGGGAGCATCCGCCGGTGCCGCGAAGGGCCGCGCAGCCGGGCCGCGACCCGCCCGATCGGGGCGAGCAGCCCGGCCCCGAGCCGCCGCGAATGGGGCAGCGTCACCTGGACCGCACCGGGGAAGTGCAGCTCGAAGTCGGGCACGATCCCCGGGTCGGCGCCGCGGAAGGCGAACGTCGAGGAGTCGGGATCGGCGAAGGCCACGAGGTGCCGGCCGTCCCCCGCGACCAGCTCCAGCAGCTCGACCTGGGCGGGGTCGGTGTCGGGGAGCTCGTCGACGTAGACGTACCGCAGCCGCCGGCGCTCCTGGTCCAGCAGGTGCCCGTCGTCGGCCAGCAGCCCGGCCGCGGCCCGCACCAGCTCGGCGTAGTCGTAGGCGACCGATCCCCGGCCGGTCGCGTCGCGCAGCGCGAGCACCTGCAGGTATTCGCGGAAGAACGCGGCCGCGGCGCTCCAGTCCGCGCGGCGGTGGATGCGGGCCAGCTCCGCCAGCCCGTCCGGGGTCACGCCCCGCTCGACGGCGCGCAGCAGCAGGTCGCGCAGCTCGGTGGCGAACGCGCGGGTGTTGAGCGCGCCGCGCAGCGCCTCCGGCCACGGCGCCCCCGACTCGGCGAGCAGCTCCCGGATCACCAGGTCCTGCTCGGGGCCGGTCAGCAGCCGCGGGGAGGCCTCGCCGCGGTCGACGGCGGCGCGGCGCAGGAGGCCGAAGGCGAACCCGTGAAACGTCCGGACCATCGGCTCGGCCGTCGTGCGCAGCCCGCTGGAGCGGCCGAGCCGCGCCTCGATCCGGTCGCGCAGCCGCACCGCCCCGCGCCGGCCGAACGTGAGCACGAGGATCTGCTCGGGGTCCGCGCCGTCGGCGACCCGCTGGGCGACGGCCTCGACGAGAGCGGTGGTCTTGCCGCTGCCGGGCCCGCCGATGACGAGCAGCGGCCCGCGCGTGTGCTCCACGACGAGCCGCTGCCACGGGTCCGAGAAGACCGGGACGGGCCTGACCGCGGGCCGGCGCACGAGCTTGTAGGCACGGCTCCGGCCCGCGGGGGAAGCGGTCGCGGTCACGCGACCAATGGAACCACGGCCGGTGTCACTCCCGGGACGTGCCCAGCAGAGACGCCTCGATCAGGTCCATCGAGGTGTGCACGTCGCCGGCGGTGAGGATCATCGCCAGGGCCGTGGAGCGCACGAACTCCTGGGCGGCGAGGGTGCGCAGCCAGTCCATCAGGCCGCCGTAGAAGCCGTCGTGGTCCAGCAGCAGGATCGGCTTGCGGTGCAGGTCCAGCGTCGCGGTGGTCCAGACCTCGAAGAGCTCGTCCAGCGTGCCCAGGCCGCCGGGCAGCGTGATGAAGGCGTCGGACCGCTCGATGAGCAGCGTCTTGCGGGAGGCCATGCCGTCGGTGACCACCAGCTCGTCCGACTTGGTGTCGGCCACCTCCAGGTCGACGAGCGTCTGAGGGATCACGCCGTACGTCCGCGCCCCGCCCGCGCGCGCCCCGCCCGCGACCGCGCCCATCATGCCGACGCAGCCGCCGCCGGAGACGAGCTCGTGGCCGCGGCGGCCGATCTCGACGCCGAGGTCGTGGGCGAGGTCGAGCCAGCGCTGCTCGAGCCGCTGGGACGAGGCGCAGAACACGCCGATGCGCGCCATCAGCTACCGCCGCCCAGCTTGTCCTCTTCCAGCTGCTCGGCCGCCTCGCGGATGTGCTGCACCGCGGCGTCCACATCGTCGGTGAGGTACAGCAGCTGGAGGTCCTCGGGGCCGATCTTGCCGTCCGGGAGCATCGTGCCGCGGATCCAGTCGAGGAGGCCCTGCCAGTAGGCGGTGCCCATGAGCACCACCGGGAAGCGCGTGACCTTGCGCGTCTGGACCAGGGTCACGGCCTCGAAGAGCTCGTCCAGCGTGCCGAAGCCGCCCGGCAGCACGACGAACGCCTGGGCGTACTTCACGAACATCGTCTTGCGGGCGAAGAAGTACCGGAAGTCGATGCCGACGTCGACCCAGTCGTTGAGGCCCTGCTCGAACGGCAGCTCGATGCCCAGGCCGATGGACAGCCCGCCGGCCTCGGCGACGCCCTTGTTCGCGGCCTCCATGACGCCGGGGCCGCCGCCGGTGATCACCGCGTAGCCGGCGCGCGCGAGGGCCCCGCCGAGCTCCTCGCCCATGCGCCACTCGGGGCTGTCGGGCTTGCTGCGGGCCGAGCCGAACACGCTCACCGCGGGCGGCAGGTCGGCCAGGGTGTCGAAGCCCTCGACGAACTCGCTGAGGATGCGCAGCGCCCGCCAGGCGTCCTTGGTCTTCCACTCGTGACGCAGGTGGGAGTCCAGCAGTCGCTGGTCGGCGGTGCTCAACGGGATCGCGTCGCGTCGCAGGGTCACCATGCCGCGATGCCGCTCCCGCGGCCGGCTGCGCTTGGGCTCGCTCATGCCTGTCACCGTACGTCCTCGCATGGTCCAATACGGCCATGGGGAGACGGGGCTGGGCGGTGTTCACGGCCGTCTGCAGCCTTCTGGCCGGGTCGCTGCTCATCTGGTACTCGCTGCGCCCTTCGTCACCTTCCGGCGCGTTCGTGGCCCCCTCCCCGTCGCCTGCCTCGTCTTCGAGCCCGTCGTTCTCGGCGCCCCCGTCGGTCCCAGCGTCCCGGTCGGTCTCGGCGTCGCCGTCGATCTCCGCCCCGCCCGCGGTGCCGGGGCAGGGCAGCGGGAAGTTCGACTTCGCAGGCTCCGGCGGCGAGCGCGTCGGCGGCGCCGGGCACCTGGTGCACTACGTGGTCGCGACCGAGCAGGGCTCCGGGGTCGATCCCGAGGAGTTCGCGGCGGCGGTGCAGCACACGCTCGGCGACGCGCGCAGCTGGATCGCGGGCGGGAAGTTCTCGTTCCAGCGCGTCGCGGCGGGCAGCGCCTCCGAGCTCACCGTGCACCTGGCGACGCCGTCGACCACCGACTCCATGTGCGCGCGGCGCGGCGTGCGAACCCGGGGCGAGGTCTCCTGCCGCGGCGGCCGCGACGTGATCATCAACCTGAAGCGGTGGCTGCTGGGGGTCGCGTGGTACCCGAGCGTCGCGGAGTACCGCCACATGGTCGTCAACCACGAGGTCGGGCACTTCCTGGGCAACGGGCACGCGATCTGCCCGCGCCCGGGCGCCCCCGCCCCGGTCATGGCCCGCCAGTCGTTCGGGCTCGAGGGCTGTGTCGCCAACGCGTGGCCCTATCCGGACGGTAGGACCTTCGTCACAGGGCCACCCGCGCCGCGATGATCGGACATTCTCGGTAGGAAAACGGGTGCAGAGAGCAACGTTTCCTCCTACCGTCGCGTCCTACCCGATATACCGGTGGCAGGCGTGGGGGTGTGACCGGCATGACACGAGTCGAGGCTGACCGCCAGAAGCGGCAGATGAACCGACGGATTCGCGAGGTGCTCGCGGTGCGCCGCATGCTGCGCACGCTCGAGCCGATGGCCGAGGAGCCGCCGGCCTCAGCCCCGTAGCCACCTGCGGCCGCCTCAGCCTCGCAGCCAGCGGCGCATGACCTC
Organism: Dactylosporangium sp. NPDC000244; assembly: GCF_040300725.1. Lineage (NCBI taxonomy): Bacteria > Bacillati > Actinomycetota > Actinomycetes > Micromonosporales > Micromonosporaceae > Dactylosporangium > Dactylosporangium sp. NPDC000244. Next base: position 185,293 of record NZ_JBEPEH010000007.1, read on the forward strand.
GGCGCCCTCGGCGATCTTGTCGATCTCGACGTGCTCGTCCTGCTTGTGCGCCAGGTTCGGGTCGCCGGGGCCGAAGTTCAGGCCGGGGATGCCCAGCACCGCGAAGCGGGCCACGTCGGTCCAGCCGAGCTTGGCCCGCGGCGGGCGGCCGATCGCGCCGAGCAGCTCCTGCGCCGCGGGCGCGTCGAGGCCGGGCAGCGCGCCCGGGGCCGAGTCCACGAACTCGAGGTCGAAGCCGTCGAACACCTCGCGCACGTGCGCCTCGGCGGCCGCCTCGTCGCGGTCGGGCGCGAAGCGGAAGTTGACCTCCACCACGCACTCGTCGGGGATGACGTTGCCGGCCACGCCGCCGGAGATGCGCACCGCGTTCAGGCCCTCATGGAACTCACAGCCGTCGATGGTGACCTTGCGGTCGCGGTACCGCTGCAGACGCTCCAAAATCGGGGCCGCCTTGTGGATGGCGTTCTCTCCGAGCCAGGACCGGGCCGAGTGCGCGCGCTTGCCGCTCGTGCGCACCATCACGCGCTGCGTCCCCTGGCAGCCGCCCTCGATCAGCCCGTGGGTCGGCTCGAGGAGCACCGCGAAGGAGGCGTCGGCGAGCAGGTCGGGGCGGCGGTCGGCGAGGATCTTCAGCCCGTTGCGCGCCGAGTCGACCTCCTCGCACTCGTAGAACACGTAGGTCACGTCGTGGCGCGGCTCGGCCTCGGTGACCGCGAGGTGCAGGGCGATCGCGGTGCCGGACTTCATGTCGGACGTACCGCAGCCCCACATGAGGTTGCCCTCGATGCGCGACGGGAAGTTGTCGTGCAGCGGCACCGTGTCGAGGTGCCCGGCGAGCACGACCCGCTGGTCCCGGTTCAGCTCGGTCCGCGCCACGATCGTGTGCCCGAAGCGCTCGACCTTGAGCGCGGTGCCGCTCAGCGCCTCCTCCACGCGGTCGGCGATCTCGGCCTCGTTGCCGGAGACCGACTCGATGTCGACGAGCGCTCTGGTCAGAGCCACGGGATCGGCAAGCACGTCACGGGTGAGCATGACTCGACCTTAGACGGGCGGGCGATCCGGCGCGTGCGGTAGCGTTCGGTCCCGTGACGACCGCGTACATCGACTCCCCCGCGTGGGGCCTGGGCCTGGCCACTGTGACGTCCTCGGGACAGGTGCTGGACGCCTGGTTCCCGGCCGGCAACCTGGGCCTCGGGGCGTTTCCGAGCACCACCGGGCTCGATCCCGCCACGGCCATAGCCGCGACCGCCGCCTCCGTCGCGGACCCCGGCAGCGCGGCCGCCGCGGTCGCCGCCTCGGTGGCCGCGACCGGCCCCGAGTTCGGCTCGTTCGTGGAGACGGAAGGCCCCCTCGGCCTGCGGTCCGAGATCGTGCGCGTGGAGATCCAGTCGCTCGGCGACGCGCCGACGAGCACGGCCGACGTGTACCTGCGCCTGCACCTGCTCTCGCACCGCATCGTCCGCCCGCACCAGGCGAACCTCGACGGCCAGTTCGGCCTGCTCGCCAACGTGGCCTGGACCTCGGCCGGCCCGTGCCTGCCCGAGCAGGTGGACGAGCTGCGCGCGCTGGAGCGCCGCGCGGGCCGCCGCCTCAACGTCTTCAGCGTCGACAAGTTCCCGCGCATGGTCGACTACGTGACCCCGTCGGGCGTGCGCATCGCGGACGCCGACCGCGTGCGCCTGGGCGCGCACCTCGCCCCCGGTACGACCGTCATGCACGAGGGCTTCGTGAACTTCAACGCCGGCACGCTCGGCAACTCCATGGTCGAGGGCCGCATCTCGGCCGGCGTCGTGGTCGGCGACGGCACCGACGTGGGCGGCGGCGCCTCGATCATGGGCACCCTCTCCGGCGGCGGCAAGGAGATCATCTCCCTCGGCGAGCGCTGCCTGCTCGGCGCGAACGCGGGCATCGGCATCTCCCTCGGCGACGACTGCGTGGTCGAGGCGGGCTGCTACATCACGGCGGGTTCGAAGCTGACCCGGCCGGACGGCCGCGTGGTGAAGGCGCGTGAGCTTTCGGGCCTGCCGAACCTGCTGTTCATCCGCAACTCGGTGAGCGGCCGCCTGGAGGTCCGCGAGCGCCAGGGGCGCGGCATCGAGCTGAACGCCGCACTGCACGCGAACTGAGCGCTGGTCCGGGCGGGCCTCGACTTCGGGGCCTGCCCGGCGGCTGCTCACCCGGTGAGCGGATCCCGGCCGATCGCTAACGCCCGCCCTGGGTGGCGCGCATGTCTCTCAACGGACCGCACCAGGGCCGTCGAGCCGCCTCGGTGCGCAGGTTCCTACCCGCCGCCCGGCGCCGCCGAGATACGCGGGTCCCAATCGAACGCCGAAACCTCCGCTGGCGAGCCCGATATGTCGGGCGCTGGCGCGCCACGACATATCGGATTTATACCCCGTCGCCACTTAAGTCGCTTTTGTCGCAAACGGCAGGCCAAAGCGCACGGAGTCGTGCGACGGTGCGCAACGGTGCCGGTCAGAGTCGCGACGCGGCCGCGGCCACGCGCTCGTCCGTGGCCGTGAACGCGACCCGAACGTGCCGCTCGCCCGCCGGACCGTAGAACGCGCCCGGCGCCGCCAGGATCCCGCGCTCGGCCAGCCAATCCACGGTCGCCCAGGAGTCCTCGCCGCGGGTCAGCCAGAGGTACAGTCCGGCCTGCGAATCCTCGACCGTGAACCCCGCGCGCTCGAAGGCCTCGCGGAGGATCGAACGGCGGCGACGGTACCGCGCGCGCTGCTCCTCCACGTGCACCTCATCGCCGAGCGCCGCGATCATGGCGGCCTGCACCGGGGCGGGCACGATCATGCCGGCGTGCTTGCGCGCGGCCAGCACCTCGTCGACGAGGGCGGCGTCACCGGCCACGAACCCGGCGCGGTATCCGGCCAGGTTCGAGCGCTTCGAGAGCGAGTGCACGGCCAGCACCCCGTCGAAGTTCCCGTCGCAGACCGACAGGATCGACACCGGCTCCGACTCCCACGGCAGCGGCAGGTAGCACTCGTCGCTCACCACGATCGCCCCGCGCTCGCGCGCCCACGCGACGACCTTGCGCAGGTGCGCCTCGGGCAGCACCTTGCCGGTCGGGTTGGACGGCGAGTTCACCCACACCATGCTCACGCGCTCCGGCCCGAGCGCGGTCAGCGAGTCGGCGCGGACCACGCGGGCGCCGGCGAGCAGAACGCCCACCTCGTACGTCGGGTAGCACACCTGCGGAATGACCACGGTGTCGCCGGGGCCGAACCCGAGCAGCGTCGGCAGCCAGCCCACGAGCTCCTTGGAGCCGATCGTGGGCAGCACGCCGAACTCGCCCGAGCCGGTGCCGCACCATCGCGTCACCCACTCCCGGATCGCCTCGCGCAGGCGCGGGGTGCCGGCGGTGAGCGGGTACCCCGGAGCGTTCGAAGCCTCGGCCAGCGCCGCCCGGATCAGCTCGGGCACCGGGTCGACCGGCGTGCCGATCGAGAGGTCCACGAGGCCGTCGGGGTGGCGGGACGCGGTGGCCTTGGCCGGCTCGAGGCGATCCCACGGAAAGTCGGGCAGCCCGGCCGCAAGCGCGCGCCGGGCCCCGAAGGCTGTGCCGGTCAGTGTTCGCGCTCCTGCGGCGGGAGGGAGGCGACGAACGCCGCGTCCTTCTCGACCTTGCCGACCTTCGACGCGCCGCCGGGCGAGCCCAGCTCGTCGAAGAACGAGTAGTTGGCGCCGACGAAGTCCTTCCACTTCTCCGGGACGTCGTCCTCGTAGAAGATCGCCTCGACCGGGCACACCGGCTCGCAGGCGCCACAGTCCACGCACTCATCCGGGTGGATGTAGAGCATGCGGTTGCCCTCGTAGATGCAGTCGACAGGGCACTCCTCGATGCAGGCCTTGTCGAGCAGGTCCACGCAAGGTTCGGCGATGATGTATGTCACGGGTCGCCCTCTTTCGCACCTGAGGCTGCCAACCTGGGGCTGGCAAGCCCCGCCGCATCCCTACCGCGGCGGTACGAGCCTAGTATCCAGGTTCACGGGAGGTCGATCGTGCTCGGGCCACAACATGTGGGACAGCGCGTCGTCGTGCGCCGAATCGTCGGGATGCGCGACGCACGACCCGTGTTTTCGGACATTCTGGGCCAGCTGCTCGAAGCGACCGAGACGCATCTCACAGTCCGTGCCCGCACCGGAGCGGTACGCGTTCCATTGCATGAGATCGCACGGGCCAAGCCGGTCCCGCCGCGCCGCCGTTTCACGCCGACCGAGTCGCTGGAAGCCGCCGCGGCGCGGGGCTGGCCGGCCCGCGAACAGGCCACCCTGGGCGACTGGCTCCTGCGCGCCACCGACGGCTGGACCCAGCGCGCCAACTCCGCCCTCGCGATCGGCTCCCCCGACCTGCCGACGCCGGACGCGATCGATTTCGTCCAGCAATGGTACCGCCAGCGCTCCCTCATCCCCGCCCTCTCGATCCCGGTCCCGCTCTTCCAGCGCCTGGACGACGAGCTGGAGCGCCGCGGCTGGACCGCGATGCCGACGACCCAGGTGATGACGGTCTCCCTGCCGACTCTGCTCACGGCCCTCTCGGGACACGCGGCCGACACTTCCCCCACCACCTCACCTGCCGCGGCGCCGCCGGGCACCCCACCTTCCGCCGCCGCGCCGCCGAGGCAAGCGGACGACGCCTCCCCCACCACCTCACCGTCCGCCGCCGCGCAGCCTGGGCAACCGGCCTCGTTCACCGACCAGGACGGCACATCCCCCGCCATTTCACCCTCAGCCACGACCCCATCCGCCGCGTCCGACGGCCCGAGCTTCGCCGAGGACGAACCCGAGACCGCCGGGTCGCCGGGCGGACGAATCGAGCTCGCCACCGAACCGTCGGCGGAGTGGCTGTCCGCGGTCGCCGGCCGCAAGGGCCCTTTGCCCGACTCGGCCCGGCACGTGCTCACGGCGGTGCCGAACGTGCGATTTGCGCAGTGGTACGACGAGCAGGGCACCCTCCTGGCCACCGCCCGCGGCTGCGTGGCCGACGACGAGTCACGCTGGCTCGGCCTGTCCCTGATCGGCGTCGACGAACGCATGCGCCGCCGCGGCCTGGCCCAGCGCCTGATCGCGGCCCTGGCCGAGTGGGCCGTGACCCTGGGCGCCCGCGACGCCTACCTGCAGGTGGAGCAGCGCAACACGGCGGCCGTGGCGCTGTACTCCCGTCTGGGCTTCACCGTGCACCACATCTACTCATCGCGCCGCCTGCTCACCGACTGATCCCGCATCGCACAGTCACCTCACGCCGGGCTGCACGTTCGCTCATCGGCTCCAGACCGACCGCGCGTTCGCGCAACACCTTCGCGCCAACTGCGCGTTCGCTCACTACCCGGGCGCCGACTGCACATTCGCGCACCGGCCCCAGGTCGGCCGCGCGTTTGCGCAACCCAACGTCGCACCATTGCGCGTTCGCTCACCAGCCGGGCGCCGACTGCACGTTCGAACGCCGCACAGCCACCGGCCGAGCCGACCGAGGCGGGACTAGCGGCGAACGGCCTTGCGGGGCTTGGTACCGGTCTGCTCGATGTACCGCTTCCAGGACTGCGACCTGTAGTCCAGCCCGGTCGTCATGAGCACCAGCAGCCCGATCACCGCACCGATCGCGGACAGGCCGACGAAGTAGAAGAACTGGCGGAACACGAGCCCGACGCCGTTGCTGAACGGCCCCACCCCGGACACGAACGGCCCGATGAGCACGGCCAGCAGGCACGCGACCACAACGGCCAGCCCGAGCTCGCCGACGACGCGAATCATGGGCACCCGGCGGCCGTACCAGAACGCGACGGGAATCATCACCGCACCGACCGCGAACAGCGCCCAAAGCCCGATGGTGATCTGCTTGGCGTCATCGTCCCCGGCCGCGATCCGAACCACGAGCCGCGCGACGAGATTGACCACGAAGAGACCCCCCGCGACGAGCCCGACGGGCAACCACCGCTCCTTCATAGCCAGCCTCCGTCACTTCAGTTCCCCGATACGCCGAACCCACGCGATCCCGGCGCGGGAACGTGTTTACCCGTCTACACTGCGTGCGCGCAAGACCCGCCGCCTCAGAGTTCGCTGAACCTCTCCCGGGAGCCGCTTTTCGAGCCACCGGTGAGCCCCCATTCGGCCGGGCATTTCCGCACTACAAACCGACCCGCGGAATCACCGCCGCGCCGCGTTTCCGATGCCGCACAACGCGACGCTCCCCCGTCACCCGAAATCCAAACACGCCCTTCGCGGACCTCGCCGGTCCAGACCCACGGCCCACGCCTCCCCCGCCATGCTCGCCACGGGCCACGGCTCCAGCCCCAGCGATGGACGAGGCGACCGCGAAGACCACGGCGGCGGTCGCAATCACGGAGCAACGGCTACGGCCACGGAGCAACGGCCACGGCCACGGCCAACGCGAAGCCCACGACTGCGGCGACGGCGCGGCCCGGCCGGCCGAGGGCCCGCCGCGCCGGACCGAACGCCGAATCAGTGGCCAGACACCGGCCCCAACATCAGTGGCCAAACACCGGCCCCAACGCGGACGCCGAAGCCGACAAACGTCAACAAAGCCGACGAGCGCCCCGAACGTCAACGCGGCCGCAACGCATCAACGCAACCAGCCAACACCGCGAACGTCAACAAAGCCGACGAACGCACCCAACGTCAACGCGGCCGCAACGCGTCAGCGCTGCCGGCGAGCGCCGTCGAAGCGGACGAAGCCGGCGAGCGTCAAGCAGGCCGGGCCGCGGGCGGTCGAAGAGAACGGCCGACCGCTCAGGTGCCCGCCGGCGAGGGCGGAGTCGTGTCCGGCGGAGTCACGCGCGGCCGCGGGCGCATGGTCGAGACGTAGATGCCGATCGCGAACGCCAGCGGACCCGCGAACAGCGTCAGCAGCCCCACCCAGTTGTCCTCGGTGATGATCATGTCGCCTTCTGAGGTGCGGCCCGCCGCCAGGATCCACACCACGCACCAGGCGGCCGCCGGTAGCAGCGCCGCCATCCGTCGCCGGGTCGTGGTGTAGGCGAACCAGCCCAGCAGAGGATTGGTCACCAGCGCCATGAGCAGCGAGACGGGCACGCGCCACCCGCCGATGCGCAGCGGCGAGTAGAGCGCCTCGATGATCGCCAGGGCCGCCCCGAGCAGCGTGGCCACGATCAGCCCCGCGATCGTGATGGCGATGTCGAAGGATTTCCGGGTTTCCGGCGACGGGTTGAGCCACGACCGCGAAGGCTCCGCGGCGACCGGCCACATGACGTCGGACGGCACCGCAAAGCCGGCATCGGGAGCGGAATCCGCAGAGGACGGCTCAACCGGCGCGAATCCAGGCACGGCCGCGGGCCCAGACGCCGACTCCGACCCAGCCGCGGCTCCGGAGACGGACGGGGCCCCAGGCGCACCAGCAGACCCGGACCCGGACGAAGCCCCAGGCGCACCAGCGGACCCGGAAGCGGCAGCCGACCCGGACGAGCCCCCGGGCGCACCAGCGGATCCGGGCCCGGACGAGGCCCCGGGAACCTCAGTGGGCTTAGCCGTGGATTCGCGAACGAGAGCAGGCCCCGAAGCCGAAGGCCCCGGCCGAGGCGGTCCCTTGCGCTTGGTCGTCACGATGCTCCAGGCTCCAGTCCGGACGACCCCAGTGCCGAGGTCCCCAGTACGGCGGCCGACGAGGCGGGCGGCTCCAGCACCGAGACCCGAGGCGCCGGCACATCCACCTCGAGCCCGGCGAATAGGTCTTCCTCCCACCCGTGCGGCCCGACGCCGGGCCCCTTGCTACCCCGCGCCAGCTGGTAATACTCCACGCCCATGAACTCGGCGCCAAAGTTTCCCGCGATCGAGAACAGCCACGACGTCGGCGGGATCTGGGTGGCGTGCGCCTTGAGCGCGGCCGTCTTCTCCTCCGCGAACTCATGGGCGTCCACCCGCGCCGCGATGTCCGAGTCCGCGGTGCCGAAGGGCAGGTCCTCCGGATGCTCGATCTCGGCGAACGGGTTGTCGGACGAGTCGCGGAACTGCTCCATGCCCGCTTGCAGCACGGAGCGGGGGACTGCCGTCCAGTACACCTTGGCGGGTCCGATTCCCTCCGCCTCGGCCAGCTCCACGGCCCTGGTCAGCACCCGGTGGGCCTGGATGTGGTCCGGGTGGCCGTAGAACCCGTTGGGGTCGTAGGTAACCGCAACCTGCGGGCGGGTCTCGCGAATCACCTCGAGCAGCTCACCCGCGGCCACGTCGAGGTCCGCGCCCCAGAAGGCGCGCGGGTGCTTGTTGGCCGGGGTGTCCATCATCCCGGAGTCGCGGTAGCGCCCGGCCCCGCCGAGAAAGCGGTGGTCGGCCACGCCCAGGTGGCGACAGGCGGTGTCCAGCTCGGCGATGCGATAGCCACCGAGCTGGTCGCCCTCGGCGGCGGCGATCCCGGCCAGCGCGGGCACGTGGATCTCGCCTTCCTCACCGAGCGTGCAGGTGACGAGGGTGACGTGGGCGCCGTCGGCCGCGTAGCGGGCCATGGTCGCGCCGGTCCCCATCGACTCGTCGTCGGGGTGTGCATGGACGAACAGGATGCTCCGAGCACTCACGGGGGCAACTGTACGGCCTGCCACCGACACTTTCCCCAGCGGCCACGGCCCGTGTGAGCATCCGCTCACCAAGAGTGACGCCGATGCCCGGTTCCGGGCCAATCACATGACAATCCGGCGGCCACGAGTCAACATTCCGGGGTGGACTATCCGGAGTTGGCCGCACGAACCCGACGTTTCTCCTACGGGGCACCCCGCGCCGTCACGGTGAGCCCGGACGGGGCTCGCGTGATCTTCCTGCGCTCGTCGGGCCCCGAGGACCCCACCGACGCGCTCTGGGTCTTCGACGTCGCCACGCGCAGCGAGCGGTGCCTGGCCGACCCGGCGGCGCTGTTACGCGACCAGCCCGACCTGCCGCCGGCCGAGCGGGCGCTGCGCGAGCGGCTACGGCTGTCCGCGGGCGGCATCGGCTCGTTCGCGCTGGACGGAGCCGGAGTGCTGGCCGTCTTCCCGCTCGGCGGCCGGCTGTTCCGCGCCGACCTGCTCACCGGCGACGTGACCGAGCTCGACACCGCCGGGCCGGTCGTCGACCCGCGGCTCGACCCGACCGGACGCCGGATCGCCTACGTCACCGGCGGCGCCCTGCGGGTGATCGACGCCGACGGCACGGACTCGGTCCTGGCCGGCGAGGAGGGCGTGACCTGGGGACTCGCCGAGTTCATCGGAGCCGAGGAATTTCACCGCTTCCGGGGGTACTGGTGGTCGCCCGACGGCCACAGCATCCTCACCGCGCGCGTCGACGAGTCGCGGGTCCCGCGGTGGCACCTGCACGACCCGTCGCTGCCGGAGCAGCCACCCACCACGATCGCCTATCCGCACGCGGGCGCGAGCAACGCCAAGGTCACCCTGCACGTGCTCGATCTCGACGGCGGCTGGGTCGACGTGCACTGGGACCGCGAGACCTATCCCTATCTCGTCGCCGCCACCTGGTCGGAGCAGGGCGGACCGCTGCTCGCGGTGCTGCGCCGGCTGCAGCAGCACGGCCTCGTGATCGCCGTCGACCCGCGCACCGGCGAGACGCAGGTCCATGCCGAGCTCGCCGATCCGCGCTGGGTGGAGCCGGTGCCGGGCACGCCCGCACACCTCTCGGACGGCCGGGTGCTGGTCGGCGGCGAGCTCGCCCACGACGGATACGACGCGCGCTGCCTGTTCGCGGACGGGAGCCTGATCACACCGCCCAATCTGTACGTCCGCCGCGTGGCCGGAAACCTCGAAGGCGACCTGATCGTGGAGGCCAGCGACGGGGAGCCGAGCGAGCAGCACGTCTTCCACATCCCGGTGACCCAGTCCAGCCCGCGCGCGACGCGCCTGACCACGGAGCCGGGCTGGCACGTGGCCCAGGCGGCCGGGCGGACCATCGTGATCGGGTCGCAGACGCTGGAGCGGGCGGGGTGGGAGTACCGCATCATCCACAACGGCGAGCAGGTCGGCGCGATCGCGTCCCACGCGGCGCAACCACCCTTCGCGCCGCGACCCGCTCTTGAGCGGGTGACCGACCGGCGCGTCCCGGCGGGCGTGGTCTATCCCCGCAGCCACGTGGCCGGGCGACGGCTCCCGGTGCTGGTGGCGATCTACGGCGGCCCGGGCCATCAGGAGGTCGTCGCCGCGCGGGCCCGCTGGGTGGAGAAGCAGTGGTGGGCCGACCAGGGCTTCGCCGTCGTGTCCATCGACAACCGTGGCACGCCCGGCGTCGCGCCCAGCTTCGACAAGGCCATCCACCGCCGCTTCTCCGACGTGATCCTCGCCGACCAGGTCGACGCGCTCGAAGCGCTCGCCGGCAAGCACCCCGACCTTGACCTCGGGCGGGTCGCGATCCGCGGCTGGTCGTTCGGCGGCTGGCTGTCGGCGCTGGGGGTGCTGCGGCGGCCGGACGTGTACCACTGCGCGGTCGTCGGCGCCCCCGTCACGGACTGGGCGCTCTACGACACCGCCTACACGGAGCGATACCTCGGGCTGCCCGCCGACGCCCCCGACGTGTACGCGCACAACTCGCTGGTCGAACTCGCCGCCGAGCCGCCGGTGCGCCCCGAGGACGCGCGGCCGATGCTGCTCGTGCACGGCCTGGTCGACGACAACGTGGTCGCCGCGCACACGCTGCGCCTCTCGGCCGCCCTGCTCGCCGCGGGCCGGCCGCACTCGATGATCCCGCTGACCGGCGCCACGCACATGGCCGCGGGCGGGCTGGCCGAGAAGCTGCTGCGCATCGAGCTCGACTTCATCCGCCGTTCGCTGCAGGCACCGGGCTGATCGACGGCGGGCTGGTCGCCAGTTGGTAATCAGCCGTTCGCGGCGGGCGCCAGGCTGATCACCACGTCGCCGCCGAGGCGCCCGCCCTCGGGTGAGCGCCGCACGGCGCCGGAGTGCAGCAGCGCGATAATGAGCTTCTGGGCGTCGGCGGCGCGGTACACCGTGTCCGTGAGCGCGAACCGCTTGAGCTCGGTGACCGTGAGCCCGCCGTCACCGAGCCGCGCCAGGAGCTCGCGCCGCAGTGCGCCCGGGTTCGGCTCCAGCGAGATGTCCATCAGGTGCCCCTCGGGGTCACGCGGGTCGCGATAGCGCACGCCGGCGTACTCGTCCAGCGCCCACAGCTCGCTCTTGAACGACTCCAGGCTCTTGTCCGAGCGCGTGCCGAAGCCGACGAGCATTTCGCTCTCGCCATCGACCAACTCGACACCCGCGGTGAGCCCCAGCCCCGCCGCGTGCAGTTCCGCGCGTTGTTTCGCCCAGGTACCGGCGGGGGCTGTGAGGAGTACGACGGCCGCTTTGAAGCTTTTCGCAATGCTGTCGTCGACCATTGCCAGCAGTGGCCCACTCGCGGCTCCGGCCGCCTTGAGAACGGCGCCCACATTGCCGCCGGGCACAACGTGAACCGCCATTTCCGCAGGTGTACCGATTTCACGCTGCACAGCCGCCAACCGCCCCGCCAACGCCTCGGTTCCAGGCGCGACGAACAGCAGCGTAAGCCGCCCGCGAAGCCGATCCCCAAACTCCCCGAACGCGCGCAACGCCGCCTCGGCCGCGTCATGATCGATCCCCCGCGCGGACGCGTAGAGAAACGCCGCACCATGAGGCGCATGCAGATTCCCGGGCGCCCAGGTGTCGACACAGCGCACGAGCAGTTCCCGGGTTACCGCACGGATCGACATATCGTCCTTTCTACTCCAGCACCGCTCCCGCTACCTTAAGCACGTCGATACACGGGACGGGGAGGAACACCGTGGCGGACAAGCAAATCAAGATCGACCCGGAGGGCGTACGCGCGTTCGGCGCGAGCCTCCAGTCGTACGTGGACAAGGACATCGCCCCGACGACGGACTTCGTGACGTACCAACTGCAGTCCTACGGCGCCTTCGGCATCCGCAGCGCCAGCCCAGCCGTCCAGGACGCGGCCGTGCAGTACTGGCTGGTGATGAGCGAGGCCGTCTCGTTCTTGTCGACGCTGTCCCACAACACGGGCGCCATGGCCAGGACGGCGAAGGAAATCGTCACGACCTACCTCGATGCCGACGTCGACTCTGCCGGCTTCTTGGGCGCTGTCGAGGGCGGCGCGGCGATGGAGCTGACCGCGTCCGAGCAGGCCGCGTACCGGGCCAAGCAGATCTTGAACCGTGATGACCTGGTCGAGGAGCGGCGCGACGTGCACGACGGTGGCGCATGAGCGTCTACCAGCACTACACCGTGCGCGAACTCTGGGCGATGGTGGCGCATGAAAGCGCCGCCGAGCACGCCGAGGCCATGCGCGGCTGGGCGGCGAAGCACTCGATGCTCGGCGCCCAGATCGGCAACCTGGAACGGCTGCGCCAAGAACTCGCCGACGCGTGGCACCCGGAGGGCAGCCCCGCAGCTCGCGCATTTCTCGACCAGATCGACCAGACCATCGTTTCCATGACCGGTGCGCAGGAGGCGGCTGGTCAGGCCAAGGCGACGTTCAGCAAGGTGACCGGCGCGTTGATCACGGCGCAAGAGCGGATCAAGCCGCTGCACGACGCCTACGACGATCCGAGGGCTGCCTGGCGGGCGTACCTCGCCAAGACGCCGGCCGGCCCGATGATCGGTACTCTGCCCGACAGCTGGGCACCAGGCATTGACATGCCCGATTTCGCAACGGATGCAGTGCTACGCCTGCATCGCGAGGAACTCGACAAGCAGGCGCGCGCCATCATGGATGACACCGATGCGAAGGTGGCCGCTGCCACCGCCCAGCCGGTCGTCATGCCAAAGATGAATCGTCTGGACGAGATGCCGGCACCGCCTACGCCATCCAAACCGCGCGGCGGTAGCAGATCGAACGGGACCAGCCGAAGCCTGCCACCTCCCGTGTTCGATCCACCCCAGCCCAATCTGGAACTGATCAATGCCAGCCCGGGACCAGCAACCCCGCCGGTGACCGTCGACCTGGGGCCGTTCCTGACCGCAAGCCCGGCACCGGCGCTTCCGCCGGTGCTGATGCCACCCCCGCCGACCGCACCAGCCGTATCGCCAGCACCCGCACCGCGCACGCCGCTACCGCTGCCGCCAATGACCAGCCCGCTTCCAGGTCGGTTGATGCCCACGAACGGCCTCATTGGGCGGCCACCGGCCCAACCATCCGCCGGTCGTCCGCCCCAGGGTCCGCTTGGCGAACACGGCGTCATCGGCGGCCCTGGATCGTTTGGCCGGTCGGGCGCCATCGGCCGGTCTGCGCGGTCTCCCCTGCGCGACACTCGCCATCTGCCTGCGGCCGAGCCGGGCGCTGAGAGCGGCGAGCGCCTGCCGGGTGGCGGCTGGCGGGACCGCAGTTACGAGGCGTACGCCCAGCGCCGGACCGGACGACAGCACCCGGAGGACGAGGTGTGGCAGGTGGAGGAGGGCGTGGCTCCCGTGCTCGAGGCGCCACCGGCCAGACCCACAGGCGACGTGCCGCCCGGTGTGATCGGCATCGACCGTTGATTTCGCGACGACTGCCGCTACCGCTGGTCACGGCGGTGCTGGCCGCCGTGGTGTTTCCTACTCCGGCGTTGGCTGACAACGTCCGCGACCAGCAGTGGCACCTGGGCTTCATGCACATCTCCGAGGCGCAACAACTCAGCCGGGGCGACGGCGTCCTCGTAGCCGTCGCCGACTCCGGCGTCGAGGCAAGCGTGCCGGACCTCTCCGGAGCAGTGGTGCCCGGCAAGGACTTCGGCGGCAACACGGGCGACGGGACCCATGACCCGGTGGGCCACGGCACAGCCATGGCAGCTCTCATCGCCGGACGGGGCCGCGGCACTGGCACCGGCGTGCTTGGCATCGCCCCCAAAGCCACAATCTTGCCGATCCAATTGTCACGCAACATCGACTACGGCGGCGACCCACGCGATGTCGCCGCCGCCATCGACTACGCCGTGAGCAAGGGCGCCAAGGTCATCTGCCTCTCAATCGCCACCAGTGACACCAAGGTCGTACGCACCGCGATCACCAAGGCCCTCACCGCCGACGTCGTCGTGGTCGCCGCCGCGGGCAATAAACCCAAGGCCGGGAGCGTCGAGTTTCCCGCCTACGTCCCGGGTGTTGTCGCGGTCGGCGCCGTGGACCGAAATGGCGACCGCGCGGCGATCTCCGTCGCAGGACCCGAGCTCACCCTGGTCGCCCCTGGCGTCGACATCACCGCGGTCGACGCCTTCGGCAAAACGCGCACGGCCACCGGTACAAGCGATGCCAACGCCCTCGTCGTCGGGGCTGTGGCTTTGATCCGCGCGAAGTATCCGCAGCTCAAAGGCCCCGACGTGGTTCGGCGCCTGACCGAGACGGCACAGGACAAGGGCGAGCCGGGCAAGGATCCCGTGTACGGCTACGGCGTCATCGACCTCGTCAAAGCCCTCACCGCCGACCTGTCCCCCGCCCCGATCAGCGCCTCCCCATCCCCACCAGCGGCAAGCAGCGAAGGTGACGGCCGGACAGCAGCCGTCATCGCCGCCATCAGCGCCGCCGTCGTCGTCATGGTCTTCATCGCCGTACTCCAGAGCATCATCCGCAGCCGCAGACGCCGCCCGTGACCCTCCGGCGCCTCACCCGCCAGGAAGCTCATGCTCCGGCGATCGTCCTCCGCAGTCGCCGGCCGCGGGAGTAGGTTCGGGGCATGGCTGACGTACTCGGCAATGACGACGTCTCCGCCGCGCTCGGTGAGCTCGCGGGCTGGTCCGGCGACGCGGAAGGCATCGAGCGCTCGGTGACCGCCTCCTCGTTCCTCGACGGTATCCGGCTGGTCGCCGAGGTCGCGCACGTGGCCGAGGCGGCCGATCATCACCCCGACATCGACATTCGCTGGCGGACGCTCACCTTCCGGCTCTCCACGCACTCGGCCGGCGGGGTGACCGAGAAGGACCTCGCGCTGGCGCGGCAGATCAACGAGTTGATCGGGTAGCCAAGACATCGACGTAGGGTCGTGTCCGCCCAAAGTGTCATACCCCCTCGGTAGGGTCCAACCATGACCCACTTCGACGTGGCGACCGCGGCGGTGGAGGCGGCTCTCGCAGCCGGCGCCCGGTATGCCGATGCCCGCGTGATGCACCGCCGCTCCGAGTCGATGACCGCCCGCAACGGCGAGATCGAGGAGTTGAGCCAGGACGAGGACGCGGGCGTCGGTGTTCGGGCACTGGTGGGTTCGAGCTGGGGCTTTTTCGCGGTGCCGGACTTGGGCTCCGCGGCCGCCAAGCACGCGGGCGAGCGGGCGACGGCGATCGCGCGGGCCTCGGCCACGGTGCCGGGGCCGGCGGTCGACCTCGTCGGGGTCGAGGCGCGCGTGGACTCCTGGGCCAGTGCGTGCGAGGTGGACCCGCTCGGGGTCGCGCTGTCGGTCAAGGGCGATCTGCTCACGGCCGCGACCGCGGAGTCGCACAAGGCCGGCGCGGACATCGCCGAGGGGCTGTACCAGATCTGGGACACGCGCAAGTGGTTCGTCTCCTCGCAGGGGCACCGCATCGACCAGCACATCCGCGAGTCCGGGGCGGGCATCTCGGCCACGGTCATCGGTGACGGCGAGACCCAGCGGCGCTCGTATCCCTCCTACCGCGGGCAATACGGCACGCGCGGCTGGGAGATCGTCGACGAGCTGGACCTCACGGCGCACGCGGCCCGCATCGCCGAGGAGGCGCGGGCGCTGCTGACGGCGCCGCAGTGCCCGGCGGGTGAGACGACGCTCATCCTCGGCAGCGAGCAGATGGCGCTGCAGATCCACGAATCCGTCGGGCACGCCATCGAGCTCGACCGGATCCTCGGGTGGGAGGCGGCGTTCGCGGGCACGTCGTGGCTGGAGCTGGCCAAGATCAATCAGCTTCGGTACGGCTCCGAACTCATGAACATCACCATCGACCCGACGATCCCGGGTGCGCTGGGGTCGTTCGGCTACGACGACGAAGGGACCCCGGCTCAGCAGCGGTACGCGGTCCGTGACGGCATCTGGGTCGGCACGCTCGCCGGTCGCGACTCGGCCGCGGTGGCGGGGCTGGACTACGCGGGCAGCGTGCGCGCCGACGGCTGGGCCCGCCTGCCGATGGTCCGGATGACCAACGTCGGCCTGCTCCCGGGCCCGCACACGCTGGACGAGATGATCGCCGCGACCGAGGACGGCGTGCTCATGGACATGAACCGCTCCTGGTCGATCGACGACAAGCGCCTCAACTTCCAGTTCGGGTGCGAGATCGGCTGGGAGATCAAGAACGGCCGCCGCGGCCGGATGCTGCGCAACCCGACCTACACGGGCATCGGCCCCCGATTCTGGGGCTCGATGGACATGCTGAGCTCGGAGATCGTCTCCTGGGGCACCCCGAACTGCGGCAAGGGCCAGCCGGGCCAGATCGGCCACACCGGCCACCCGGCCGCCGCGGCCCGCTTCCAGAACGTCCGAGTGGGAGTCCGCGGATGACGCCCCAAGGCAGCAAGCCGGGTGGCCGTGGTGCGAGGAAGAGAAGAGCCCGCCGGTGAGCGGGAACGGGACGGATCTGGACACGTGCGTGGGGGTGCGGGGATGAGCGTGACGGCGACGGAGACCGACCTGGCCCAGCGGGTGCTGGAGCTGGTCGGCGCCGGCATCGAGGCCGAGGTGACCGTCGAGCGGCAGGAGCTGGCGCTGACGCGGTTCGCCGGGTCGTACATTCATCAGAACGTGGCCGACGAGATCACCGGGGTGCGGCTGCGCCTGCACGCGGACGGCCGCACGGCCAGCACCTCGACGACGGTGCTCGACGGGCTCGACGATCTCGTGCGGCGCACGGTCGCCTCGATGCGGCTCGCGCCCGCCGATCCGACGTGGCCCGGGCTCGCGCCGCCGGCGCCGCTCGCGTTCGCGGGCAACGTGGACGACGCGACCGCGGGGGCGTCGCCGGACGATCGGGCCGCCCGGGTGCGAGCCTTCGTGGCGCAGGCCGAGGGGCTCGACACCGCCGGGTACTGCCGGACGTCCGCGGCCAGGGTCGTCTACGCGAACTCGGCCGGGCAGCACCTGGCCGCGGCGCGGACGAGCGCGGCGATGGACGGCATCGCGCGGACCTCGAGCTCGGACGGGCTGGCGCGGCTCGCGGCGGTGCGCCTGGGCGACATCGACGGCGCGGTGCTCGGGGCGCGGGCGGCCGCGAAGGCCCGGGCCGGCGTCGACCCGGTGGAGCTGCCGCCAGGGCGGTACGAGGTGGTGCTCGAGGCGGCCGCGGTCTCCGACGTGCTGCAGATGCTCGCGATGTACGGCTTCAACGCCAAGATGGTGCTCGACCGCCAGTCGTTCCTGCAGGTCGGCGAGGCGCAGTTCGACCCCTCGGTGACGCTGGTCGAGGACGCGTCGCAGCCGGACGCGACCGCGATCCCGTTCGACGCCGAGGGCACTCCGCGGCGGCGGGTGGTGCTCGTGGACCGGGGCGTGTCGAGCGCGGTGGTGCACGATCGCCGGACGGCGGCGCGGGCCGGGGGCGGGGCGGAGTCGACCGGGCACGCAATCCCGGGCGGGGCCAGCTTCGGGGCGATCCCGTCGAGCCTGCGCCTGCTGCCCACGGAGGGGCCGGGGCCGCAGGAGGTCGACGGGCCGGCGACGGACTCGACGGTCGCGGCGCTCGTCGCGGGGGTCGAGCGCGGGCTGCTCGTGACGGACAACCACTACACCCGGGTGCTCGACCCGCGCACGCTCGTCGTCACCGGGCTCACCCGCAACGGGGTCTGGCTCATCGAGGACGGCCGGATCACCACGCCGGTCCGGAACTTCCGCTTCACCCAGTCCTATGCGCAAGCGCTCGGCCCCGGAGCCGTGCTCGGGATCGGCTCGCACGCGGTGGAGATGCCCGGGCCGTGGGCGGAAGCGGGATTCGTGGCGCCGGCGCTGCGGCTGGCGTCGTGGAATTACACCGGCGGCGCATCGGGCTGAGGATTCTTCGCGACGCAAAAACCCGGCCCGTCGAACGGGCCGGGCGATGAACGCGGCAACGGCACCCGAGCCAAAGCGCCAACAAGTCGACCGCCGGAAAGGCAAAGCGCCAACCACACGGCGTCCTAACTCCGGGACGCCAAGTAGCGGACAATGCGCAAAGTTAGGTAAACCTAACCAAAGTTTTGATCATGCGAATGGCGTGGTCACCGCGCCAGGAGTGAAGTTCTCCACAACGGGCATCGGGCTTTCGGCGAAGGTCTTTCGGTATCGCGTCGGCACACGCAAGACTCCCAACGCACGTCGCTGCGGGATCGGGCGTAACGTGTGCACCGACCATAGATCGGTACATCAGAGAACTCTTCACCAGCCCGTCCAGGGAGTACTCACCATGACGACCACGCCTACACGGCCTCGGTCAGTTTCGGGCGCGGGGCCCCGCGCAGCGATCGGCGCCAAGACATTGCGGACGGACGGGTGGCGGACTTACCCGCTGTCCATCGCGGCGATTCTGCTGTTCTTCATCGTCTATTCGACGATCCGGATTTTCATGGCGAAGTGGTACTTCGTCCCGGAGCACGGATACCTGACCCCGCTGTACTCCCCGTGCCTGAGCGACTCCTGCGTCGAAGGGTCGAGCCACTTCGGCACCCCGTTCGGCGCGTTCCCGCGCTGGCTCCCGCTGGGCCTGGCCGCGTTCCCGTTCGTCGCCGGCTTCCGGGTGACGTGCTACTACTACCGCAAGAGCGGGTACCGGTCGCTCTGGATGTCGCCGCAGGCGTGCGCCGTGCAGGAGCCGCACAAGAAGTACAGCGGCGAGACCCGCTTCCCGCTGGTCTTCATGAACTCGCACCGCTACTTCTTCTACGTGGCGTCGCTGATCCTGCTGATCAACATCTGGGACGCCTTCCACGCGTTCAAGGGCTCCGACGGCGGCTTCGGCATCGGGCTCGGCTCGCTCATCATCGTGGTCAACGTGCTCGCGCTGGCCGGCTACACGGCCAGCTGCCACGCCTGCCGGCACGTGATGGGCGGACGGCTCAAGCACTTCTCGAAGCACCCGGTGCGCTACCGCCTCTGGACGCTGATCTCCAAGCTCAACACGCGGCACGGCACGTTCGCGATGACGTCGCTGTTCACGGTCATCCTCACGGACGCGTACATCATGGCCGTGTCCGCGGACTGGATCACCGACCTTCGAATCTGGAATTAGGACCCCCCGATGACGAACATCGAGCGACACACCTACGACGTCGTGGTGATCGGTGCGGGCGGCGCCGGGCTGCGGGCCGCCATCGAGGCCCGGCTCGCGGGCAAGAAGACCGCCATCATCTCGAAGTCGCTGTTCGGCAAGGCGCACACGGTCATGGCCGAGGGCGGCGCCGCCGCGGCCATGGGCAACGTCAATGCGAACGACAACTGGCAGGTGCACTTCCGCGACACCATGCGCGGCGGCAAGTTCCTGAACAACTTCCGCATGGCGGAGCTGCACGCCAAGGAGGCTCCGGACCGGATCTGGGAGCTCGAGACCTACGGCGCGCTGTTCGACCGTACGAAAGACGGAAAGATCAGCCAGCGCAACTTCGGCGGACACGAGTATCCGCGGCTGGCCCACGTCGGTGACCGCACCGGCCTGGAGCTGATCCGCACGCTGCAGCAGAAGATCGTCTCGCTGCAGCAGGAGGACTACGCGGCGCACGGCGACTACGAGGCGCGCATCCGGGTCTTCCAGGAGTGCACGATCACGGAGCTGTTCATCGAGAACGGCGCGGTGGCGGGCGCGTTCGGCTACTACCGCGAGTCCGGCGACTTCGTGCTGTTCGAGACCTCGGCGATCGTGCTGGCGACGGGCGGCGTGGGCAAGTCCTACAAGGTCACGTCGAACTCGTGGGAGTACACGGGTGACGGCCACGCCCTCGCCCTGCGCAGCGGCGCGACGCTGATCAACATGGAGTTCCTGCAGTTCCACCCGACCGGCATGGTGTGGCCGCCCTCGGTGAAGGGCATCCTGGTCACCGAGTCGGTCCGCGGTGACGGCGGCGTGCTGCGCAACACCGACGGCAAGCGGTTCATGTTCGACTACGTCCCCGACGTCTTCCGCAAGCAGTACGCGGAGACCGAGGATGAGGCCGACCGCTGGTACTCCGACCCGGACAACAACCGCCGCCCGCCCGAGCTGCTCCCCCGCGACGAGGTCGCCCGCGCGATCAACAGCGAGGTCAAGGCCGGCCGCGGCACCCAGGCCGGCGGCGTGCTGCTGGACATCGCCAGCCGCCTGCCCGCCGAGCAGATCATCAAGCGGCTGCCCTCGATGCACCACCAGTTCAAGGAGCTGGCCGACGTCGACATCACCAAGAAGCCCATGGAGGTCGGCCCGACCTGCCACTACGTGATGGGCGGGGTCGAGGTCGACGCCGACACGGCGGCCGCGGCGGTGCCCGGCCTGTTCGCGGCGGGCGAGGTCTCCGGCGGCATGCACGGCTCCAACCGGCTCGGCGGCAACTCGCTGTCCGACCTGCTGGTGTTCGGCAAGCGGGCGGGCGAGCACGCGGCGGCGTACGCGACCGAGACCGGCCGGCGCAAGCCGACCCCGGCGGCGGTCGAGGCGGCCGTGGAGACGGCGCTGGCCCCGCTGCAGCGCGGTGAGGGCGGCGAGAACCCGTACACGCTGCACCAGGAGCTGCAGGACATCATGGGCACGCTGGTCGGCATCATCCGCCGCGACGGCGAGCTGCGCGACTCGCTGGTGCGCCTGGCCGAGCTCAAGGAGCGGGTGAGGAAGGTCGGCGCGACCGGCGGCCGGCGCTACAACCCGGGCTGGCACCTGGCCCTCGACCTGCGCAACATGCTCGTCGTCTCCGAGTGCACGGCGAAGGCGGCGCTCGAGCGCACCGAGTCCCGTGGCGGGCACACCCGCGAGGACCACCCGAAGATGGACCCGACCTGGCGCAAGGTCAACCTGGTCTGCTCCCTCGACGGGGAGGACGTCCGGCTCGAGCACAAGCCGCTGCCGGTGATGCGTCCGGAGCTGCAGGACCTGTTCGAGCGCAGTGAGCTGGCCAAGTACATGACCGACGAGGAGCTGTGATGGGTACCAATCGCCACTTCCGCGTCTGGCGCGGCGACGACACGGGCGGCCAGCTCGAGGACTTCCAGGTGGAGGTCAACGAGGGCGAGGTCGTGCTCGACGTCATCCACCGCCTCCAGGCGACCCAGACGCCCGACCTCGCGGTGCGCTGGAACTGCAAGGCCGGCAAGTGCGGCTCCTGCTCGATGGAGATCAACGGCAAGCCGCGCCTGGGCTGCATGACCCGGATGTCGACGTTCGGCGACGACGAGACCGTGACCGTCACCCCGCTGCGCACCTTCCCGGTGATCCGCGACCTGGTCACGAACGTCAACTTCAACTACCAGAAGGCCCGCGAGATGCCCGCCTTCGCGCCGCCGAAGGGCGTCGAGCCGGGCGAGTACCGCATGCAGCAGATCGATGTCGAGCGCTCGCAGGAGTTCCGCAAGTGCATCGAGTGCTACATGTGCCAGAACGTGTGTCACGTGATCCGCGACCACGAGGAGAACAAGCGGGCCTTCGCCGGCCCCCGCTTCTTCATCCGGGCCGCGGAGCTGGACATGCACCCGCTCGACGCGCGCGGTGACCGCAAGGAGATGGCCCAGGCGGAGCAGGGCCTCGGCTACTGCAACATCACCAAGTGCTGCACCGAAGTCTGCCCGGAGCACATCAAGATCACTGATAATGCGATCATTCCCATGAAGGAACGCGTTGTCGATCGGAGGTACGACCCGGTGACCTGGCTTGGGCGCAAGATCTTCCGCCGTGACCAGCTGGACGAGCCGGCGCTGGCCCACGCGTCGAGCCCGACGGGCGCGGCGGCGGACACGGGCTCGCACTGGAACCAGCAGGGCCCCGTGCCGCAGGACCCCTCCGTGGGCGCCGACGGCAAGCTCCCCGTGGCCGAGCTCTACCTCGACCGCGCGGCCGCGGCCTCCCCGTTCGGCGACGACCAGGAGTTCCCGCTGCCGCCGGAGAAGCTGCGGTACAACCACCCGCACTGAGTGACGGCTCGCGATGCGGGGCCCCGGCCGACGGTCAGAGGCCCCGCATCGCGGCGACGTACCCGTCCGTGACCCGGGCCTGCATCAGCCGGGCCACGGGCGCGCCGAGCTTCGTCCACCACTTCGCCGGGCGGCTGAACGCCCGGACCTCGAACCACACGGCGCCTTCGGCGTCGGTGGAGAGCAGGAACGCCTCCTCGCCGGTCGCCACGTGCCCCGGGAGCGTCCCGAACCCGAACCCGAAGCGCCCGGGCCGGTCCTCGATCCACACGATCTTGCAGGGCACCCACAGCCGCAGCGGCCCCGCCCCGATGCCGGAGGCGAACTCGACCCCGAGCCCGGCCCGCTCCGCGTCGGTGCGCACCCGCAGGCCCGCCCCGCGCTGCGGCCGCCAGTGCGCGAGCGCGTCGGCCGCCTCGGCAAACCCCGCCGTGAGGCGAGCCCGCCGGGTCACGTGCAGATAGCCGGCCGGCAGCGGCCCCTCGCGCGTCGCGCCGACCTCGGCGTAGGTGACATCCACGCGCTCGAAGGTAACAACGCCGCCTACGAGGGCAGCAGGGGCTCCAGCGCGTGCACGATCGGCGCGTCGGCGGGCAGCCACGGCACGCTGTCCAGCTCTCCGGCACCCAGCCAGCGCAGGTCACTGTGCTCGAGCGGGAGCGGCTGGGCGCCGTCGAGGAGCGTCGCGACGTACACCCGCAGAATCGCGGTCCCGTTCAGCATCGCGATGTCGTCCCCGACGCGCTCCCCCACGGCGACGTCGACGCCGAGCTCCTCCTGGCACTCGCGGACCAGCGCCTGCACCTCGGTCTCCCCCGGATCGACCTTGCCCCCGGGGAACTCCCACTTTCCGGCCATTTCGGGCGGCTGGGCGCGCTCGCACGCCAAAACCCGCCCATTCGCGATGATCGCCGCGCCGACGATGATCCGTGGCATCAACCGTTCGGTCTGCACGGGCAACCAGGGTGCCAGATCCATATGAAGTTCCGGTGGCGGGCTATGCCCTGTTGTTCACCAGACGAGGGAAAAGTGGCCGTGGACAGATCCACCGGTTGCTAGTCAGACTTGCAGACACCGTTGATGACGGGCAGGCTTCGAATCGGCCACAAGCCGGCAACGATGCCGAGGGAGGGTAGGTCGACATGCGGGCCCGGTGGAGCGATGATCACCGTGACTATCTCAGCGATGCGCTGGCCTTACTACAAGGCTGGACTCACGACGGCGGCGAGATCCGCCGGACGTTGCATCTCGACGATTCCCAGCATGCGGCACTCACCGAGCGAATGAAAGTGGTCGCCGACGCGGTCGGCGTCCGCCCGGACGTCCGCCGCCTGGACGGACGCACGCAGATCCGCTTACGGGTGCCCGGCAGCGACGAGTCGGACCTGTCCCCGGGCGAGGTCACGCTCGCCGCGCGCATCGAGGATCTGTACAAGAACATCATCGCCGGAGCGGCATAAATCCATGGCTCGGGCCGCGTCAGCGGCAGACCGTAGCTCCCGCCAGGAATCCCGGCGCCCGTAGTGGCAAGACCGCACCAGGCCCACGCTTCCCGCCCGGCGGATATGTCGGGGCGCTGGCGCGCCGCGACATATCCGACTTTTCGTATATGCACGGTTCAAGGGCAAAGACAAGGGTCGCCACCCCCGCGGTGATGCAGATGTCAGATGGCCCCGCGCAGAACTGCGACTTGATCAGCTTCGGCCTCGTCGCTTCATGACGCCATCCGCCGAGCGAGCAGGGCGACGCGCGGTGCGCGCCGCCCACCAACCAGCGTCAGTACTCGCCCTTGATGACGAAGAACGACCCGCGAATGGTGCCGGCCAGCTTGGACCGCTGGCGAGCGAACTTGAAGCGCTCCGCCAGCTCGGCCGGGACGTCCATCCCGTCGGAGAGCTTGAAGCCCACTGCTCGCTTCTCGCCGGCCTCGATCGTGTAGAGCACGTTGACGGCCAGGCCCGACCGGTAGAACACGTAGGTCCAGCGGATGCCCTCGACCTCGAAGGACGTCGCCTCCAGCGGCTCGGAGGCGATGGTGATGTCCCGCTCCTCAAGCAGGATGCGGTGCACGTAGGCCACCGCATCCGCGGCCTGCGACGCCGACTCGACCGTGAAGACGTGGTCGTACTTGTTCTTGAAGTAGCGGGCCTCGTTGGCGCGCAGGCCGGCCAGGGCCTCGGCCACGGGCGAGGACTCCAGCCCGACGGTGGAGACGCTCTCGAAGTCGACGACGTACGTCACGTGTGCTCCTAGACGTTGAACCGGAACTCGACCACGTCGCCGTCCTGCATCACGTAGTCCTTGCCCTCGATGCGCACTTTGCCCGCGGCCTTGGCCGCGTTCATCGCGCCCGCCGCCATCAGATCCTCGAACGACACCACCTCGGCCTTGATGAAGCCGCGCTGGAAGTCCGAGTGGATGACGCCGGCCGCCTCCGGAGCCGTGGCCCCGATCGGAACCGTCCAGGCGCGGGCCTCCTTGGGCCCGGCGGTGAGGTACGTCTGCAGCCCGAGAGTCCGGAACCCCACCCGGATCAGCTGGTGCAGGCCCGGCTCCGGCTGCCCGATCGAGGCCAGCAGCTCCAGGGCCTCCTCCTCGTCGAGGTCGGTGAGCTCCGACTCGATCTTGGCGTCGAGGAAGATCGCCTCGGCCGGGGCGACCAGGGCCCGCAGCTCGCCGAGGAAGGCCTCGTCGGAGAGGCCGGCCTCGTCGACGTTGAAGACGTACAGGAACGGCTTGGCGGTCAGCAGGTGCAGCTCACCGAGCTCGGAGACGTCGAAACCGGCCGAGTAGAGCGTGTTGCCCTCGTTGAGCAGCTCCGAGGCGGCCTTCGCGGCCGCGGCGACGCCGGAGCGCTCCTTGCGGACCTTCGCCTCCTTCTCGAGCCGCGGCAGCGCCTTCTCGATCGTCTGCAGGTCGGCGAGGATCAGCTCGGTGTTGATCGTCTCGATGTCGTCGCGCGGCGAGACCTTGCCGTCGACGTGCACCACGTTCGGGTCCGAGAACGCCCGCACCACCTGGCAGATCGCCGACGCGTCGCGGATGTTGGCCAGGAAGGCGTTGCCGCGCCCCTGCCCCTTCGAGGCCCCGCGCACCAGCCCGGCGATGTCGACGAACGACACCGGCGCCGGAATGACCTTCTGCGAGTCGTACAGCTCCGCCAGCCGCCCGAGCCGCGTGTCGGGCAGCCCGACCACGCCGACGTTGGGCTCGATGGTCGCGAACGGATAGTTCGCCGCGAGCGCGTCACCCTTGGTCAGGGCGTTGAACAGGGTGCTCTTGCCCACGTTGGGCAGGCCGACGATGCCGATGCTGAGTGCCACGACATGTCAGCTTACGCAACCCGCCCTCAGCCCAGTTCGATCCCCAGCGCATCGGTCAGCCCGCGAAACGCCCGGGCCGCCTCCCCGAACCGCCGCGGCCCCGACAACACGTCCGGGAAGGCCGGGTCGGACAGGTGCGGCTCGAGCGAGGCGAACCCCGCGAAGCCGTCGTCCCGCAGCGCGGTCAGCGTCTCGGCCAGCTGCCCGTCCCCGGCCCCGGCCGGCACCTCGATGCCGTCGGCGGCGCGGGCGTCCTTCACCTGGAGGTACTCGATGAAAGGCCGCAGCATCGCATAACCCTCGCTGAAGGGCCGCACGCCCACCTGCACGAAGTTCGCGTTGTCCCACGCCACCCGCAGCGCCGGCGACCCCACGGACTCGATGAGGTCCAGCACGCGGCCGGGCGTGTCACCGTAGATCGCCTTCTCGTTCTCGTGCACGAGCACGACCGACTCCCGCTCGGCCACGTCGGCGAACCCGCGCATCCGCCGCAGCACCGTGTCGCGCACCTCCTCCGCCGCGACGCCGTCGGGCCGGTAGAAGGAGAACAGCCGGACGTACCGCGCGGAAAGCCGCCGAGCGACCCACACCACCCGCTCCAGCCGCGCCTGCTCGACAGCCGGATCGTCGAAGACGCCGCACTTGCCGATCGGCGACGCGACGGCCGAGACCCCGACCCCGTGCCGCGCGAGCACGTCGGCCAGCCGCACCACGTCCTCGTCGCCCAGCTCGGCCACGTTGACGCCCCACGCGCTGCGGACCTCGATGTGCCGGGCCCCAAGAGCCAGAAGCACCGGCAGCTGTACCGCCGGATCCGCATCGATCTCATCCCCGAACCCGGACAGCGTCCACCGCACCATGCCCAACATTCTGGAACACCGATACGAGCCCCGCCGAATCGGCTGGGAAGCCGCCTGCGCACCCGGCCACGCGGGCATCGCGCGGCACAGGGCGTCCCCGGCCAGGACCTGCCACCCCGTCCCGTGGCGGCCCGACGGCGCCACCTCGGCCACCCAGCCCGATGGCGCTTTTTGGTTGTTCGGCACGACGGCGCCACCTCGGCCACCCAGCCCGACGGTGCTTTTTGGTTGTTCGGCACGACGGCGCCACCTCAGCCGCCCAGCCCGACGGTGCTTTTTGGTTGTTCGGCACGACGGCGCCACCTCAGCCGCCCAGCCCGACGGTGTTCTTTGGTTGTTCGGCACGACGGCGCCACCTCGGCCACCCGGCCCGACGGCGCGCGCCCCTCGGCCGCCCGGAGGACCGACAGCCATCCGCCACCCTCGCCGGCCGGCGGCGATGATGAACCCATGGAAGCCGATGCCGTCGCCCGCGCAACCGACCCCGGCACGATCAGCACCATCGCCGCCCAGCTGCGCGCCCTCGGCCTGTCCCCGGGCGCGACCGTGATCACCCACTCCTCCCTGTCGAGGCTGGGCTGGGTGGCCGGTGGTGCCCACGCCGTGGTACTCGCGCTGCTGCAAGCCCTGGGCCCGGACGGCACCCTCGTCATGCCGACCCACTCACGCCACCTGACCGAGCCCGCCGACTGGGCCAACCCCCCGGTCCCCGAGCCCTGGTGGGAGATCATCCGCGCCGAGACCCCGGCATACGACCCGCGCACCACGCCCACGGGCTACATGGGCGCGATCGTCGAGTGCTTCCGCACCTTCCCCGGCGTGCGGCGCAGCGCCCACCCGACGGTCTCCTTCGCCGCCCTCGGCCCCCTGGCGGAGCACCTGACCGCCGGCCACGACCTGGACGACGGCCTGGGCGAGTCCTCACCGCTGGCCAAGCTGTACGAGGCCGACGCCTGGGTCCTCCTGCTGGGCGTCGGACACGACAACAACACCTCGCTGCATCTGGCCGAGTACCGCGCGGACGCCCCGAAGTCCTACCACCGCCAAGGCTCCCCCGTCGTGGTGGACGGAGCCCGCCGATGGGTCACCTACCGCGAGCTCGACGACGACACCTCGCTCTTCGAGCCCCTGGCCAAGGACTTCGCCGAAATCACCGGAGCCGAGCGCATCGGCCCCGTGGGCGCCGGAACGGCCCGCCTGATGCGACAGCGCGAACTGGTCGACTTCGGCGCCCGGTGGCTGTCTCAGCGGGCCGCAAACGCCAACTGACACGCCGCACCCAACGCATCGCCACACCGCGACCGCACGAACGCACAATCCTTCCCGCACAACCGCGCAATGCACCAACGCGCGGACGCGGGCGCACCGTGCACAAACGCACAACGCGACGAGCATGCAGCGCGGACACGGACACGGACGCGGCGCATGGGCACGACACGCGGGCACGGCGCGGCGGGCGCGGCAGGCGCGGCGCGGCAGGCGCGGCGCGGCTGCGCGCGGGACGCGGCACGGCGCGGCGGTTGGATGCGTGGCGGTCGATCCCGGGGGCGTGCGCGGCAGGCCGAGGAACTGGGTGGGCCGCGCGGCGTCGCTGAGGTGGAGGGCTGAACGACGACACGCGGCCCGGGCATGGGTGACCGGACAGTTGAGGGGGGATCGTCCGGGCCACCCGACCGAGAAGTCTGAATCCCGAGGCATTCTCGCGACATGTCCGGCCTGTGCCGTAATGCAGACATGGCGCGATGTGGACATCCGTGGCGTCAAGCGGACAGACGTCACGCTATCCAGGCTCGCCGCGCCGCCTCACAGGCCAGGCCCGCCCTCACATCCACGGCCGCCGAAGCCATAGGCCGCGCCATCCATGGGACAGCGCCCCGACGCCCAAGCCCCGACCGGGGACACGAGCAACGACACCACGCGGGCACAAACCGCCGCCGCCAGACGCGAGCGAGAAGCACGACCGCCGTCAGCCGCGAGAAAGAAGCACGACACCGCGCACCGCCGTCGTCAGCCGCGAAAGAGAAGCACGACACTCGCGCGCGGGTACAAACTGCCGTAGGAGGGCAGTGCGACGCGAGGTCAGGCGAGCCAGCCGCGGCGGCCCGCCTCATAGGCCAGGCCCGCCCGCGTGTCCACCGCGGCCGTCGCCATCAGCCGCTCCAGCCGCCGCTGCACGGTGCGCTTGCTCACGCCCAGCTGCGAGGCGATCGACTTGTCCGGGAAGCCGGCCACGAACAGCGACAGCAGCAGCCGGTCCGCCCCGGCCGGACCCGCGTCCGCGGCGCCGTCCAGCAGCGGGGTGGCCCGCTCCCAGGTCGCCTCGAAGAGGGCCACGAACGCGTCCAGCAGCTCGCCCCGCCGGATCAGGGCCGCCGTCGGCTCGACCAGGCCGAGGTCGCGGTCCGGGACCAGGGGGCAGAGCGCCATGGTGCGGTCGGCGATCGCTAAGCGGACCGGGAGGGCGTCGACCACCCGTGCGCGCTCGCCCCGGCGCACCGACGCGGCGATGCCGTCGAGCTCGCCGGGCATCTCGATGAGGGCGCGTTCGTAGATCGCGCGGTACCGGACCCCCCTCGCCAGCGCCGAGGGCTCCTCGGTGTTGTCGGGGCCGGCCATCGCGATGGGGTTGACGCGGCAGAACCACAGGATCTCCTCCTGCGCCGAGTCCTGCATGTCCCGCAACCGCTCGCGCAGGGCCGCGGCGCCCACCACGATCTCGACGAGATGGTCGGCGATGCGTCGCCGGGAGGTCTCGCGGTACTCCTCCGTGAGCCCCGCCACCACCCGCCGCGCGGACTCCAGCGAGCGTTGCCGGCGCAGGAGTGCGTCGCCGAGCGCGACGTCGGGCGGCAGCGGCTCGAAGATCGGGCCGCCGCGCGCGAGGCCCTTGGCCCGCAGCGACTCCAGCAGCCGGGCGACCTCGGCGGCCGGGATGTCCGCGCGGTCGGCGAGGTCGTCGGCGCCGGCGACCGCCAGGCGCACCAGCAGCCGGTACACACTCTGCTCGGCCGGGTCCAGCAGCTCCGTGTCCTCCGACATGATCGCCAGCCTACGAACGGCCGCCGCCCGTGACGAGAGGGGCGGCGGCCGGTTCGCTTATGCCTGGGCCAGCGGGTCGTTCTTCGGGTCGTCGTAGTGCACGGTGTCGAAGCGGCCGTCGTGGTCACTGTCGGTGATGGTGTAGTCGCGGCGGCCGTCGCCGTCCTCGTCGCGGGCGATGTAGTCGGCCCGGCCGTCGTGGTTGGTGTCGCGGATGTCGGTGTCGATGCGCCCGTCGCCGTCGGAGTCGACGATCACGCGGTCGAACTCTCCGTCGCCGTCGGAGTCGAGGATCGCGACGTCCTTGTGGCCGTCGCCGTCGGTGTCCACGAAGACCGCGTCGATGCGCCCGTCGCCGTCGAGGTCGCGCAGCTCGGTCTCGAGCGTGCCGTCGCCGTCGGTGTCGATCGCGATCCGGTCGATCACGCCGTCGTTGTCGTCGTCGTACGCGGCCGCGTCGGCCACGTTGTCGCCGTCCTGGTCCAGTGCGTAAATGGTCTCGCCGTGCTCGCCGTGGACCTGGACGATCCGCGGCTCGGGGTCGGCGGCCTCAAGTCCCTCGGTGGCCTCGTGGTCAGTCATGCGCACCAGACTAGGGCCGGCGACCGCCCACATGGACGTCCGAATCCCGCCAGTCGCCGGGTCGTGCGCGGGGCAGGATGGAGTCGTGGAACTCGACTTCGAAACCTGCCGCAAGGCGGCCACCAGCCGTGACTCGCGCTTCGACGGCGTGTTCGTCACCGCGGTCAAGTCGACCAAGATCTATTGCCGCCCGTCCTGCCCGGCCATCACGCCGAAGCGGGAGAACGTGCGGTTCCTGCCGACGGCGGCGGCCGCGCAGCGCGAGGGCTTCCGCGCGTGCCTGCGCTGCCGGCCCGACGCGGCGCCGGGCTCGCCCGACTGGGACGTGCGCGGCGACGTGGTCGGGCGCGCGATGCGGCTCATCGCCGACGGGGTGGTCGACCGCGACGGGGTGCCCGGGCTCGCGGGCCGGCTCGGGTACACCGAGCGCCACCTGCACCGCATGCTCACCGCCGAGGTGGGGGCCGGGCCGCTGGCGCTGGCCCGGGCCCAGCGCGCGCAGACGGCGCGGGTGCTCATCGAGACGACCGGGCTCGGGCTGGCCGACATCGCGTTCGCGGCCGGGTTCGGCAGCGTGCGGCAGTTCAACGACACGATCCGCGAGATCTACGGCCGCACCCCGTCGCAGATGCGCGAGCGGCGCACGCAGCCGGAGGTGGACGAGGGTGTGGTGACGGTACGGCTGCCGTATCGCGCTCCCCTGCACGCCGAGGCGCTGCTGACGTTCCTCGGCGACCGGGCGGTAGCCGGGATCGACGGGCTGGACGAGGAGGGCTACCACCGCAACCTGCGCCTGCCCCACGGCCCCGGCCGGGCGACGCTGACCCCGCGGGAGGGCCACGTCGCCGCCACGCTGCGCCTGACCGACCTGCGCGACCTCGCCCCGGCGGTGGCGCGCTGCCGGCGGCTGTTCGACCTCGACGCCGACCCGGCCGCCGTCGACGCCGTGCTCGGCGCCGACCCGGCCCTGGCGCCGATGGTGCTCAAGGAGGAGGGCGTGCGGGTGCCGCGCGCCACCGACGGCTTCGAGATCGCCGTGCGGGCCGTGGTCGGCCAGCAGATC
The DNA here is from genome assembly GCF_040300725.1 of Dactylosporangium sp. NPDC000244. Lineage (NCBI taxonomy): Bacteria > Bacillati > Actinomycetota > Actinomycetes > Micromonosporales > Micromonosporaceae > Dactylosporangium > Dactylosporangium sp. NPDC000244. Next base: position 216,149 of record NZ_JBEPEH010000007.1, read on the forward strand.
TCGGTCGCCGCCGCGCGCACGGTGCTGCGCAAGCTCATCGCCGCCGACGCCGGGCTGTTCCCGACCGCGCCGGAGCTGCTGGCGCTGCCGGACGAGGCGTTCGCGATGCCCGAGGCGCGCCGGCGCACCCTGCGCGGGCTCGCGGCCGCGGTCGCCGAGGGCGCGCTCGACCTCGACGGCGGCGGCGACCGCGAGGAGACCGTCGAGCGGCTCAAGGCGCTGCCCGGCATCGGGGACTGGACCGCGCAGTACACGGCGATGCGCGCCCTCGGCGACCCCGACGCCTTCCTGCCGACCGATCTCGGGGTGCTGCGGGGGGCGCGGGCCACCGGGCTCCCGGACACCCCGAAGGCCCTCGCCGCCCACGCCGAGCGCTGGCGGCCCTGGCGGTCCTACGCCGCCATTCGACTCTGGAGGATGCTGTGAACGTTTTTTGGACGACGACCGACACCCCGGCCGGGGAGTTCACGATGCTCACCGACGCGGACGAGACGGTGCTGGCCAGCGGCTGGACCACCGACGTGCCCGGGCTCATGGCGCTGGCGAAGCTCTCGGGCACGGTCGAGCGGCGCGCCGATCCGGGGGTACCGCTGAAGGCTCTGAAATCCTATGTGGACGGTGACCTGACCGCGATCGACGGCGTCGCGGTGCGCCAGCGTGGCGGTGCGTTCATCGCGCACGCGTGGGACGTGCTGCGGCAGGTGCCCGCGGGCGCGCCGGTGACCTACACCGAGTTCGCCGAGCGGGCCGGACGCCCGGCCGCGGTGCGCGCGGCCGCGATGGCCTGCGCGACCAACGCCGCGGCCCTGTTCGTGCCCTGCCACCGGGTGCTGCGCCTGGACGGGACGCTCGGCGGGTTCCGCTGGGGGCTGCCGGTCAAGCGCTGGCTGCTGGATCATGAAGCCATCTGAATATCGGTTGGCGCCGATGTGATGGCGCCGTAGCTTAGAGGCATGTCAACGACCGCCGCGCCCCCGCAGGCGCGGCGGTCGAGTAAGGCTCACGCGCTGTGGCGGATGCGGGTGTACCTGCGGCCGTACTACCGGCTCACCGCGTGGTCGATGGCCGCCGCGGTGCTGTCCACCGCCGCCAGCCTCGCGATCCCCCTGCTCATCCAGCGCGTCGTCGACGGCCCGGTGCGCCACGGCGACGAGCGCGGGCTGTTCCTGCTGGGCGGGCTCGCGATCGCGCTCGGGGTGTGCGAGAGCGTGCTGAGCTTCGTGCGGCGCTGGGCCCAGTCGGCCTCCTCGGTGGGCATGGAGGCGCGGCTGCGCGAGGACCTGTACGCCCACCTGCAACGCCTCCCGATCGAGTTCCACGATCAATGGCAGTCCGGGCAGCTGCTCTCGCGCGCCACGTCGGACCTGTCCTCGATCCGGCGCTTCCTGTCCTTCGGGCTCTTCTTCTTCGTGCTCAACCTGGCCACCTACCTGGCCGTGTCGGGCCTGCTGATCCACCTGTACTGGCCGCTGGGCGTGTTCGTGGCGCTCAGCGCGATCCCGCTGTTCCTGATCGTGCGGCGGTTCACCGGGCGGTACTTCGCCGCCTCCCGCGAGCTGCAGGACGCCATCGGCGACCTCACCACGCGGGTCGAGGAGTCGGCCCAGGGCATCCGGGTGATCCGCGCGTTCGGCCGGCGCGACCACATGAGCGAGCACTTCACCGGCGGCGCCCGGCACGTGCACGACCTCGGCGTGGGCAAGAGCCGCATGGTGGCCCGCACGCTCTCGCAGTTCGACCTGGTGCCCAACGTGACGCTCGCGGTCGTGCTGGTCGCGGGCGCCGTGCAGGTCTCCAGGGGCCAGCTCACCGTCGGCACGCTGGTCGCGTTCGTGGCGCTGCAGGTGATGCTGGTCTGGCCGATCGACATCCTCGGCTGGATCATCGCCAACGCGCAGGAGGCGATGAGCGCGTCCGTGCGCATCTACGAGGTGCTCGACACCCCGCCGTCCATCGTGGACCGCCCGGGCGCCGTCAGCCCGTCCACAGTGGAGGGCCGGGTGCGCTTCGCCGGCGTGGCGTTCGGCTACGAGCCGGGCCGGCCGGTGCTGCGCGGCATCGACCTGGAGGTCGAGCCGGGCGAGACGGTCGCGATCGTCGGGCTCACCGCCAGCGGCAAGACCACGCTGGTCTCGCTGGTGCCCCGGCTCTACGACGTCGACGCCGGGGCGATCACCATCGACGGGCACGACGTGCGCGACCTGCGGCTCGACTCGCTGCGGCGGATCGTGGGCACCGCGTTCGAGGACCCGACGCTGTTCTCGATGAGCGTGCGGGAGAACCTGACGCTCGGGCGGACGGACGCGACCGACGCCGAGATCGCCGAGGCGCTCGAGATCGCGCAGGCCGGGTTCGCGTACGACCTCCCCTGGGGCCTCGACACGCGCATCGGCGAGCAGGGGCTCTCGCTCTCGGGCGGCCAGCGCCAGCGCCTGGCCCTGGCCCGCGCGGTCGTCGGGCGGCCGCGGGTGCTCGTGCTCGACGACCCGCTGTCGGCGCTGGACGTGCACACGGAGGCGCTCGTCGAGTCGGCGCTGGCGACGGTGCTCGCGGGGACGACGGCGCTGCTGGTGGTACACCGGCCCTCGACGATCGCCCTCGCCGACCGCGTCGCGTTCCTGCAGGACGGCCGCCTGGCCGCGATCGGCACCCACTCGCACCTGCTGGCCACCTGCCCCGGCTATCGCGAGGTGCTGCGTGGCGCTTGACGTCCAGCGGTGGCGGGGTACCGCGACGGAGGAGCCCGACCCGACCGAGCGCGTGGCCAGCCGGCGGCTGCTCGGCTCCCTGCTGCGCCCGCACCGGGCCGCCATCGGCATGCTCGTCGCGCTGCTGCTGACCCAGAACCTGGCCGGGATGGCCGGCCCCCTGCTGGTGAAGCTCGGCATCGACCGGGGCATCGGGCACCCGCCGACGCTCGTGCTCGTCACCGTGCTGTTCGGGGTGGCCACCGCGGCCGAGTTCGGCACCCGGCGCGCGTTCCTGGCGATGTCCGGCCGGGTCGGCAACGCGGTGCTGCTCGACCTGCGCACCCGCGTCTACAACCACCTGCAGCGGCTGTCGATCGGCTTCCACGAGCGGTTCACCTCGGGCCGGGTCATCGCGCGGCTCACCAGCGACGTCGACAACATCTCCGAGCTCACCGACGGGGCCCTGGACGACCTGGTGCTCGCCGCGCTGTCGGTGCTCTCGGTGGCCGGCATCCTGCTGTGGCTGGACCTGCCGCTGGCGCTGGTCACGCTCGCGTCGTTCCCGTTCCTGCTGTGGCTCTCGCGCTGGTTCCAGCGGGCCAGCGCGCGGGCCTACCGGCGGACCCGCGAGACGATCGCGCTGGTCATCATCCACTTCGTCGAGTCGCTGGGCGGCATCCGGGCGGTGCAGGCGTTCCGGCGCGAGCGGCGCAACGACGAGATCTTCGCCGCGGTCAACGACGACTACCGGCGGGCGAGCCTGCACGCGCAACGGCTCGTCGCGACGTACTCCCCCTCGATCAAGATGATCGGCAACGTCTCGATCGCCGTGGTGCTCACCTACGGCGGCTGGCGGGTGCTGCACGGGCACACCGAGGTCGGGGTGCTGGCCGCGTTCCTGCTGTACCTGCGGCGGTTCTACGAGCCGATGCAGGAGCTGTCGCAGTTCTACAACACCCTGCAGTCCGCGACGGCCGCCCTGGAGAAGCTGGCGGCGGTCCTGGACGAGCCCCCGGCGGTCGCCGAGCCGCGCTCGCCGGTCCGGCTCACCGCGGCGCGGGGCGAGCTCGCCTTCGACGCGGTCGAGTTCGCCTACGACGCCGGGCGCCCGGTGCTGCCGCCGCTGGACCTGTTCGTCCCGGCCGGACAGACGATCGCGCTGGTCGGCGCGACCGGAGCCGGGAAGTCCACGCTGGCCAAGCTCGTCGCCCGGTTCTACGACCCGACCGCCGGCACGGTGGCGCTCGACGGCGTCGACCTGCGCTCGCTCGCCGAGGACGACCTGCGCCGGGCCATCGTGATGGTGACCCAGGAGAACTACCTGTTCTCCGGCACCGTCGCCGACAACATCGCCTTCGGCCGCCCGGGCGCGACGCGGGCCGAGGTGGAGGCGGCGGCCGCGGCGATCGGCGCGGACGCCTTCATCCAGGGGCTGCCGCAGGGCTACGACACCGACGTTCGCAAGCGCGGGGGACGCCTTTCGGCCGGACAACGCCAACTCGTGGCGTTCGCGCGTGCCTTCTTGGCCGACCCCGCGGTGCTGATTCTCGACGAGGCGACGTCCTCGCTGGACATCCCGAGCGAGCGGCTCGTCCAGCAGGCGCTGCGCACGATCCTGGCCTCGCGCACCGCGCTGGTGATCGCGCACCGCCTGTCCACAGTGGAGATCGCCGACCGCGTGCTGGTCATGTCGGGCGGCCGGATCGTCGAGGACGGCCCGCCCGCGACCCTGGTCGGCGGCGGCGGCCACTACGCCGACCTGCACGCCCAGTGGCGCGACTCCTTGCTCTAGATCTGTCGGGTACTTGACAGCGATCTCCGCCCGGTCGCATGAATGGCGGGGTTCACGCCCTCGATCTACCGTGGATACATCGGTTCATGGGAAGATTCTCGTCACGCTATGGATCTATGGAGGGTCATCTCGGTTGCTTCAGGGCATGACCACGACTCTGATACCGCGCGGATGAAGAGGACCGATGACTGGCGGACGCTGGAGTGGCCAGACCCGATTTCTCGTCGTGTTCGTCGGGCTGGCGCTGGTCGGCCTGGGTGTGCTGACGACGGTGCAGTTCCGCAGCACCGCTGGGGCCGCCGTCCTGGTCGGCGCCGGGGTCCTGGTGGGGCTCGCGGGCCTGTCCGGCGGGACGATCAACATCCGCTCCACCGACCGCGAGGAGCGGCTGGCCTCCGCGGGCCGGGCACAGCAGGACGGTGACGCCGAGGGGGCGTACGACCGCTTCGTCCAGCTCATCCGCGGGCACGCCCCGCAGGCCATCGCCTACCACGAGGGCGCCAACGCCGCGCTCTACGAGGCCGCCGGGCGCGAGGGCCAGAAGCTGCAGCCCATCTTCGGCTACGGCCTGGGCCCGATCGCCATGTCCGAGGCCCACATCATCGTCGACATCCGGGCCGGCACCGGCTTCTCGATCTCGCGCATGCAGGCGACCCTCCAGGCCCTGCTGGTCGGCCCGACCGCCTCGTTCCAGGCCGCGCTGGTCATCATCAACGCCTCGCCGGACGACTCGATCCTCGGCTCGGTCCGCCAGCTGAGCACCGCGCTGGACCGCCCGGTCTCGGCCGTGGCCTGGCGTATCGGCGACCACTCCGACGCCATATCCGACGCGATCGTCTCGCTGCGCCGCGAGCTGCGCCGGCGCGAGCGCGAGTCCCCGATCGACGTGCCGTCGGAGATCCTCGACGACTACGAGCCGGCCTACGACCAGCCCGAACCGTTCGAGCCCGCACGGTTCCCGACCCGGCCAGCGCCCCCGCCGCCGCCGCCCATCCCCCACCAGCAGCCCCAGCGCATGGACGATGACGACGACGTCTACCCGCACATGACGTCCTCGACCGTCTACGGCTCCCAGGCCGCCGGGCACCACGACGACGAGCCCGACCCGGCCGACTGGCCGGCCCCCGAGCCCCGCCGCCGCCCGTCCCCGGCCCCCGCCCCGGCTCCGCGCGTCTACGACGACTCCGCGACCTGGCAGCGCGCGACCGACCTGCACTGGCGAGGCCAGCTGCAGGAGGCCGAGGAGGCCTACCGCGAGATCGTCGACGCCCGCGCCCACGCCCTGGGCTGGGACCACCCCGACACGCTGACCGCCCGCGACCAGCACGCGACGGTCCTGCGCGACCTCGACCGCCTGGCCGAGGCCCTGGTCGAGTGCGACGAGGCCCTGACCGCCCGCGTGCGCATCCTGGGCGAGGACCACCCGGACACCCTGACCAGCCGCAGCCACCTGGCCACCATCTACCACCAGCTCGGCGACCTGACCCGCGCCGAGGGCGAGCACCAGCGGGTCCTGGACTCGCGCACCCGCGTCCTGGGCGCCAACCACCAGGAGACGCTGATCAGCCGCAGCAACCTCGCCAAGGTCTACCAGGACATGGGCGAGCTCGACCGCGCCATCGACGAGCACGGCACCGTGATGCGCGCCCGGGCCCGCCTGCTCGGCCCGGAGCACCGCGACACCCTCATGAGCCGCAGCCTCCTGGCCTCGGCCCTGCACCACGCGGGCCGCCTGGCCGACGCGGAGTCGGAGCACCGAGCGGTGCTCGGCAGCCGGCTGCGCCTGCTCGGCCCCGTACACCTGGACACCGCCGTCTCCCGGCACCGGCTGGCGAGCGTGCTGCACGACCTGGGCCGGCTGGACGAGGCCATCACGGAGTACCGCGCGGCCCAGGCCGTCTACGCCGAGCTCCTGGGCGCGTCGAGCCCCTTCGCCCGCGCGGCGGCTTCGGACCTGACCCTGGCCGAGCGGGCGCTGCGGGGGGCGCAGGGCAGTCGCCGCTACTGACGGGTCGTCTGCTGGTCATGGCTCGGGTCCGCGGGGGTGCGGACCGTCGCTCCCGCCAGACACCGCTCGGCGCTGACGCGCCGACGCTGCCAGGCCCGCCGCCGGTCACCCTGGGCCCATCCACCAGCCCCAACGACACCGCCACTTCCGCACCGGCGATCAGCCCAAACGACCAGCACTCCGCCACCGACTTTCGGCGCTGAACGCTGCCAGGCCCGCCGCTGGTCAACCTGGGCGCATCTATCAGCCCCAACGACACCGCCACTCCGCACCGGCTCTCGGCGCCGACGCGAGCAGCACTCCGGCACCGGCTTGACGATCCGATAAGTCGGGCACTCCGTGCCACGACTTATCGGATATTTCGGTTATGCCCGAATAGCAGGCGGGCCTTCGACGGCGTCCCGAGGTTCGACGGACCCGCGGACCGCGGACAGCCTGGATCGACGCGCCTCGGAGTGCTGGATCAGACCGGCGCCACTCCGGGCCGGGTGAGAATTCCGACCAAAGCCGGGCAATGCGGTACCTGGTGTCGGAGGCCCTACTCGCCTCTGTCGCAGACATGATCGAGTCGGTGCTTGCGGGCACCTAGGGTCGCGCCATGTTCGGACTCGGCCGGAAACCCGGCGCCAATGCGATCACCGCTCGCGGCGAGATCGTGCACGTCGATTTCGGCTCGCAGAACGTCGATAGCCACGGCGGGACCCGGTCGACTCGATACACCGTGCGCGTGCGCGTGTACCCCGATGACACCCCTTCGTTCGAGGCCTCCATCAAGGTCAAGCTGCGCGGCACCGCCGGCCCGATGATCGGCGAGGAAACCTGGGTACGCTACGAGCCGGCCAGCCCAACCCGCATCGACTTCGACCGCGACCGCATCAAGGATCGAAGCTACGACCGCGTCCAGGCGAACCCGGGACTGCGCGTGGTGGTCGACACCCTGTACCGCCACGGCGATCCCCCGGTGAGCGTCATCGCCACCGCCCGCTGAGCCCCGCCGCCGCGCTCAGGCCGCGCCGGGATGCGGAGTGGGCCGCCCATCGCGCTCCAGTCCAGTGCACCCTCAGGCCCGTCGCGCACGAGTCGCGCGGGGATGCGAAGTCGGCCGCCCGTCGCACTGGAGTCGCGGCGGGAAGCGAAGCCGGCTGCCCGTCGCGCTCCGGTCCGCCAGCGTGCCTCGTTCGTCTTGCTTCGGCCGCGTCGGTCGCGAAGGCGCGTTTCGGTCGCATCGGCTGCGGCGTCAGGTCCGTCGCGCGTCGGCTGCGAAGTGGTCGTCGGTCGCGGCGGCCGCGGGGCGCTTCAGCCGAGTTGCCTGTGGCGTCGCAGCCCGTCGCCCTTCGAACTGGTCGGCGATCGCGACTGCCCGCCAGTCGCCAAAACCGTCGTCCCGGACGGCGATCGCGACTGCCCGCCGGTCGCCAAACCGTCGTGTCGGCCGTAGCGCGAAGAGGTTGGCCGAACGCAATGCCGGACCGCGGTCCGAGTGGTGGTCGTTGAGCTGCTGCACGGGTGCCAAAATCCCGGCGACGGTCCGCGCGGCATTCGGGCATAACCGAAATATCCGATAAGTCGTGGCACGGAGTGCCCGACTTATCGGATCGTCAAGCCGGTGCCGGAGTGCTGCTCGCGTTGGGCTGAAAGCCGGTGCCGGAGTGGCGGGTGTTGTCAAGGCCGGCCGATGGCCGAAAGCGACGAGCGGCGGGCCTGGCAGCGCTCAGCGCCGAGAGCCGGTGCCGGAATGCTGCTCGCGTTGGGCTGAAAGCCGGTGCCGGAGTGGCGGGTGTCGTTAAGGCCGGCCGATGGCCGAAAGCGACGAGCGGCGGGCCTGGCAGCGCTCAGCGCCGAGAGCCGGTGGCGGAGTGTTGGCCGCGTCGGGCTGATAGCCGGTGCCGGAGTGGCGGTGTCGTTGGGGCTGGTGGATAGGCCCAGGGTGACCGGCGGCGGGGCTGGCAGCGTCGGCGCGCCAGCGCCTAGCGGTGTCTGGCGGGAGCGACGGTCCGCACCCCCGCGGACCCGAGCCATGACCAGCAGACACCCGCCGCGGCGGGCGACCCCCGGGCAGCCCGGCCGCTACTTCGCCGGTGGGTCCTCGCGCAGGGCGGCCAGGAGCGCCTCGTACTCGTCCTCGACCAGCTCCGGGGCCTGCAACTGGCGCGGCGTGGCCTCGACCTGGGACGGGGTGGGCAGGGCGTCGCCGCTCACGCCGAGCTCGGCGAGCCGGCGCGCGCTCACCAGGACGCGGGCCTCCAGCGAGCCGACGGCACGGTTGTAGGACGTCACCGCCGTCGACAGCGACGTGCCGACCTTCGCCAGGTGGTCGCCCATGGTGCTCAGGCGCGCGTACAGCTCGCGGCCCGTCTGGTGCACGGCGAGCGCGTTGGTCGTGAGGGAGTCCTGGCGCCACGCGTAGGCGATGGTGCGCAGCAGCGCGACCAGCGTCGCCGGGGTGGCGAGGATCACGTTGCGGGCGAAGGCGTGGTCGAGGAGGCCGGGGTCGTGCTGCAGGGCCGCGTCCAGGAACGTGTCGGCGGGCACGAAGAGGACGACGAACTCGGGGGCGGGCTCGAAGGCGGACCAGTACCGCTTGGCCGACAGCGCCTCGACGTGGGCGCGCACGTGCTTGGCGTGCTGGGTGAGCCGGGCGGCACGGGTCTGCTCGTCGGGGGACTCGAGCGCGGCGAGGTAGGCCTCCAGCGGCGCCTTCGCGTCGACCACCACCTGGCGGCCGCCGTGCAGGCGCACGACGAGGTCGGGGCGCACGACGCCGTCCTCGGTCGTGGCGCTCACCTGCTCGTCGAAGTCGCAGTGCTCGAGCATGCCCGCGGCCTCCACGATGCGCCGCAGCTGCTGCTCGCCCCAGCGGCCGCGGACCGTGGGCGCGCGCAGGGCCGAGACCAGGCGCCGCGTCTCGGTGCGCAGCTCGCCCGAGACCTCGTGCATGGCCCGCACCTGCTCGCGGAGCGACTCGTAGGCCCCCACCCGGTCCCGCTCGAGCTCGGCGACCCGGCGCTCGTAGCGCAGCAGGGCCTCGCTCAGCGGCGTGACCGCGTCGGCCACGGCGTCCTGCGTCTGCCCGCGCGCCTCCAGGGTCAGCGAGCGCAGCGAGGCCTCCAGGCGCGCCTCGCCTTCCCGCGTGGCCTGCAGCGTCGCCTCGAGCTTGGCGAGGTCGACGGCCGAGCGGGATCGGGCCACATACCAGCCGAGCGCGGCACCGAGCAGGAGACCGATGATCAGGAGTGCGAGATCCACGGTATTCAGCATGCCGTAGGGGTATGACAGAAACCGGTACCGTCGAGGGCATGGGTTACTCGTCCTGGTTGGAGTGGTGACGGTGTTCGGCTTCGGTCGCAGGAAGCGTGAAGCGCAGCAGCTGGCCGATGCGCGGGAGGATGCGCTGCGCTGGTACGAGCGGCTCGGCGGCCAGCTCATGAACCTCTCCGGCGACGAGCCGGCCGTCAAACAGGCGCTGGTCGACGCGAGCGAACGGTACAACGCGGCCGGCGGGCAGCTCGAGCGCGCGACGAGCCTCAAGCAGTACGACCTGGCGCGCGAGACGTCGTTGGAAGGCCTGATGTACATCCGCGCGGCCCGCACCGCGATGGGCCTCGACCCCGGGCCCGACGTGCCCGCGCTGGCGGGTGCCCGGGCCGGCCAGATCACCAAGGAGCGCGAGGTCGCGGTCCAGGGCCACTCGTACCGCGCGAGCCCCCAGCCCGGCAACGGCACCCCGTACTACTACCCCGGCGGCGCCGTGGCCGGCCGCGGCGTGCCCGCCGGGTGGTACTCCGAGCCCTGGTGGAAGACGGCCCTCGTGGCCGGCGCCTGGGGCATCGGCTCGGTGCTCGTCTTCGACGCCCTCTTCGACAACTCCTGGGGCGACCACGGCTACGACGCCGCGTACAACGCCGGCTTCGACCAGGGCCAGGACGCCGGGTTCGACCAGGGCTTCGACCAGGCCATGGACGACGGCGGCGACGGTGGCGACTGGGACGGCGGCGACGGCGGCGACTGGGGCGACGGGGGCTTCGACGGCGGCGACTTCGGCGGCGACTTCTGACCATCCCCGCGAACGGCTCCGGGCGGCGTGCCCGGAGCCGTTGGCTTTTCAGGCCATGACTCGGGTCCGCCGGGCTGCGGACCGTCGCTCCCGCCAGACACCGCTGGGCGCTGGCGCGCCGACGCTGCCAGGCCCGCCGCCGGTCACCCTGGGCCTATCCACCAGCCCCGACGACACCGCCACTCCGGCACCGGGCTCGGCGAAGGCGGTCCGACAAGTCGGGCACTCCCTGCACCGACTTATCGGATATTTCGGTTATGCCCGAACAACTGCCGGCTTGGACGCGAGCAGCGCAGGGCCGACCGGCCGGACGCGGCCCAGCGGCGGATGAGGTCGCTGCGGACCGTGTCATCGGTGGGTGCCAGGCCGGCTGTCCGCGAGGGGTCACCCATCCCCAGCCGCCCCCGGAGTCCGGGAACCGGCCACGGTGCAGCACGGCCGCGGTGCGGAAACCGCGGCGCCGGCACGACGCCGGCCGACCGTGACAGAAGAACCGCCGCGAGGCTCAGCCCAGGGTCTTGGCCACCTCGGCGGCACGAGCCGCGGCCTGCGCCTTCATGTCGCGCTTCAGCTCCTGCGGCAGCGAGAACACCAGCTTCTCCTGCGCCGTCGTGATCTCGGCCACATCCGCGAAGCCGCGCTTGGCCAGGAAGTCCAGCACGTCCATGACCAGCTCGTCGGGGACCGACGCGCCCGAGGTCACGCCCACCGTGGTCGCGTCCGTCAGCCAGGACTCCTGGATCTCCGTCGCGTAGTCGATCAGGTAGCCGGCCTTGGCGCCCGCGTCCACCGCGACCTCGCGCAGGCGCTGCGAGTTCGACGAGTTCTGCGAGCCCACGACCAGGACGATGTCGCAGTTCGGGGCCATCGCCTTCACGGCGTCCTGGCGGTTGGACGTGGCGTAGCAGATGTCGTCGCTCGGCGGGGACATGAGCAGGGGCAGGCGCTTCTTGAGCCGCGACACCGTCTCCAGGGTCTCGTCCACCGACAGCGTGGTCTGCGACAGCCAGACGACCTTCGACGGGTCCCGCACGGTCACCTTGTCGGCGCCTTCCGGGCCGTCGACGAGCTGGATGTGGGCCGGGGCCTCGCCGGTGGTGCCCACGACCTCCTCGTGCCCCTCGTGGCCGATGAGCAGGATGTCGTAGTCGTCCGCGGCGAAGCGGCGGGCCTCCTGGTGGACCTTCGTGACCAGCGGGCAGGTGGCGTCGATCGCGCGCAGGGCCCGCGCCTTGGCCTGCTCGTGCACCTCGGGGGCGACGCCGTGGGCGGAGAAGACCACGATCGCGCCCTCGGGCACCTCCTCGTTCTCCTCCACGAAGATCGCGCCCTTGGCCTGCAGCGTGCTGACCACGTGCTTGTTGTGGACGATCTCCTTGCGCACGTAGATCGGCGCGCCGTACAGCTTCAGCGCCTCCTCCACCGTCTGGACCGCGCGGTCCACACCGGCGCAGTAGCCGCGGGGCTTGGCGAGCAGCACGCGCTTCGAAGCAGTCACCCCGCCATGGTACGTGCCACCCGCTCCCCACCCACGGCCCGCGAGCGCGGCGAAGGCGGCGAACGGCCCCGCGGCATGACCAGCGTCACAGCCGGGTTCCGTAATGCCAGCACTACCGCGGGCGGGGCGCCGCGCCGGTACGGTCGGCAGCATGCGGCCCCGTTCGGTCATGGACGCGCTGCGGCTGCCCCCGATGCGGTTCCTGCGGTCCTGGTGGCCGTGGCGCTCGCTGCTGTACCTGACCAGCGGCGGAGCACTCGGCGCGGCCGCGGGCTCGGTGCTGCTCGTCCTCCTGCTCGCCGGCGCGGCGCTGACCCTCGTGGTGATCGGGCTGGCCGGCTTCCTGGCCGCGGCGCTGTCGGGCATCGTGGTGGCCCGCGTCGAGCGCCGCCGCCTGCGCCTCGTCGACGACGTGCGGCTGACCGACCCGCACCGCCGCCCCGACCGCCCCGGCCTGCGCCGCTGGCTCACGACCCGGCTGTCGGAGCCGGCCACCTGGCGCGAGCTCGGGTACACGATGCTCATGGTCACGGCCCTGTGCTGGCTCGACGGGATGGTCGTGGCGCTGTGGGCGTGGGTCGTGGCCGCGCTCGTGGGCGGCCCGTTCTACATCGACGACGGCACCCCGCTCGCGCTCACGCTCGCCGGGGCCGTCTTCGGCGTCGTGCTGGGGATCGTCCTGCTGTACCCGCTGACCGCCTGGGCCGCCGCCCGCGCCGCGATCACGCAGGCGGTGCTCGGCCCGCGGATGGAGAGCAGCCCCGAGCTCACCGAGGTGGCGCGCTCCCGGGCCCGGCTCGTCGACGCGTTCGAGGTCGAGCGGCGGCGCATCGAGCGCGACCTGCACGACGGGGCCCAGCAGCGGCTCCTGGCGCTGTCCATGCAGCTCGGCCTGGCCCGGCTCGAGCTGGCGCCCGGCACGCCGGGGGCGCAGCCGGTGGCCCGCGCGCACGAGCTGGCCAAGGAGGCGCTGACGGAGCTGCGGGAGCTCATTCGGGGAGTACACCCGAAAATCCTGTCCGACCGGGGACTGCACGCGGCCCTGCTCGAGGTGGCCGACCGCGCCCCGCTGCCCGTCGACGTCGATGTCGCCCTGCCCGAGCGGTTGCCGGGGGCGGTGGAGGCCTGCGCGTACTTCGTCGTCGTCGAGGCCCTCGCCAACGTGGCCAAGCACAGCTCGGCCACCCGGGCCCGCGTCGCCGCCTCGGTGAGCGGCGAGTGGCTGCGCGTGCAGGTGCGCGACGACGGCCGGGGCGGCGCGGACCCGGCCCGGGGCACCGGGCTGTCCGGGCTCGCGGACCGGGTGGCGGCGGCGGGCGGAACCGTGGCGCTGGCCAGTCCGGCGGGAGGGCCTACGGTGGTACACGTGGAGCTGCCGTGCGGGTCGTGATCGCCGAGGACGGCGTGCTCATCCGCGAGGGCATCGCCGGTCTGCTGCGCCGCTTCGGCCACGAGGTCGTCGCGGCCGTCGGGGACCCGGACGCGCTGGTGGCGGCCGTGCGCGAGCACCGGCCCGACCTCGTGGTCACCGATGTGCGGATGCCGCCCGGGTTCAGCGACGAGGGCCTGCAGGCCGCGATCCGGCTGCGCGCCGAGGATCCGGGGCTGCCGGTGCTGGTGCTGAGCCAGTACATCGAGCAGACCTACGCCGCCGAGTTGCTCGAGTCCGGCCGCCGCGCCGGCGTCGGCTACCTGCTCAAGGACCGCATCGGCGACGTGGCCGAGTTCGCCGACGCGGTCGACCGCGTGGCCGCCGGGAGCACCGTCGTCGACCCGGAGGTGGTCGCCCAGCTCCTCGGCCGCCGCCGCGACCCGCTCGCCCGGCTGACCCCGCGCGAGCGCGAGGTGCTGGCGCTCATGGCCGAGGGCCGCTCGAACGGGGCGATCGCGCGGTCGCTCGTGGTCTCGGAGGCGGCGGTCGCCAAGCACATCAACGGTCTGCTGGCCAAGCTCGACCTGCCGCCCGACGACGACGTCCACCGCCGCGTCCGGGCGGTCCTCGCATTCCTGCGCGGATAGGGTGTGGCGGTGACCGATGAGGCGTCGAGCAGTGAGAAGCCCTGGCCGGTCCGGGTCGTCAGCCAGAAGATCGGGCAGTGGATCGCGCGGCTCGGCTGGATCTGGGTCGACGGCCAGGTCGCGCAGGTCACCCGGCGGCCCGGCACCAACACCGTCTTCCTCACGCTGCGCGACCCGTCGGCCGACCTCAGCCTGACCGTCACCACCAACCGCGACGTCGTCGACCTCGGAGCGCCCGGCCTCACCGACGGCGCCCGGATCGTCGTGCACGCGCGGCCCGAGTTCTACGCCGCCCGCGGCTCGCTGAGCCTGCGCGCCGACGAGATCCGCCAGGTCGGCGTCGGCGAGCTGCTCGCGCGCCTCGAACAGCTCAAGAAGCTGCTCGCCGCCGAGGGGCTGTTCGCCCGCGAGCGCAAGCGGCGGCTGCCGTTCCTGCCCCGCCGCATCGGCCTGGTCACCGGGCGGGCCAGCGCCGCCGAGCGCGACGTGCTCACCAACGCGCGGCGCCGGTGGCCCACCGTGGACTTCCGGGTGATCAACGTCGCCGTGCAGGGCCCGTCGGCGGTGCCCCAGATCATCGACGCCCTCGCCGTGCTCGACCGCGACGAGACGATCGACGTGATCGTCCTGGCCCGCGGCGGCGGCTCGATCGAGGACCTGCTGCCCTTCTCCGACGAGGCCCTGTGCCGCGCGGTGTTCGCCTGCCGAACCCCCGTCGTCTCCGCGATCGGCCACGAGACCGACGTGCCGCTGGTCGACTTCGTCGCCGACCTGCGCGCGTCCACGCCGACCGACGCGGCCAAGCGCATCGTGCCCGACCTCGGCGACGAGGTGCGCCTCATCGGCCAGGCCAAGCAGCGCCTCGACCGCGCGCTGCGCGGCCTGCTGGATCGCGAGCAGCACCGCCTCGACGCGCTGCGCTCCCGCCCGTCGATCGCGCGCCCGCTGTCGATGGTCGACACCCGCGCCGCCGAGGTGAGCGCCCTGCGCGCCCGCGCGAGCCGCAACCTCGTGCACCGCCTCGACCGGGCCGGCACCGAGCTCGAGCACACCCTCGCCCGGCTGCGGACCCTGTCCCCGTCGGCGACGCTGCAGCGGGGCTACGCGATCGTCCAGCGCGCCGACGGCGCCGTGGTCCGCGCCCCTGCCGAGGTGACCGGCGGTGAGCGGCTGCGCGTCCGGCTGGCCGAGGGCGAGCTGTCGGCAACGGTGACCGACGCTTGACGTCCGGCATTTATGCGAGATGATGTCGTTCCGGTCCGTTTCTGGTGCTTTCTTGCGGAGGGTTGGGCTTTGTCGCGTCGTCTGCAGGAGTACATGCTGGCCAGCGCCAAGAACGGGCGCGAGGTGGTGCGCACCGGGCCGTTCACGGTGACGATCACCGGGCACGACTCGAACGTGTACCTCAACTACGCCGTCCCCGACCCCGGCGCCGACCCGTCCGCGGCCGACATCGAGGCCCTGATCGCGGCGTTCACGACCCGCGGGCGGGCGCCCCGGCTCGAGTACCTGCCGAACCTCGCCCCGGCCGTGGAGCCGGCCCTGCTGGCCGCGGGCTTCACCGTGGCCGACCGCCTGCCGCTCATGGAGTGCGGGCCGGACGGCGCCGCCGACCAGCCCGTGCCGCCCGGCTTCGAGCTCGTCACCCCGAAGACCGACGCCGAGGTCGAGGCGATGCTGGCCGCCCAGCACGAGGCCTTCGGCGAAGCGCCCCCGACCCCGGCCCACGTCGCCGCCACGCGCGCCAAGGCCGAGTCCGGCCAGCTGCAGCTCCTGGCCCGCGAGCTCGCGACCGGCGAGACGGCGGGCGGCGGGATCGCCGCGGCCGTGCGCGACGGCATCAGCGAGGTGGCGGGGATCGCGGTGCGGCCGGCGTACGAGCGCCGCGGCCTCGGCGCCGCCCTCACCCTGCACCTGACGCGCGCCGCGTTCGCCGCCGGCGCGACCCTCGCGTTCCTGACGCCCGCGGGCGACGCCCAGGAGCGGGTCTACGCGCGCGTCGGCTACCGCCGCGCCGACTCGGTCCTGTTTCTGTCGCACTCCGCGTGACGGCCCAGTAGGGTTCTGCGGGTGAGTGAGCCGAAGATGGCCGAGCCGGGTTCGGGCTCGGACGGGCCGACCCTGACCTACGAGCAGGCGCGGGCCGAGCTGGCGACCGTCGTCGAGCGGCTCGAGTCGGGCGGGTCGACGCTCGAGGAGTCCCTGGCGCTGTGGGAGCGCGGCGAGGAGCTGGCCTCGATCTGCCAGCGCTGGCTCGACTCCGCGCGGGCGCGCCTGACCCCGTCGGAGTCCTGAGCCGGGATCAGCCGGGCAGGCCGATGTAGCGGGCCTGCGCGCGCATCTGGTGCCCGAAGAACTCGGCCGGGTGGTTGACCGTGTTGCGCAGCTGGCCGAAGATCTCGAAGCTCACCTGGCCGAACAGCGACACCCAGGCCGACAGGGCGCGGGCCAGGGTCGCCGGCGCGACGGCGGGGGCGATCACGGCCCGGATGCGCTCCAGGTCGGCGGCCGAGTCCGCGGGCGGGAGCGGGTCGTCGTTCGAGGCCAGGGCGCCGGCCTCCGCCGCGGCCTGGAGAATGCCGCCCAGCACCGTCACCGCGCGGATGCCCGCGGCCACGGTGTCCTCCGGAGCCTGGTAGCCGGGCACCGGGCTGCCGTAGATGAGCGCGTACTCGTGCGGGTGCTCGATCGCCCAGTCGCGCACCGACGTGGCGAGGGCGAGCCAGCGGGCGGCGAAGGCATCGGGCGGTACCGCTGCCACGGCTCTTTCGGCGCAGCCGCCCAGCGCGTTGTAGGCGTCCAGGATCAGGGCGGTCAGCAGGTCGTCGCGGCTCGGGAAGTAGCGGTAGATCGCCGAGCTCACCATGCCGAGGTCGCGGGCGACGGCGCGCAGGGACAGGTTGGCCCCGTCGCTGGCCAGGTGGCGGCGGGCGATCTCCTTGATCTCGTCCGTCATCTCGGCGCGGACGCGGGCCCTGATCGAGTTCGCCTTCATGGCCCCATCCTGACACACGCTCCGGAACGAGAGCACTGCTCTTGCTTTCACGAGCCCCGGCGTCCTATGCTCCACTTCGAGAGCACTGCTCTCATAACGGAGCACCAGGAGGCTGAGATGCACGTCGTCGTCGGGTCCGGGTCGATCGGCAGCGCGGTGGCGCTGGAACTGGCCGAGGGCGGGGAGGCGGTCCGGATCGTCACGCGCGGCGGGGGCGGTCCTGAGCACCCGCGCATCGAGCGCGTAGCGGCGGACGCGGGCGACGCCGATGCGCTGCTGCGCAATGCGGAGGGGGCGAGCGTGGTCTACAACTGCGCGAACCCGCAGTACTTCGAGTGGCCCACCGCGTGGCCCCCGATGCACAACGCCATGCTGCGAGCCGCGCGGGCGAACGACGCGGTGCTGGCGATCACGGCGCCGCTGTACGGGTACGGGCACGTGGACCGCCCGATGACCGAGGACATGCCGCTGGCGGCCGAGACCGTCAAGGGCCGGGTGCGCGCGAAGATGTGGCTGGACACCCTGGCGTCCGGCGTCCGGGCGGTCGAGGTGCGCTCCTCGGACTGGATCGGCCCCAGGTACTCCCTCATCGACATGGCGCTGCCGGCCATGCGCGCGGGCAAGACCGTATGGCTGCCGGGGGCGCTGGACGTGCCGCACACGTACACGTACACCGGCGACGCCGCGCGCACCCTCGTCGCCCTGGCCCGCGACCCGCGCGCGTGGGGCCGGCCGTGGCACACGCCGTCGGTGCCCGCGATGACGGCCCGGCAGCTGCTCACGCGGGTCGCTGCGCTGGCCGGCCTCGAGGCGCCGCGGCTGCGCGCCTACCCGGCCCTGGCCGTGCGGGCGGCCGGGCTCTGGGATCGGTTCGCGCGGGAGTTCATCGAGGTGCGGTACCAGCACGACCGGCCGTTCGTCATGGACTCCTCGCTCGTGACCAGCGAGTTCGGCCTGACCGCGACGCCGCTGGACGACGCGATTCGCGAGACGCTCCGCGACGCGCGCTGAGCATGGCTCGGGTCCGCGGGGGTGCGGACCGTCGCTCCCGCCAGACACCGCTCGGCGCTGGCGCGCCGTCGCTGCCAGGCCCGCGGATGGTCACCCCGCCTGAGATGTCAGTCCTTCGAGTCCAGACCTCCGGCACCGACTTCCACGGCGCCGCGGGCACCTCACCCCCGACCGCGACTGTCTGGCCCTGGCCCCCGAATCGCACTCCCATACCGCCGAGGCCAAGGACCCTCGACCACCTGGCCCCCGAATCGCGCTCGCACACCACCGAGCGCGAGCACCCCCGACCGCGACCGCCCTGGGCCCTCCCCCAGATCGTGCCCCCGCATCGTCGAGGGGCAAGGACTCCTCGCCCTCGACCGCGACCGTGTGGCCCTCACCCCCGAATCGCGCTCCCACACCGCGGAGGGCAAGGACCCCTCGACCGCGACCGTCTGGCCCTGCTTCTGGAGCGTGACATCGGACTTATCGCCCGGCGGGGTATAAATCCGAAATGTCGCGGCGCGCCAGCGCCCGACATTTCGCGCGGGGCGCCTCGAAGCACACAGCGAACGAGGCGCCCCCACACGGCCAGGAGCGGCTAGGAGAAGTCGACCAGCGAGTAGGCCCGCAGCTTCTCCAGCCGGTGGAACGAGTCGATCCACCGGATCGTCCCCGAGCGCGACCGCATCACGATCGACTGGGTGTAAGCGCCGCCGGAGCGGTACCGGACCCCCTTGAGCAGGTCCCCGCTCGTCACCCCGGTCGCGCAGAAGAACATGTTGTCCCCGCTGACCAGGTCGTCGGTGTGCAGCACGCGCGAGAGGTCGTGCCCCGCGGCCAGGGCCTTCTCGCGCTCGGCGTCGTCGCGCGGCCAGAGCTTCGCCTGGATCGCCCCGCCCATGCACTTGAGCGCGACCGCCGCCACGATCCCCTCCGGCGTGCCGCCGATGCCCATGAGCACGTCGGTCTCGCTGACATCGCGGGCCGCGCTGATCGCCCCCGCGATGTCGCCGTCGGAGATGAAGCGGATGCGGGCGCCGGTCGCGCGCACCTGCTGCACGAGCTCCTGGTGCCGGGGCCGGTCCAGGATGCAGACCGTCAGCTCCGAGACGCTCGAGCGCTTCACCCGCGCGATCCGGCGCAGGTTCTCCTCGACCCCGGCCTCGATGTCCACGACGTCCGCGCAGTCGGGGCCGACGGCCAGCTTCTCCATGTAGAACACGGCGGACGGGTCGAACATGGCGCCCCGCTCGGCCACCGCGAGCACGGCGAGGGCGTTGGGCATGCCCTTGCTCATGAGCGTGGTGCCGTCGACCGGGTCGACCGCCACGTCCACCTCCGGGCCGGTGCCGTCGCCCACGCTCTCACCGTTGAAGAGCATCGGCGCGTTGTCCTTCTCACCCTCGCCGATCACCACCGTGCCGCGCATGGGCAGCGAGTTGATCAGCAGGCGCATCGCGTCGACGGCCGCGCCGTCGCCGCCGTTCTTGTCGCCCCGCCCGACCCAGCGGCCCGCGGCCATCGCCGCCGCCTCCGTGACCCGGACGAGGTCAAGGGCCAGGTTCCGGTCCATCTCACGACTCATTCGTGCACTCCTCGCGCGTCGTTGCGTGGGTGTGTGTTCAGCACAACGTTCACCACCAACCATCCTCGCAGCGATCCGGTCCGCATGACCTGTCAAGATGGTCACGTGGCAAGTACGACCGAACAGCCCCGGGCGACCAAGGCCCGCCGGCCGCGGGACATGGCGCTGTCGATGCTGGTCCTGATCGTGCCGGTGTTCCTCATCGTGGCCTTCTACCGCTATCTCGGTCACGAGACCCCGCCCGCCGTCGACACGACCGAGGTCTACGGCTCGGTGCAGCGCGCGGGCAAGTTCCAGGCGCTCAAGCCCGGGGAGCTGCCCGACGGGTGGCGGATCGCCTCGGCGACGTTCACCGGCGGCGTCCTGCGCATCGGCATCACCGCGCCGGACAACGGCGCCATGCAGCTCGTCGAGAGCGCCGATCCGGCATCGGTACTGGTCCCGGCCATCGTCGGGCAGAACCCGCACGACGACGGGCAGACGAGCATCGCCGGCCTCCAGTGGCACCGCCTGTCCCAGGGCCGCCCGGGTGAGCGCGCGATCGTGCAGAGCACCGAGAACCGCACGGTGATCATCGTGGGCCAGGCCAAGGAGAGCCAGCTGGCGGAGCTGGCCACCAGCCTCAGAGCGTAGGCAGCGGCAGCCCGAAGCCGACCGTCGTGCCGCTGCCCTCGGTCGACTCGAGGGCGATCCACCCGCCGTGCGCCTCCACGATGGCCTTCGAGATGGCCAGCCCGAGCCCGCTGCCCTTGATCGCCCGGCGTTGCGCGTCCGCGGTACGGAAGAAGCGCTGGAAAATCATCCCCTGCTCGGCCTCGGGGATGCCGCCGCCGGTGTCGCGCACCCAGAGCACGACCTCGCCGTCGCGCTCGCGGCCGGTGATCGTCACGCTGCCGGCCGGGTCCGAGAACTTGACGGCGTTGTCGAGCAGGTTGAGTACGACCCGTTCCAGCTGCTCCCCGTCGCCCCGCACGAGCGGGATGTGCTCGTCCACGTCCACGGTGAGCCGCAGCCCCGCCGTCTCCACGGCCGGTCGGATCGCCTCGCAGGCCGCGTCGACCAGCCCGCGCAGGCGCACCGGCCCCAGGTCGAGGGTGAGCGTCCCCGACTCGATGCGGGAGAACGTGAGCAGGTCCTCGATCAGGTCGAGCAGCCGGCGGCCGTTGCGGTCGATGATCCCGACGATCCGCCGCTCGGTCGGCCCGAGCGCGGTGGCGTCGCTGTCGGCCAGGATCTCGGTGTACCCGCGGATCGACGTCAGGGGCGTGCGCAGCTCGTGCGAGACCGTCGCCACGAACTCGCTCTTGAGCCGGTCGAGCTCCTGCAGGTCGCTGTTGGTCCGGGCCAGCTTCTCGGCCTGCCGCTGCAGCGCCTCCTCGGCCCGGTGCCGGTCGCTGACGTCGGCGATCTGGTGCACCACGCCGGCCGCGTCGCCGCCGATGAGCGAGGCCGAGTACTGCCCCCACACCAGCGACCCGTCGGCCCGGCACAGCCGCAGCTCCTTGGTCACCTTGCCGGCCTCGCCCGCGACGAGCCGCTTGAGCCGCTCCTCGACCAGCGGCCGGTCGTCGTCGCAGATCAGGCCCGGCAGGAACCCGCCCGGCTCGATCCCGGTCATCCGGGAGAGCTCCTGGTTGACCTGCAGCACCCGGCCGGCGAGATCGGTGACGGCCATGCCGACCGGCGCGTGGTCGAACGCCGCCCGGAACGTGCGCTCGGCCCGGTGCCGGTCGGCGAGCAGGCGCCGCTGCGACAGGGCGTGCTCGACCGCCGAGCCGAGCCGGCTCAGCCGGTCCTTGAGCAGGTAGTCCACGGCGCCGTGGCGCAATGCGTCGACGCACGCCTCCTCGCTCAGCGCGCCGCTGACGACGATGACCGGGATGTCGAGGCCGTCCGAGCCGAGCATCGCCAGCGCCTCGAGCGCGTTGAACTGCGGCAGCGAGTAGTCGGCGAGGATGATGTCGGGCCGCCCGGCGGGGTCGTGCAGCGCGGCGCGGAAGTCCTCGCGGGCGTCGACCCGGCGGCAGGCGGGCTCGAACCCGGCCCGGCGCAGCTCCAGCACCAGCAGCTCGGCGTCGTCGAGGTTGTCCTCGAGCAGGAGAATTCTCATGTCCGCGGGTCCGTCAGGTTGAGGCCCAGCCAGTAGGCGCCGATGTTGTTCATCGCGGCCATGAACTGCTCCATGTCGACGGGTTTGACGATGTAGCTGTTCGCGCCCAGCTCGTAGCAGGCGCGCAGGTCGCGATCCTGGGCCGACGAGGTGAGCATGACGACGGGGATGTGCCGGGTGCGGGGTTCGGCCTTGATCTGCCGCAGCACGTCGATGCCGTCGACCAGCGGCAGCTTGATGTCCAGCAGCACCACCTGGGGCGGCTCGGGCCGCCGGGTGAACAGGTAGTCCAGCGCCTCGGCGCCGTCGCGGGCCACGTCGACGGCGGTGGTGAAGCTGCCCCGGTCGAGGGCCAGCAGCGCCAGCTCCAGGTCGTCCGGGTTGTCCTCGACCAGCAGCACCCGGTTCACGAGACCGTCTCCAGGGCCGGGACGTACGCGGGCAGGGTGAAGTAGAACGTGGCCCCCTCCCCCGGCGCGGCGTCGGCCCAGATCTGGCCGCCGTGGCGGTGCACGATGCGGTGCGCGAGGGCCAGGCCGATGCCCGTGCCCTCGTACTCCTCCGCCCGGTGCAGCCGCTGGAAGACCTTGAAGAGCTTGCCGGCGTACCGCATGTCGAACCCCGCCCCGTTGTCCCGGACGAAGTGGGTGGCCTCACCCCCGGCCGTCACCCGGTGCCCGACCTCGACGCGGGCCGGGTCGGCGTCGCGGGTGTACTTCACCGCATTGCCGAGCAGGTTGGCCACCACGTGCCGGATGAGCCGCGGGTCGCCGAGCGCGTCCGGCAGCTCGCCGACGACGAGCTCGACGGTCCGGTCGCCGCGCTCGACCGCGAGCTCGTCCCACACCTCGGCGACGAGGTCGGCGAGGCGGACGCGGGAGTTGGCCATCTCCTGCCGCTGCAGCCGGGAGAAGGCCAGCAGCCCGTCGATGAGCTCGCCCATCTGCTGCGCGCCGGCCCGGATCCGCCCGACGTACCGTCGCCCCTGCTCGTCCAGCGCCTCCCCGTGATCCAGCGCGAGCATCTTGGCGAACCCGTCGACGGCCCGCAGCGGGGCCCGCAGGTCGTGCGACACGCTGTAGGAGAACGACTCCAGCTCGGCGTTGGCCTCGCGCAGGTCGGCCGTGCGCTCGGCGACGCGCCGCTCCAGGTCCGCGTTGAGCCGCTCGATGACCTGATCGGCCTGCTTGCGGGCGGTCACGTCCTGGCTCACGTTGACGAACCCGCGCACCGAGCCGTCCGGGTCGCGCACAGCGGTCAGGAGCCCGTGCACCCAGAAGCGGCCGCCGTCCTTGCGCACCCGCAGCCCGTCCATCTCGGCCCGGCCGGTCTCACGGGCCCGGCGCAGCACGGTCCCGGGCCGCCCGGCCTCGCAGTCCTCCGGGGTGAACAGCCGCGCATAGTCCTCGCCGATGATTTCGTCGCTGCGGTACCCGTTGAGGCGCTCGGCGTTCACCGACCAGCTGACGATCCGCCCGTCGGGGTCGAGCATGTAGATGGCGTAGTCCCGGGCCCCGTCCAGCAGCAGCTGCAGCAGCTCCTCGGAGGAGCGCAGCTGCTCCGAGGCCGCGTGCCGGTCGGTGATGTCGCGCATGACCGCCACGGCGCCGGGTGCCTCGCCGTCGTAGACCAGCGCGCGGACGCGCACCTCGATGCGCCGCCCGGCCATCACGCACTCGACGAGCGTCTCGGTGCCCGCCGGCCCCGGCGAGCGGTTCTGGTACCGCGTGACCCCGTCGGCCTCGCGCATGTCCAGCAGTTCCGGCCACTGCGATGCGGGCGCCTGCGACGCCTCGGGGCCGAGGATCGCCCGGGCGGTCGGGTTCAGCCAGGCCGCGCGCCCCTCCCCGTCGATCACCGCCACGCCGTCGGCGATCGTGTCCATCACGGCGCTGAGCAGCGTCGCCTGCGACCGGGCCGTGGCCCCCGCGGCCCGCAGCTCGGCCGTGGCCTCCTCGACGCGCTCCTCGGCCCGGCGGCGGGACGTGGCGAGGGTGTACACCAGCAGCGCCGTGACGAGCGTGAGCGCGGCGCCGCCGAAGAACATCCCCTCGTCCAGGTGCCCGCCCGCCCCGACGAGCGCGCCGGAGTCGGTGGCCACCCGCAGCCGCCACTGCCGGTCGGCGACCTGCACGTCGACGGTGCGGCGCAGGTCGGCGACCCGGTCGGACGAGCGGCGGATGACGGCGATGGTGCGCAGCTCGGTCCCGGCGTACGCGGCGAGGCTCACGTCGAGCAGCTCGCGCACGGGCTGGAGCATGGTGTCGCCGAAGAAGTCCTGGACGCGGACGGTCAGCTGGAGGTACCCGCGCAGCGCCCCGGTGCGCCGCTCGACCACCCGCTGCACGAGCGCGACGGTCTGCGGCTGCGGATCGGCGGAGCTGGACGCGTCCCGCAGCGCGACGTACGGTTCGGACGCCGCCGGCAGCCCGGACTTCTCGGCCCGCTCGACCGCGGCGCCCACCTGCGGGGTCGCGGCCAGGTCGCGCCCCGGCCCCGGCCCGCCCGGCCGGCGCACGTCGAGCGGGCGGGCGAGCACGGCGAAGTAGTGCACGCTGGTACCCGGGGCCGGCGCGAGGTTCAGCTCGGGCACCCCGCGGTCGCGCCAGGCGGTCTGGGCCGCGGCGATCCCGGCGTCGGGCACCGCCACCACGTAGTCGACGCCCGTGGCGCCGGGCAGCCACAGCCGGCCCAGTGGCTCGGTCGCGGTGCTGAAGGCGTCGGCGTCCAGCGCGGGCAGCGCCTCGAGGGCGCCCGCGGCGAGCTGGAGGGCGTCGACGTACCGCTGCGTCGCCGAGGCCACCGCGTCCTGGGCGGCGGCGGCGCGCCGGTCGAGGGCCTGGCCGGCGCCGTCGCGCTCGACGCGGTGCATGAGCAGCCCCGCGCCGCCGGACACCAGCAGGCCGAGGAGCACCACGCCGAGGACCTGCAAGCGGACGCCCACCACGCCTTGTCCCATCGGCGGTGCGCTTCGGTGGTTGAGGAGTTGCCGTTGCGGTGTGGGCGTTGCGCGATATGTCGGCCGCTTCGCGGCCGAATCGGCCGACATATCGGATTTTTCGCCCGACGGGGTATTCGCGCGCATCAGCGGCTCCTCCCCCGCGTCGGCCAAGATCTACGTGGTCGCGGTGGCTGTGGGGCGCGATGGTGGCAGGGCGCGGGGCGCGATGGGGCAGGGCGCGGGGCGCGATGGGGCAGGGCGCGAGGCGCGATGGGGCAGGGCGCGAGGCGCGATGGGGGGCGCGGTGCGCGGTGGTGGCGGGGACGCGGTGGTCGCGAGCGCCCGTCCCGGCCTCGACGAGCTCGCCCTGGACCCGCAGCCGCTTCTCGAGCAGGTCGAGATCCCCACTCGGCTACGGCCGCAACGGCCGCGGGTTCGACACACGGTCCCGGTGCGTCCGCTCACGGCCCGGTGTTGAGCCGACGTGTCGCCATCGGCTTGAGCGCATGAGAGGGCGTGCCAAAAAAGTCAGGCGTTTGCGGCAGGTCGCGCGGGCGAGGGGCGTGCCAAGGAATACCGGTCGGCACCGAGGGCGCCGCGGGCGAGCGAAGCCGGGCGTCTCCGGCTGGACGTTCGAGCGGGAGCCGGAGTGGGTGCGGTCGCCGGTGCGGATCAGCCGTTGTCGGACGAGTGGCCGGGGAACAGGTGCGCGGCCGGATCGATGATCACGGCGGCGTTGTTCACCGCGGTCGCCGCCTCGCCGAAGCCCACGGCGATGAGGCGGACCTTCCCGGTGTACTCGCTGATGTCCCCGGCCGCGAACACCCGCGGCAGGTTCGTGGCCGTCGTGCTGTCCACGCAGATGTGCCGCTTGGACAGCTCCAGCCCCCAGTCCGCGAGCGGGCCGAGGTCGGCGGTGAACCCGAGCGCGGCCACCACGGTGTCGGCCGGCAGCGTGCGCGCCTCGCCGCCGCCGCGCACGGTGACGTCGACCCCGGTGACGCGGGCGTCCCCGCGCAGCCGGGTCACCTCGGCGTTGGTCACGATCTCAACGGGGAGCGCCTGCACCCGGGAGACGGTCGAGGCGTGCGCGCGGAACTTGTCGCGCCGGTGCACCAGGGTGACCGAGCGGGCGATCGGCTGCAGGGCGAGCGCCCAGTCGAAGGCCGAGTCGCCGCCGCCCACGATCACGACGTCGTGCCCGGCGAGGTCGGCCAGGTGCGGTACGAAGAAGAGCAGACCGTCGCCGGAGAAGCCCTCGGCCGCCGGGAGCGGGCGCGCGGTGAAGCTGCCCAGACCGCCGGTGATCAGCACTGCCCCGCAGGCCAGCGACTCCCCCGAGGACAGCCCGAGCACCGGGCGCTCGTCCTCATAGGACAGCTTCTCGGCCCGGATCCCCAGGAGGTACTCCGGGTTGAACTGCGCCGCCTGCTCGACCAGGTTCGCCACGAGGTCGCGGCCGCGGATGCCCGGGAACCCGGCCACGTCGAAGATCATTTTTTCCGGGTACATCGCCGTGACCTGCCCGCCGGGCTCCGGCAGGGCGTCGATCACGGCGGTGGACAGCCCCCGGAATCCCGCGTAGTAGGCGGCGAACAACCCGGCCGGTCCCGCACCAACGATGGCGAGGTCAACAGTACGGCGACACAGGCCTTGTGGTTCGGGACCTGATCGGCCCGCTACGGCTTCCCGCATGAGTGGGACGCTACGACAGCTCCGGGCCCAGGGATAGGGGGTCGGCGTGCTCAACCGGGCGCGGGCGACGCCGGCGGAACAGGATCGCGGCGACCAGCCCGGCCAGGAACCCGCACAGGTGGCCCTGCCACGACACGTCCGGGTCGCCGGGGAGCACGCCGAAGAGCTGCCAGCCGTAGAGGAGCCCGACGAGCAGGCCGACGCCGATGTACCACAGCCGCCGGCCGACCACGCCGCGCATGAGGATGACGCCGAGGTACCCGAAGATGACGCCGCTGGCCCCGACCACGACCGTGTTGGCGTCCCCGAGGAACCAGACCCCGACCCCGGCGACGATCGCGATGAAGGCGGTCGTGAGCCAGAACCGGGCGCCCCCGTCGGCGAGCACGAAGGTGCCCAGCAGGATCAGCGGGATGCTGTTGCTCAGCACGTGGTCGAAGCTGGCGTGCAGGAACGGCGCGAAGACGATCCCGTCCAGCCCGTCGATGTGGTGCGGGCGGATGCCGCCCTCCTGGTCGAGCCGGTGCCCGCTCAGCCCGTCGAAGAACTCGACGAGGAACAGCACCGGCACGAACGCGCACATGGCCACGAAGGCCCGCCCGATGGAGGCGTAGAAGGCCTCGGTCCCGAACCGGGTCGGGTCGGCCTGCCGCTCGATGTCGCTCGACACGCCCAAAGTGGTAGCAGAGACGCGCCAGCGCCGCCACACGAAACGGTGTGACGGCGCCGGCGAGCGGAAGCCTCAGTACGAGTGGTGGCTGTTCCAGTAGTTCCAGGCACCACACGGCGTCTGGTACTTGCCCTTGATGTAGCCGAGCCCCCAGCGGATCTGCGTCTCGGGGTTCGTCTTCCAGTCAGCCCCGGCGGAGGACATCTTGCTGCCCGGGAGCGCCTGCGGGATGCCGTACGCCCCGCTGGGGTTCGCCGCCTTGGCGTTCCAGCCGCTCTCCTTGTCCCACAGCTTCTCCAGGCACGGCATCTGGTCGAGCCCGAAGCCCATGCCGATGAGGACGGCGCAGCCGGTCTTCTTGTTGCCCGAGTACACGTCGCAGGAGGCCGGCACCGGGTACTTCGGCGCCGAGTTGGTCGGTGGCGGCGTGGTGGTGCGGGCCTTGTTGCGGCTCGCCTCCTCCTCGGCCTTCTTGCGCGCCGCGTCGTCGGCGGCCTTGGCCTCGGCGGACGCTTCCTCGGCGGCGGCCTTGGCCTTGGCCAGGGCGTCGGCCTCGGCGGCGCTGCTCGGCGAGCGCGACGCGGAGGGCGTGGCGGAGGACGAGGAGACGGGGAATGCGGCGGTATCGGCAGCCTTGACGGCGTTGGCCGAGTCGTCGTCGTGCTGGGTCAGGCCGGCAATCACGAGGCCGCCGACGAGACCCGCGAGGATCACGAGGGCGAACACGGCTCGGATGGTGCCGACCCGGTGCCACAGCCGGATCACAGGGTCATCCATTCGTCGGGGACAGGAATCGGCGCCCACTCCTCGCGGAGCGGGTCCGGACGGGGTGTTACCCACCGTCCGGACCCTTACGCACCGTGAGCGCCTGATGCCCACTTGCGTGGCGTCACGCGCTCGAAACCCACCATCGCCCAGCACAATCGAGGGTGAGAACCCAAACGCTACCTTCTGTGATCCTAATCACGCCGCAATTCGGGCGGTTGCTCTCAACTCCGACTCGCGGCCGCCGACGATCAGCGCTCGAACGGCAGGTCCTCCAGCAGATCCGTGACCACTTCGGCGATCGGAGAACGCTCCGAACGGGTGAGGGTGACGTGTGCGAAGAGGGGATGGCCCTTCAGCGCCTCGATCACCGCGGCGATACCGTCGTGCCGGCCGACTCGGAGGTTGTCACGCTGAGCGACATCGTGGGTGAGGACCACCCGCGAGTTCATGCCGATGCGGGACAGCACGGTGAGCAGAACCCCTCGTTCGAGGGACTGGGCCTCGTCGACGATCACGAACGCGTCGTGCAGGCTGCGGCCCCGGATGTGGGTCAGCGGCAGGACCTCGAGCATGCCCCGCCCCGCGACCTCCTCCATCACGTTGTCGTGCACCAGCGCGCCCAGCGTGTCGAAGACGGCCTGCGCCCAGGGCGACATCTTCTCGGCCTCGCTGCCGGGCAGGTAGCCCAGCTCCTGGCCGCCGACGGCGTACAGCGGCCGGAACACGATGACCTTCTTGTGCTTGCGCCGCTCCATGACCGCATCGAGCCCCGCGCAGAGCGCCAGCGCCGACTTGCCGGTGCCGGCCCGCCCGCCGAGGGAGATGATGCCGATGGAGTCGTCGAGCAGGAGATCCAGCGCGACCCGCTGCTCCGCCGAGCGCCCGCGCACGCCGAACGCCTCGCGGTCACCCCGCACCAGCCGCACCGACTTGTCGGCCCCCACGCGGCCCAGGGCGGACCCGTTCTGCGAGGTAAGCACGAGCCCGGTGTGCACCGGCAGGTCTCCGGCGCCGTCGAGGTCGACGGCCTCCCCGGCGTACAGCTGCTTGACCTCGGCCTCGCTGATGCCCAGCTCGACCATGCCGGTCCAGCTGTGATCGGCGGCCGGTCCCGGCTGGTACTCGTCCGCGGCCAGGCCCACCGAGCCGGCCTTGACCCGCAGCGGCATGTCCTTCGTGACCAGCAGGACGTCCTTGCCCTCGGCCTGCAGCGCGAGCGCCACGGCGAGAATCCGGGCGTCGTCGGTGTCGGCCCGGAACCCGGCCGGCAGCACGTGCTGGTCGGCGTGGTTGAGCTCGACCCGCAGGGTGCCCCCGGCGTCGGTCAGCGGCAGCGGCTCGTCCAGCCGCCCGTGCTTGGCCCGCAGCTCGTCCAGAAAGCGCAGCGAGCGCCGCGCGAAGTAGCCCAGCTCGGGGTGGTGCCGTTTGCCCTCCAACTCGGAGATGACGACCAGCGGCAGGACGACGTCGTGCTCGCCGAAGCGCAGGAACGCGCCAGGATCGGACAGCAGCACGGAGGTGTCCAGCACGAAGGTGCGCCGGGTGGGAACGGGGACCGGGTTCTCCTCGGCCTTCTTCCGGGTGCGCCGGACGGCCTTGACGGGCGGCGTCGCCTGGGCTGGCGCCGGCTCCGCGGAGGTGGAGGAGGAGGATGCTGAGGGACTACGGCGAACGGTCACGGGATCTCCGGGGACGGGCACCTCGCCGCCCGCACTCGCGTCCTCCGACGCCCGCACGGGGTCGGGTGCTTGGCCCCGTGGCTTCACATGCGTTCGCTCGGTCCGGGCCTCGGATGCCGGGGAAAACCCCCGCCACAGCAATGACGCTATCCGGTAGTTGCAAAATCCACTAGATCGCGCAGCCGATTCCCAGCCGATCAGGTCCGAACACCCGACAAACACCAGGTGCACGGGCCGCGACGGAAAGTCACCGCGCGCCGGGCCGTTTGTGTGCGACCGCTCACACCGATCGCGGCCGCCTCGCGCCCTCGTACCGGCACCGACCGCGCCCGGCCGCCCTCTCGGCTCGCGAGCCACGCACGGGCGCCCCTGGCGCCGCTCAGCGCTCGTCCTCACCCGTCCGCGCTCGGGCCCGCCGCCGACTTCCGCGCCGCGAGCGGCCAACGCTTCGCACGGCACCCCAAGCACAGCGTCCACCACCACGACACCCCGCCACCCGCTGTCCGGCGCCCGCCACCCGCTGTCCGGCGCCCGCCACCCGCCGTCCGGGCGCCCGCCGTCCGCCGGGTGGCGCCAAGACAGGCGTCCCAGGAGCGCCAATCCGGCGCGAAATCCTGCAGAAACGGATTTATCGCCCCACAGGCGAAAAATCCGATAAGTCGCGGCGCGAAGCGCCCGACTTATCGAAAAAACCCCAGCTCAGGCCCCGTAACGCCGCTGACGGTTGGCGTAAGACCGCAGCGCCCGCAGAAAGTCCGTCCGCCGGAAGCTAGGCCAGTGCACGTCGCAGAAGTAGAACTCCGAGTGCGCGCTCTGCCACAGCAGGAAGCCCGACAACCGCTGCTCCCCCGACGTGCGAATCACCAGGTCAGGGTCGGGCAGGCCGCGGGTGTAGAGGTGGTCGGAGATGTGGTCGACGTCGAGGATCTCGGCGAGCTCCTCGATCGTGGTGCCGGCCTTCGCGTGCTCGTGCAGCAGCGACCGCACGGCGTCGGCGATCTCGCGGCGGCCGCCGTAGCCGACGGCCAGGGAGACCTGGGCCCCGCCGGTGCGGTCGACGGTCTTCTCCTGGGCCGCCTTGAGGGTCTGGGCGCTGGCGCCGGGCAGCAGGTCGAGCGCGCCCACGATGCGCAGCTGCCAGGGGTTGCGCTCGTCGGCCAGGTCGGCGGCCAGGTTCTCGATGATCTGCAGCAGCGGGTCGAGCTCCTGGGCCGGGCGCGAGAGGTTGTCGGTGGACAGCAGCCAGAGGGTGACGTGCTTGACCCCCGCGCCGTCGCACCAGCGGAGGAGTTCCTTGATCCGCTCGGCGCCGACCCGGTGGCCGTCGTTGGGGTCGACGTATCCCATCTCGCGCGCCCAGCGGCGGTTGCCGTCGACGATCACCCCGACGTGGTGCGGCTTCGGCTTGCCGAGCAGCCTCCGGGCGAGACGCTTCTCGTACAGCGAATAAACCACGTCACGCAGTCCCACGGCAGAGAAGACTAGCGACCCCGAGGGCGAAGCGACACCGTCAGGCGGGCACCGGACAGTACCGTTTCAGTAAAGTGACAAGCGGCCGGTCACCCGACGGACCGGCCGCTCACCTGCTGTTATGCGGTGCCGAGGCGGGCCCTCAGGGCGTCGAGCTCGGCCCAGAGAACTCCTGGCAACTTCTCGCCGAACTGTTCGAACCACGCCTGGATCTGCGGCAGCTCGGCGCGCCACTCCTCCGCGTCGACGTGCAGCGCCGCGGCCACGTCCTCGGCCGTCAGGTCCAGGCCGGCGACGTCGAGCGCGCCGGGCGCCGGGACCGCGCCGATCGGGGTCTCCACCGCCTGGGCCGTGCCCTCGATGCGCTCGACGACCCACTTGAGCACCCGCGAGTTCTCGCCGAAGCCGGGCCACAGGAACCGGCCGTCGTCACCGCGGCGGAACCAGTTCACGTAGAAGATCTTGGGCAGCTTGGTCGGGTCGCCGTCTACGCCCTTGCCCATCTCGATCCAGTGGGCGAAGTAGTCGCCGGCGTTGTACCCGATGAAGGGCAGCATCGCCATCGGGTCCCGGCGCACCACGCCCACCTGGCCGACCGCCGCGGCCGTGGTCTCGCTCGACAGCGTGGCGCCGAGGTAGACGCCGTGCACCCAGTCGCGCGCCTCGGTGACGAGCGGGATGGTGGTCTTGCGCCGGCCGCCGAACAGGATCGCGTCGATCGGCACGCCACGGGGGTCGTCGTACTCGGGCGCCAGGATCGGGCACTGGGCGATCGGGGTGCAGAAGCGGGAGTTCGGGTGCGAGCTGAGCCCGTCCGAGTCCGGCGTCCAGTCGCCGCCGCGCCAGTCGGTGAGGTGCGCGGGCGGCTCGCCCATGCCCTCCCACCAGATGTCGCCGTTGTCGGTGAGCGCCACGTTGGTGAAGATCGAGTTGCCGCGCGCGAGGGTGCGCATGGCGTTCGGGTTGGTCTTCCAGTCGGTACCGGGAGCCACGCCGAACAGCCCGAACTCCGGGTTGACCGCGTACAGGCGGCCGTCCTCGCCGAACCGCATCCAGGCGATGTCGTCGCCGAGCGTCTCGACCTTCCAGCCCGGGATCGTGGGCTCCAGCATCGCCAGGTTGGTCTTGCCGCACGCGCTCGGGAACGCCGCGGCGATGTACTTGACCACCCCTTCGGGGCTGGTGAGCTTGAGGATGAGCATGTGCTCGGCGAGCCAGCCCTCGTCGCGCCCCATGACGCTCGCGATGCGCAGCGAGTAGCACTTCTTGCCCAGCAGGGAGTTGCCGCCGTAGCCGGAGCCGAAGCTCCAGATCTCCCGCGTCTCGGGGAAGTGGGAGATGTACTTGGTCTCACTGCAGGGCCAGGCCACGTCGGCCTGCCCGTCCTCGAGCGGGGCCCCCACCGAGTGCAGGCACGGCACGAAGTTCGCGTCCGTGCCCATCTTCTCCAGCACCGTGGCGCCCATCCGGGTCATGATCCGCATGGAGGCGACGACGTACGGCGAGTCGGTCAGCTCGACGCCGAACATCGGGTCCTCGGCGCTGAGCGGGCCCATGCAGAACGGGATGACGTACATCGTCCGCCCCCGCATGCACCCGTCGTACAGCTCCGTCATCCGCCGCTTCATCTCCTGCGGCGCCATCCAGTTGTTCGTCGGCCCGGCGTCGGCCTCGTCGACCGAGCAGATGAAGGTGCGCTCCTCGACCCGGGCCACGTCGGAGGGGTCGGTGCGGGCCCAGAAGGAGTTCGGCCGGGCGGCCAGGCGGACCAGCGCCCCGCTCTCGACCAGTTCATCGGTCATCCGGCGCCATTCGGGCTCCGAGCCGTCACACCAGACCACGCGTTCGGGTCTCGTGAGCTCGGCGACCTCGCGGACCCAGGCCAGCAGCCGGGTGTGGGCGGTGGGCGCCTGATCCAGGCCGGGCACTGTTACCGGGGCAGACATACGGTGACTCCTCTTGGTCGGCATTGACCTCGAACCGCCCGATGGATGCGCGGAAGCGCGGCGCGCGATGGTGCGAGCGCGTCGTGAAATCCAGCGGGTTTCTCCCAGCCTAGGCCCGCCGCCCTGGCCCGGCACCGCGAGACCTTGTGAAAACCTGCACAAGAACGGGAGGCTTTCAAGCCCGCTCGCAGAATTTCGCGCGAACTTTTCGTTCAGCGCGCATTACTGCGCAAACGGTGTCGTGCCTTACCCTGTCCTGCGTGACCGACGTGCAGTCGACAACCCCGCAGCCGACCATGTTCCAGAAGCTCTATGCGCGCTTCGAGGGCCTGGTGCGTGAGGTCGGCAAGTTCGGCACGATCGGCCTGATCACCTTCCTGATCGACACCGGCGTCTACAACCTGCTGTGGGGCCCGCTCAACACGCTGGTCGCCGGCACGATCTCGATGGCGGTCGCGGCCACGTGCGCGTTCATCGGCAACCGGTTCTGGACCTGGCGCGACCGGGCCCGCACCGACCTGCGCCGCGAATACGCGCTCTACTTCCTGTTCAACCTCGTCGGCCTGGTCATCGCGCTGTCCTGCCTGGGCGTCAGCCACTACCTCTTCGGCTTCACCAGCCAGCTGTCGGACAACATCGCCAAGAACGGCGTCGGGCTCGTCCTGGGGACCCTGTTCCGGTTCTGGTCCTACCGCCAGATCGTGTTCCGCAAGAGCCCCGATCACACCGACGCCACCCCCGGCAGCCCGGCCGTGACGGAGAGTGAGACGGCCGGGTGACCTGTCCCGCAGTCGGCCTCGCAGCCGCGCGCGGTTTGGTCGCTTACCGTAAGGTTGGCCGGTGCGATTCGCCAGCAGTCTCCGCGACCGCTTCCTGCCCGAGCGTTACCACGCGCTCGCGACCGAGCTGTTCAAGTTCGGCGCGGTCGGCTGCGTCAACACGGCCGTCGACTTCATCCTGGTCAACGCGCTGCTGTTCATCGGCCCGCTGAAGGCGAAGATCGTCGCGGTGGTCGTCGGGACCATCGTGTCCTACCTGCTCAACCGCCAGTGGACCTACAAGGACCGGGAGAGCGGGAGCGCGCGGCGCGAATACGTGCTCTTCTTCGCCCTCAACGGCGTCGGCCTGCTCATCCAGGAGGTGGGCCTGGCGGTGGCCAAATACGGGCTGCACTTCAACGAGTCCAACCCCGACGACCGGCTGGCGTTCAACATCGCCAACGCCGCGGGCATCCTGCTGGCGACGACGTTCCGCTTCTGGGCCTATCGCACCTGGGTCTTCACCGCCAACCCCGAGCAGCGCGAGATCGAGGCGCTCGAGGTGGCCTTCTCCGACACCGCGGCCATCGCCCCGGACGAGCGGCAGATGGAGGCGCTGGAGGCCGCGTTCTCCGACTCGGCGGCCGCGCCGCCCGCGCCCCGCAAGCCGGCCGACGACCTGGAAACCCCCGCCGCGAAGCGCTGACGGGGGCACCAGACAAACCCGGGGACCGGGCGGGACTCAGCTGGTCGCGTCGTCCCGCAGCTCCTTGACGAGCGCGTCGCGGTCGTCGTCGCCGAACGTGTGCTTCTGGCGGTCGGAGTCGACCAGCTCGTACAGCATGCTCTGGGTCTTCTCCACCTGCGGCAGGTCGGTCAGCTGCACCTGACCGCGCTCCCCGGCCGACTCGATGGTCAGCGTGCCGCAGCCGAGCATCCGCTCGAACAGCGAGTGCGAGAACGACACATCGTTGATCCGACCCATCGGAATGTCACGGCCGCTGCGTGAGAAGACGCCGCTGCGCATGATCACCCGCTCGTTGGTGAAGACGTAGTGCGTGGTCCGCCACTTGATCCACGGCCACACGGTGACCACCAGGACCAGCACGAGGGCCACGCCGGAGACGATGAGCATCGGGATCATGCCCCAGCCCGTGAAGATCGCCAGGACGACGACTGCCGCCACGGCCAGCACAAACCAGACCACCGGCAGGAACAACGCCTTCCAGTGGGGGTGCAGGTGCAGCACCACCTGCTCGTCCTTGGTCAGGACGCTTTCCGGGAACCCCACGCGAAACCCCTCCTCGTTCATGAATGTCGGAGGTGAGGCTAGACCCTGAACGCCACCCGGCGGCATGGACTACCCGGACGTATCCAGCCGGGCGTGGACCACGTCGCCGGCCGCCAACGCCCGCACGGCGCCGAACCGGTCCGTGACCTGCAACCGGCCGTCGACGTCGACGCCGGCGGCCAGGCCCTCGAGCGCCGTCCCGCCGGGCAGGTCCACGCGCACGCGGCGGCCGATGGTGCCGCAGTGGAAGATGTACGCCTCCCGCAGCCCGGACGCCTCGGGGTCCCCGGCGTGCTCGGTGAAGCGCGCGTACCACTCCCCGATCGCCCGCAACAGGGCCCGCAGCAGCGGATCACGGTCCGTGTTCGCGGCCCCGGCCAGGGCGAGGGACGTCGCGTCCGGGCGGGGCAGCTCGTCCTCGCGCAGCGTGACGTTGAGCCCGATGCCGAGCACCACCGCCCCGTCGGCCGCCTCGGCGAGGATCCCGGCCGTCTTGCGGTCCCCGGTGAGCAGCAGGTCGTTCGGCCACTTGAGGTAGGCGTCCACCCGGGACACCCGGCGCACCGCCTCGGCGAGGGCCACCCCGGCCAGCAGCGGCAGCCAGCCCAGCCGCGCCGGGGCGACCTCGGGGCGCAGCAGCACGCTGAGCGCGAGCCCGGCCCGCGCCGGCGACTCCCACTGGCGGCCGAGGCGCCCGCGGCCGGCGACCTGCCGCTCCGCGACGATCACCAGGCCCTCCGGGGCGCCCTCGCGGGCCGCCGCGATCGCGTCGGCGTTGGTCGAGCCGGTCTCCTCGACGATCCGCAGCTCGGTCCAGAGGCCGCCCGGGACGAGCAGCGCCCGGCGCAGCGCGAGCGGCCGCAGCGGGGGGCGCCCGAGGTCAGACCAGGAGTCGGCGGAGGAGCCGGTGGAAATGTTCACAGGTCGACCCTATGTCGGCGCCATTAAGCTGCCGAGGGTGACCACGAAGCAGGCGGACATCCACTCGACCTCGGGCAAACTCGCGGATCTGCGGCGCCGCACGGAGGAGGCCGTCCACGCCGGCTCGGCCCGCGCGGTGGAGAAGCAGCACGCCCGCGGCAAGAAGACCGCCCGGGAACGCATCGACCTGCTGCTCGACCCCGGCTCGTTCGTCGAGCTCGACGAGCTGGCCCGGCACCGGTCCACCAACTTCGGGCTGGACGAGACGCGGCCCTACGGCGACGGCGTGGTCACCGGCTACGGCACGGTCGACGGCCGCCAGGTGTGCGTGTTCGCCCAGGACTTCACGGTCTTCGGCGGCAGCCTCGGCGAGGTCTTCGGCGAGAAGATCGTCAAGGTCATGGACCTGGCGATGAAGATCGGCTGCCCGGTCGTGGGCATCAACGACTCCGGCGGCGCGCGCATCCAGGAGGGCGTGGTCTCCCTGGGACTGTACGGCGAGATCTTCTTCCGCAACGTACGCGCGTCGGGCGTCATCCCGCAGATCTCCCTGATCATGGGCCCGTGCGCGGGCGGCGCGGTGTACTCCCCCGCCGTCACCGACTTCACCGTCATGGTCGACCAGACCTCGCACATGTTCATCACCGGCCCGGACGTGATCAAGACGGTCACCGGCGAGGACATCGGCATGGAGGACCTCGGCGGGGCCCGCACGCACAACACGAAGTCGGGCAACTCGCACTACCTCGCGGCCGACGAGGACGACGCGATCGACTACGTGCGCGCGCTGCTGTCCTACCTGCCGTCGAACAACATGGACGACGCACCGGTGCTGGGCGCGTCCTCCGGCGCGGCGCCGCTCGAGATCACCGACGAGGACCTCGCGCTCGACACGCTCATCCCCGACTCGGCGAACCAGCCGTACGACATCCGCACGGTCGTGGAAACGGTCGTCGAGGACTTCCTCGAGGTCCAGCCCCTGTTCGCACAGAACATCGTGGTCGGCTTCGGCCGCGTCGAGGGGCACCCCGTCGGCGTGGTCGCCAACCAGCCGATGCACTTCGCCGGCTGCCTCGACATCGACGCGTCGGAGAAGGCCGCCCGCTTCGTGCGCACCTGCGACGCCTTCAACATCCCGATCCTCACGTTCGTCGACGTGCCCGGGTTCCTGCCCGGCGCCAGCCAGGAGTGGGACGGCATCATCCGCCGCGGCGCGAAGCTGATCTACGCCTACGCCGAGGCGACGGTACCGAAGGTCACGGTCATCACCCGCAAGGCCTACGGCGGCGCGTATGACGTCATGGGCTCCAAGCACCTCGGCGCCGACCTCAACTTCGCCTGGCCGACGGCGCAGATCGCGGTGATGGGCGCCCAGGGCGCGGTCAACATCCTGTACCGCCAGGACCTGCGCGACGCCGAGGACCCGGCCGCGCTGCGGGCCGAGCTGATCCAGGAGTACGAGGACACGCTGGCCAACCCGTACGTGGCGGCCGAGCGCGGCTACGTCGACGGGGTCATCGCGCCCTCGACCACCCGCGTCGAGATCGTGCGGGCGCTGCGGCTGCTGCGCACCAAGCGCGAGACGCTGCCGCCGAAGAAGCACGGCAACATCCCGCTGTAGCGGGACGGGTCAGCGCTGGGGGCTGGGCTGGAACGTGGCCCGGATGATGGCGTAGACGTTCTGCGCCGCCGGCTGGGTCCACATGTCGGTCGTGCATTCCCAGTAGATGGCCTGGCCGAGGTCGGGGCGGATGCGGCAGCCCAGGTTGGACACGTGCATGTGTCCCTGCGGGCTGTCGTACGTCCACTGCCAGTCGGCACAGTCCCCGATGTAGTCCTTGACCGGCACGATCTTGAGCCGGTGATAGTTCGGGTACATGTTGCCGGCGACCCGGGCCGCCTCCTGCTGCTCCCAGTCCTTGACCGGGTCGCCCCGCGGCGGCGTGAAGGTGGTGTCGATGCCGACCCGCATGCCGGGCACCACATTGGACTCGTAGTAGACCATCGAGTCCGACGACGGGTGCGGCTTGCGGATCCACCCGACCGGCAGGCCGACCCGCCAGCCGAACTCGGGGTCGGTGATCCACTCGTAGCCGTCCGGCAGCCGCACCGCGTCGCCGCCGATGCTGCCCTGCACGATCGGCGACCGGGTCGCGACCGTCGTCGCCGACTGCGTCCCCGGCTCCGACTGCGTCCCCGGCTCCGACGACGGCGCCGGGGAGGCCGCGACGCCGATGCCGTGCGGGTCGTTCGCCGTGCCGTCCGGCTCGTCGCCGGAGTCGGTCAGCAGCAGCACCGCGGTGATCACGAGGGCCACGACGGCGACGGCCGCGGCCGCCCAGCGCCACGGCGACGTGCGGGGCACCGTGCGGTCGAGGTCGTCGTCGGCGGAGTGCAGCGGCACCAGCTGGTCGCCGTAGCTGTCGCCGCTCGTGCCAGTGCCAGTGCCGCTGCCAGTGCCAGTGCCGCTGCCACTGCCGGTGTCCCTGCCGATGCCACTGCCGCCCGTCTCGGCCGGCCGCGGGGCGGGACCGAAGAACGAGGCCAGCTCGGGCGAGACGTCCGCGGCGACGCCCGGCTCGCGGCTCACCGCGACGACCGGCCGGGCCGCGGGGGCCGCGACGGGCGCCGGACGGGGAGTCCCGCCGGACGGCGAGCCGGAGTGCCCCTCGCGCGACCGGCGCGGACGGGGCAGCGCGGGCATGCTCCACCAGGCGCGGCCCTCGCCGGATGCGGCGCGCTGCAGCAGCCGCTCGGTCTCGGCCACGCCGGCCCGGGCCCGCGGGTCCTTGCGCAGCAGGGCGGTCAGCACCGGCTTCATCACGCCGGCCCGCACGGCCGCGTCGGGCTCCTCCGTGGCCAGGGCGGTCAGGGTGGCGTACGTCGTCGAGCGCGCATACGGCGAGCGTCCCTCGACGGCGGCGTACAGCGTCGCCCCCAGCGACCACATGTCGCTCTCCGGGCCCGAGGTCCCCTCGCGGGCCCGCTCGGGCGAGATGTACTGCGGCGAGCCCAGGATCAGCCCCGGCCGGGTCACGGCCCCGTCGCCACCGTCGAACACGGCCAGCCCGAAGTCGGTCAGCACCACCCGGCCGGTGTCGGCCAGCAGCACGTTGCCGGGCTTGACGTCACGATGCAGCACCCCGGCGGCGTGCGCGGCCTTCAGGGCGCCCAGCACCGCGAGGCCGATCCCGGCGACCCGCTCGGGCGGCAGCGGGCCGTCCTCGGTGATCACCTGGTGCAGCGAGCGCGACGGGACGTATTCCATGACGATCCACGGCGCCTCCTCGGTGTGCACGACGTCGTAGATCCGCACCACGTTGGCGTCGTTGAGCCGGGCCGCCGCGCGCGCCTCGCGCAGGGTGCGCAGCTGGAGCTCGTCGCGCTCCTCGCGGGTCAGCCCCTCCGGCGGGACGACCTCCTTGACGGCCACGTCCCGGCGCAGCATCTCGTCGCGGGCGAGCCAGACGCGACCCATGCCACCGGCACCGAGCGGCTCGATCAAGCGGTAGCGCTCGGCGACCAGTGCCCCGGAGTAGGTCATCACCTTGCAAAGTACCGAACCGGAGCACGCGCGAAAAACCCCGGTTCTGGTGAAGATCGCTCGTCAGTCGGTGCGCGAGCGCAGCACCATGATCAGCAGGATGAGCAGGCCGAGCCCGACGAGCCCGGCCCCGATGAGGGCGACCGGCAGGACCCGGAAGGTATCGAGCACCTTCTGCTGCGTCGGGCGGGCCGCGTCGGTGTCGAAGGTGACCGTGACGACGATCGTGGTCTCCTGCGCGTCCTGGGCGTTGGCCGCGTTGTCGGCCCCGATCTGCAGGGTGCCGGGGATCGCCACCGGGGCGTTGCCCGGGTTCGGGTCGACCGTGGCGGTGACCGAGACCTTGGCGTCCTTCGACGACGGGGTCTGCGGTTGCTGGACCGTGCACCTCGTCGGGCTGAGGAAGCCCAGCGGCGCCGGCAGCGAGGCCTCGCCGTTGTCGTCGCCGCCGAGCACGGCCCGGCCGCTCGAGCCGTCCTCGCAGTCGATGTCCACGACCACGGCCCCCGCGCGCCCGGCCGCGCTGCCGGCGAAGCGCACCGTGAGCTGCAGCTGCCGGGCGGGCTCGAACGTGTAGGTGGCCGTGCACTTGGCGGCGGGGTCGGAGGCGGTCAGCGGTACGACACCCGCCGCCCCGTCATCGGGATCCGGCGACTCGCCCGGGTCACAGGCGAAGGAGCTCAGCCGCCAGCTGCCGTCCACGGTCGACAGCGGCGCGATCGGCGTGACCAGGTATTCGGCGAACGTCAGCGACCCGGGCACGTCGCCCTGGGCCACCGCGGGCTCGCCCAGCGCGGCCGTGGTCGACACCCCGGACCAGCCGATCAGGCCCTGCTTGCGCGGCGTGACCGCGAACCCGGCGGCCGCGGTGCCCCCGACCGTGACCGCGCGCAGCTCGATCGAGCCGGCCTTGCGCGTGACCCGCAGCGCGCAGTCGGCCGCGGCGGCGGTCGCGAGGGTCACGGTGACCGTCCAGCCCTCGGGCTTGAGCTCCTGGTCGCCGCAGCCGGCGCCGGCGAGGCTCCACGCGGCGGCGTCCCCGGCGGGGGCGGTGAGCGTGACCGCATACGCCCCCGGCAGCAGCGTGCCGAGGTCCGCCCCGGAAGCGAGCGACGCGGAGCCGTCGCCGGTGGCGGTGGCGCTCAGGTGCCGGGCGGGGCCGCCGGCCGGGTCGGCGACCGCGAGGTCGAAGGCGCCGCCGGCCGTGTCGGAGTACAGCCGCAGCGTCAGCCCGGGCTGGACGGGCGGCGGGGCGAAGGTGAACGTGCACGTGACGACCTCGCCGGCGGCGAGCGTGACGGTGGCCGTGGCGGTCGGCACGTCGGTCGCGGCCAGGCTCCGCCCGGCGCCCGACTTCGTGCAGCTCAGGTCGGCGAGGCTCCAGCCGGCCGGGGTGTGCGCCACGACCGTGCCCGGCGCGCCGCCGGCGCTGCGCACCAGGGTGGCGTCGGTCTTGGCATCGATGTCGATGCGCCGCTGCGGGTTGTAGCTGGCGCTGGAGTCGAACCGGAAGTGCTGCGGGTAGCCGGCGCTGGTCGTGGTGCGGGCCCGCACGACGAGGGTCGCGGTCGGCTGGGCGGCCTTGACGTAGTAGGCGAAGCAGAAGACGTGCCGGGCCCCGGACGGGAAGCCGACCCACTGCACGTTGCCGTTCGTGTGCCCGTCGATGGCGCAGCGGAAGGAGCCGAAGCCGAAGCCCGCCTGCGCGGCGGCGAGCAGCGGGTCGCCCGGGCTGCCGCCCTGCGCCCAGAGCTGGTGCCGCGCGGCCGCCTTGGCCTGCTCGTCGGTGAGCGTGACGGTGACCGCGCCGTCGATCGTCTGGCCGGTCTTCTGCCCGGTGCGGTCGAGCAGCTGGGCGGCGGCCGCGGTCGGCCCCGAGCCGGTGGCCGGGGTCGTGACGGTCGACAGGGCGCCCTTCTTCCCGTGCCCGGCCCCGAGCGAGAACTGCCACCCGTTCAGCGGCGTGCAGCCGGTCGAGCCGGCCGCCTCGACCTGCGGGTCGACCTCGTCGCCGTCGTGGTAGGCGCTGTCGCGCCCGACCGGCGCCGCGTTCTCGGCGTTGTCGTCGCGCACCCGGTTGCCCATGACGTTCTGGTAGCCGTCGCAGGCCCGGGCCACGAAGGTCACCTGGTAGTGCAGCGAGGCGGAGATCGAGGCGGGCGACTCGCCCTCCAGGGCCGACGCCGGGCTCGCCGCACCCGCCGCCGAGACCAGCACGGCAGCGACAGAGATCGATATAGTGGTGCAGATTCGGCGAATCAGGACGTTTGTCAATGCGCCCCCCAATTCGCCATCGACTCCCGTTCCGTTCGAGTATGCGCTGCTGAGGGGTGCGTATGCTCGCAGGACAGCAACGTTTCGCGAACAAGTCCGGGAGGTCTACGTGAGCCAGGAGCCGCTGTTCAGGGTGGTCAAGGGCGCGCCGACCGCCGAAGAGGTGGCCGCGATCGTCGGCGCCCTGTTCAGTCTCGCCCCGGCGCCGGCTGCGGCCGCTCGTCCCCGGTCGCGGTGGGCGGCGTCGGCTCGGCCGGGTCAGCCCCGCCATTGGGGCGCCGTCGCGGGATCGTGATCGGCGGCAGCGCCGGCAGCGTCGGCCACTTGCGCGCCTCCCGCTCCAGTTGCAGCCGCTCGGCCTCCTGGGGGTCGGGCAGGTCGGTGACGAGCTGCTGGCCGCACGAGCGGCAGGTCAGCGCGGCCACCGGGATGCGGTCCAGGCAGTAGGGGCAGTTGCGCAGCTCCAGCGATCGGCCGCGGTCGACGCCGATCAGCGTCATGAACTTGATGACGACGAACAGGCCGACGGCGAGCAGCATGAACTGGAGCAGATCGTTCAGGAACGTGCCGTACCGAATCGGCGTGTGGTGAATCGTGATCGCCAGTTCCTTGAAGTCCGGCTCCCCGACCGTCGCCGCGACCGCCTGCAGGAACAGGTTGGTCACGAACGACTGGACGAGCGTGGCGAACGCCGTGCCGATGATGAACCCCAGCGCCAGGTCGAGGACCGAGCCCCCGACGGCGATGGCCTTGAACTCCGCCCACAGCTTCCGCACGGACATAGATGGTAGTTCGCTAACGTTGCCGCCGTGAGAACCTTCATCCTCGCCTCGGCGAGTCCCTCGCGGCGGCGGCTGCTCGCCCAGGCCGGCATCGCGGCGCAGGTCGTCGTGAGCGGCGTCGACGAGTCCGTGGTCCAGGCCGGCGACGCCGCGACCCTGGCCGGCACGCTGGCCGGCCTCAAGGCCCGCGCGGTGCTGCCGTCGGCGCCGGCGGACGCCCTGGTGCTCGGCTGCGACTCGGTGCTCGGCTTCGACGGCGAGATCCTGGGCAAGCCCGGCACGGCCGCGGAGGCGACGGCGCGCTGGCAGGCGATGCGGGGCCGCTCGGGCGTGCTCTACACCGGGCACTGCCTGCTGGACGCGGCCACGGGCGCGGCGGCCGAGGAGGTCGTGGCGACGACGGTGCACTTCGCCTCGCCGTCCGACGAGGAGATCGCGGCCTACGTGGCCACGGGCGAGCCGCTGGAGGTCGCGGGCGCGTTCACCATCGACGGCCGGGGCGGGGCGTTCGTCGCCGGCATCGAGGGCGACCACACGAACGTGGTCGGCCTGTCGGTCCCCACCCTGCGTCTCCTGCTGGCGCGGCTGGACGTCCCGCTGGTGTCGCTGTGGAGTATTGGCGTATGACCAAGGAGACCCTTGCGCTGACCGGCGCCCTGCACGACTACGTCGTGGCCAACGGCAGCACGCCCGACGAGATCGTCCGCGACCTGATCGAGGAGACGGCCCGGGTCCTGCCGGCCGAGCAGGGCATGCAGATCGCCCCCGAGCAGGCCGGCTTCATGACCCTCCTGACCAGGATCCTGGGCGCCCGCAACGCGGTCGAGATCGGCACCTTCACGGGCCTGTCCTCGATCGCGATCGCCCGTGGACTGCCGACGGACGGCCGCCTGATCTGCTTCGACGTCTCGGACGAGTACACGCGGATCGCCCGCCGCTTCTGGGACCGCGCGGGCCTGACCGACCGGATCGAGCTGCGCATCGGGCCCGCGTCGGCGATGCTGTCCACCCTGCCGCCGGACCCTCACCTGGACCTCGCCTTCATCGA
The DNA here is from genome assembly GCF_040300725.1 of Dactylosporangium sp. NPDC000244. Taxonomy (NCBI): domain Bacteria; kingdom Bacillati; phylum Actinomycetota; class Actinomycetes; order Micromonosporales; family Micromonosporaceae; genus Dactylosporangium; species Dactylosporangium sp. NPDC000244. The sequence continues at coordinate 259,680 of NZ_JBEPEH010000007.1, forward strand.
CGCGGACAAGACGGGCTACCTGGACTACTGGGAGCAGCTGGTCCCGCGCATGCGCCAGGGCGGCCTGATCCTGGTCGACAACGTCCTGCGCCACGGCCACATCATCGACCCGGACCCGGCCGACACGGGCACCGTGGCCATGGTCGAGTTCAACCGGCGCGTCCTGGCCGACGCCCGGGTCGAGTCGGTGCTGCTCCCGATCGCGGACGGCCTGACCATCGCGCGCCGGCTCTGACGCTCTGACGCTCCGACAGCCGGGGATCAGGCGGCCGGGATGATCAGGCGGCCGGGATCAGGGGCCGGGATCAGGCGGCCGGAGCGGGTGCGGTCAGGGGCAGCGTCGTGCGGTCCAGGCGCAGGATCGCGACGGCGGAGAGCGCCGCGAAGGCCGGCACCAGCAGGAACGCCCTGTGCGGGCCCACCTGGTCCGCCAGGGCGCCCAGCGCGAAGGGGGCCAGGCCGAAGGAGATGCCCACCGCGAACGACGCTCGCGCCGCCGCCAGGTCCGGCTGGCCGTCCGAGTGGGCGAGCGCCAGGCCGACGCCCAGGGGGTAGTGCAGGCCCATCCCGATGCCGCACAGGCACAGGCCCGCCATCGCCAGCCACGGGGTCGCGGTCAGCCAGAAGACCGCGAAGCCGGCCAGGCTCACCGCCAGCGCGGCCAGCAGCATCCGGGACGGGCGGAAGCGCAGGAGCAGCCGGCCCCCCACCAGGCGGCCGAGCACCATGCCGGCGATCAGGGCCGACACCGCGGCCGTGGCGACGCCGGCCGAGACGTGGGCGTGTTCCCGCAGCACGTCGCTGCCCCACAGGGTCAGGCAGATCTCGATCGAGCCGGTCGCGAAGAGGCTGGTCAGGGCCAGCCAGAAGGCGGTCGGCAGGCGGCGGTGCGCTGCCCTCGGGGCGCCGAAGCCGGCCGGTTCGGGGGGACGCACGCCCTTCGATCTCGCGTACCACGCGACCGCCAGCACCGGCAGCACCACCACGACCAGGCCCGAGCGCCAGCCCCAGCCGGCCGCGAAGGTCGCGCCGACCACGAGCGGGGCCACCAGGCCCAGGGCCGCGGCGGCCGCGTTCGCCTCGCTGATCGCGGCCGGGGCGGCGGTGCCGTGGTGGTCGGTCAGGCCGGCGTTGATGGCGTTGACCTCCAGGGCCGAGCCGATGCTCGCCAGCGTCGCGAACGTCAGGGTCAGCGCGAGGTGGTGGGCGGTGTACATCCCCACCGCCGCGACGCTGATGCACGCCAGGCCGATCCAGATGAGCCGCGCCCGGCCCAGGCGTCTGGTCAGGTTGGGCATGACGAGGCTGCCGAGCACGCCGCCGACGGCGAACGCGGTGCCGTGCAGGCCGGCCAGGGTGCGGCTGATGTGCAGCTCGTCGCGCAGGATCGGGGCCACGGGGCCGAAGCCGTACATGAAGTAGACCCACAGGGCCAGCTGGACGTACAGGACCCAGGTGAGCCGGTCGCGAACGAGACGAGGCACGAGTGCAACGCTGTCATGCGGTCCGGCGCGGCGGAAGTGGCCGTGGCGGCGAGTCTCGTTACCGGTACAGCCACATTGACGCGGCGCCGCGGTGCGGTCTTGGCACCGCGGACCCGGCTAGGGCGGTCCCCTCCGGCCGAAGGCCCTCCGGGGACCGCCCTTTTGTCTGGCGGGAGCGACGGTCAGTGACTGACGCGGACCCGAGCAGGGAAAACCCGGTGTCAGCGAACGCCCTTGGCGAACGCCCGCGACGCCCACACCACCGTGGCCACGGTCAGGACGCCGACGACCACCGCGGCCTGCCAGACCGAGTCGGCGCCCGGGTTGCCGTCGAAGAGGGCGCGCACGCCGTCCACCGCCCACGAGAACGGGTTCCAGTCGGCCACGGTCTGCAGCCACTTCGGGGCGAACGTCAGCGGCAGGAGGATGCCCGCGGTCAGCAGCAGGGGCTGGGAGATCGTGTTCAGCAGCGGGGCCAGGGCGTCCTCGCTGCGCAGCTTGAGCGAGACGGCGTAGGAGAAGGCCGAGAGCATCAGCGAGATCACGGCCATCAGGGCGAACGCGGCGACGACGTCCAGGACGTTCACGCGCAGGCCGACCGCCACGGCGATGACGACGATCAGCAGGGCCTGGAACAGCAGGGACACCACGTCGCGCAGGGAGCGGCCGATCAGCAGGGCGAAGCGGCTCACCGGCGTGACCCGGCTGCGCTCGATGACGCCGGCGCGCAGCTCGGCGATCAGGCCGAAGCCGGTGAACAGGGAGCCGAACATGGCCAGCAGGACGAGCAGGCCGGGGACGAACAGCTTGTACGCCTCGGCGTTGGTGCTCACGCCCAGGGCCGGCTTCAGCAGCGGGGCGAAGAGCAGCAGGTAGAACAGCGGCTGGATGACGCCCACGATCAGCCAGACCGGGTTGCGCAGCATGAGCTGCATCTGGCGCTGGAAGACCAGCCAGGTGTCGCGGAGGAACTTCATCGGTCAGCTCTCCCTCAGGGAACGGCCGGTCTTGGTGAGGAACACGTCGTCGAGGCTCGGGCGGTGCAGCTCCATCTCGCCGAGGGTCACGCCGGCGTGGTCGAGCAGGCGCAGGATGTGCGGGATGGCGGTGGCGCCCTCGGTGACGTACAGCCGCAGCCGCCCGTCCGCGTGGTCGATGCTGCGCACGTAGTCCTGGTTGGCGAGCAGGCCGGCCGCGGTCTCGGTGGCGCCGTTGACGCCGACGGTCACCACGTCGCCGGCGACCTCGCGCTTGAGGGCGTCGACGGTGTCCTCGGCGACGATCTCGCCGTGGTCCATGATCGCGATGCGGTCGCACAGGGCGTCGGCCTCGTCGAGGTAGTGCGTGGTGATGAAGACCGTCATGCCCTCCTCGCGCAGGCGGCGCACCTCGTCCCACATGTGGGCGCGGCTCTGCGGGTCGAGGCCGGTGGTCGGCTCGTCGAGGAACACGATCTTCGGCTCGTGGATGATGCCGAGCGCGATGTCGACCCGGCGGCGCTGGCCGCCCGAATACGTCTTGCAGCGCCGATCGGCGTACTCGGTCAGCTGGAACGCGTCCAGCGCCCGGCTCACCCGCCGCTGCGCCTCGGCCTTGCCGATGCCGTAGAAGCGGGCCTGCAGCACGAGCTCCTCGCGCGCGCTGCTCTCGTCCCAGGTGCTGCCGCCCTGGGCGACGTACCCGATGCGCCGCCGTACCTCGCCCGGGTTCTTGAGCAGGTCGGCCCCCGCGATGGTGGCCTCGCCCCCGTCCGGCGCGATGAGCGTGGCGAGCATGCGCAGCGTCGTGGTCTTGCCCGCGCCGTTCGGTCCCAGAAAGCCGAAGATCTCCCCGCCCCTGACGGAGAGGTCGACGCCGCGCACGGCCTCGACGACCTTCTTGTCGCGACCGGCGCGGGAGCGGAACGACTTGCGCAGGCCCCTCGTCTCGATCATGTCCGTCTCCCTGTCTCTGTGTTCGCGAGGAGACTGTAACGCGATATAGTTTTTTCGGTCAAGCTTGAGTATGTCGCGTACTACTCGTCTTCGTCGTCGACGGGCTCGCCGTGCTCGGCCCGGATGGCCCGGCGCCACTCCTCGGCACCCTTGGCGTCGGGTTCCTCGTTGTGGTGCGCACCCTCGCCGGCCTCGATGCGCGCGGCGATGTCGTGGCACCAGCGGGCCTCGGCCTCGCAGCGCGCCAGGGTCAGCTCGAACTGCCAGCCGACGTGCGGCGGCTTGTGCTCCATCCACTGGTCCACGTTGTCGCGATAGGTCTTGGTCCAGTCCTCGAGCAGCCGGGCCCGGGCCCGCAGCGCGCCCGCCGCCTCCGCGCGCGGCAGGTGCGGCAGGAACGCGAAGGCGGCCAGGAACGGGTCGTGCGGCTCCTGGTACTCCCACCAGTACCGCCGCAGCAGCGCCTGGTACTCCGCCGTGCCCGCCGCGGTCAGCCGGTAGAGGGTGCGCGCCGGCCGGTTGCCCACCTGCTCGGTCGCGACCTCCTCGAGCAGCCCTTCCTCGGTCATCCGGCGCAGGGCGTGGTAGATCGAGCCCGGCTGGACGTTGGCCCAGCTCTCGACGTTCCAGCTGGTCAGCTCCTTGCGGATGTCGTAGCCGTGGACGGGCTGCAGGTACGACACGAGGCCCAGGATCATCAGACGCGTAGTGGACACGATGTAAGCGTAATAGCCAAGTTTGACTAAGCGTCGGGAGTGACTTTCTTGGCAACGGAAAGTGTCGGACCCTGGGCATAGACTGCCTGCGTGCGCAAGGTACTGATCGCCAATCGGGGCGAAATCGCTGTTCGGGTCATCCGCGCCTGCCGTGACGCCGGCTTCGGCAGCGTCGCGGTCTACGCCGACTCCGATCGCGACGCGCTGCACGCCCGGCTGGCCGACGAGGCCTACGCGCTGGGCGGCGACTCGGCCGCGGAGACCTATCTGCGCATCGACAAGCTCGTCGACCTGGCGGCGCGGTCGGGGGCGGACGCAGTGCACCCGGGATACGGGTTCCTGTCCGAGAACGCGGACTTCGCCCAGGCCGTCCTCGACGCCGGGCTCACCTGGATCGGCCCGAGCCCGCAGTCCATCCGCGACCTCGGCGACAAGGTCACCGCCCGGCACATCGCCCAGCGCGCCGGCGCCCCGCTCGTGCCCGGCACCGCCGAGCCGGTCGCCGACGCCGACGAGATCATCGCGTTCGCGCGGGAGCACGGCCTCCCGGTCGCCATCAAGGCGGCCTTCGGCGGCGGCGGCCGCGGCCTCAAGGTCGCCCGCACGATCGAAGAGATCCCGTCGCTGTTCGAGTCGGCCGTGCGCGAGGCGGTGGCCGCGTTCGGGCGCGGCGAGTGCTTCGTCGAGCGCTACCTCGACCAGCCCCGCCACGTCGAGGCCCAGGTCCTCGCCGACCAGCACGGCAACGTGATCGTGGTCGGCACCCGCGACTGCTCGCTGCAGCGCCGGCACCAGAAGCTCGTCGAGGAGGCGCCGGCCCCCTTCCTCACCGACGAGCAGCGCGCGGAGATCCACTCCTCGGCGAAGGCCATCTGCCGCGAGGCGGGGTATCACGGGGCCGGGACGGTGGAATACCTCGTCGGCAACGACGGCACCATCTCCTTCCTCGAGGTCAACACCCGCCTGCAGGTCGAGCACCCGGTCAGCGAGGAGACCACCGGCATCGACCTCGTCCGCGAGCAGTTCCGCGTCGCCGACGGCGAGAAGCTCCGCTTCGACGCCGACCCCGTCCCGCGCGGCCACGCGATCGAGTTCCGCATCAACGGCGAGGACCCCGGCCGCGGCTTCCTGCCCGCCCCCGGCACCGTCACGCAGCTCACCCTGCCGACCGGCCCCGGCGTGCGGGTCGACACCGGCATCGAGTCGGGCAGCGTCATCGGCGGCAACTTCGACTCCCTGCTGGCCAAGGTCATCGTCATCGGCGAGACCCGCACCGAGGCCATCGAGCGCGCCCGCCGCGCCCTCGACGAGATGGTCGTCGAGGGCATGGCCACCGCCCTGACCTTCCACCGCAAGGTCCTGCGCGACCCGGCCTTCACCGACGAGCCCTTCCGCGTGCACACGCGCTGGATCGAGACCGAGTGGGTGAACGACGTGCCGCCCTTCGCGGCGCCGGCGACGGACGCCGCCGAGGTCGCGGAGCGCTCGACCGTGGTGGTCGAGGTCGGCGGCAAGCGGCTCGAGGTCACGCTGCCCGCCGGGTTCGGGGCGGGCGCGCCGGCCGCCCCCGCCGCGGCCCCGCGCAAGCGGGCGGCCGGCAAGAAGGCGGGCGCGGCGGCGAGCGGCGACGCCCTGACCAGCCCCATGCAGGGCACGATCGTGAAGATCGCGGTGGCCGAGGGGGACACCGTCGCCGAGGGGGACCTGGTCGTCGTGCTCGAGGCGATGAAGATGGAGCAGCCGCTCAACGCCCACAAGGCCGGCGTGGTGACCGGCCTGCAGGCGGCGGTGGGCGAGGTCGTGTCGGCGGGGGCGGTCATCGCGGAGATCAAGTCGTAGAGCATTGCTCGGGTCCGCGTCACCTGCGGACCGTTGCTCCCGCCAGACAAAAGGGCGGTCCGGATGGCCTTCGGCCGGAGGGACCGCCCTAGCCATGTCCGCGGTGCGTGCGCCGGCGCACCGGATCGCGGTGTCTCGTGGGGCGCCTTCGGCTCCGCGGCGCCGGCACCACTACGGTCCCGCTCGAGGCGCTGCCCGGCCGAGGCCGTCGAGGCGTTCTCGCTTCGGCGGGGTCCGCGGATCGGCTGGGCTGCCGGCCGTTGAGCGCCTGCTGGGGCGGTCGAAGGAGCGGCGCGGTTCTTGAGGGTTCGTCCCAGCGTGATGAGCTCTTTGTCGGTGAGCAGGTCGGCGTCGATGTGCAGGGTGCGGCGGGACTTGTGGAGCGGTCCTCCTTGAACCCGCGGTGGCCGTGGATCGCCAGTCGCATCCGTCGCCGGCCAGGCGGGACGTGGAAGGGATCCATCACCGCGACCTCCAAGATGGTCGGTTCGTGCGCCGGCCGCCGGATCACGGTGTCTCGTGGGGCGCCGATCCCGCTCGAGGCGCTGCCCGAGGCCGTCGAGGCGCGCGAAGGTCGTCCGTCACTCGGTCCTCGCTTCGATACGGTCCGCGGATCGGCCGGGCAGCGGGTCGCCCTGCGGTGCGGTGGCGAGGCGCCGGCCGTTGCGGGCGGCGGCGTCCCTCGCCCAGCCGCTGGTGGAGATGAGGCCGAGCGCGAGCACGGCGACGCCGCAGGCTCCGATGACGACCCAGGCGGCGTGGCTCGAGTGGACGAACCCGGCGCTGGAGCCGGCCACGATCGAGCCGGTGACCGCGACGCCGATGGCGCTGCCGAACTGGCGGGCGCTCGCGGCGAGCGCTCCGGCGACGCCGACCTGGTCGAGCGGCAGTCCGGAGACCGCGGTGTGGCTGACCGGCGGGCTGACCATGCCCGCGCCGAGGCCGAAGACGGCGTAGGCGACCAGCAGGTAGGCGCGGTGGGTGTGCGCGGTCAGGGCGACGAGGAGGAAGGCGCCGGTGGCCAGGAGCGCGCCGCCCAGCGTGAGGGCGAAGCGGTCTTTCCGGGCGGCTGCTGAGCGAGGCGTGCAGGTCCCTGCTGATCGCCGGGAGCGCCCCGTTGACGATCGTGAGGTTGATGCCGGTCACGCCCACGCTGAGACAGCAGATCGCCAGCACGAGCCAGCCGACACCTGATGCGGCCTACGGCGAACGAGGTGAAGGTCAGGCGGCGTGAGCCCCCGTCCGGGCGTGCATCGGGACCGCGACCACCGCGGTGCCGTACGCGCACAGCTCGACCCACGTGTTCGTCACGTCCCGATGGTCGAAGCGCATCCCCACGATCGCGTTCGCCCCGCGGTTCTCCGCCGCCTGGACCATCTGGCCCACGGCCCGCGCCCGCGTCTGGACCAGGAACTGGGACATGTCCTGGCCCGGCCCGCCCTCCGTCGAGCGCAGGCCGGCCGCGAACGGGTTGCGGGACGTAGCGACAACGCCGATCACCTCGCCCAGCACGGCGGTGATCTCGTAACCGGGTAAGCCCTCGGTCGTTACTACCAGCACAAAATTGATGGTATGCACAGGTATAACCTTTACGGGGCGATCTGGGTGAATCATCCGATATCTGACCCGAATCGCCGGCGCGGAAATCCCGCGCCTCCGGCCGGAGACGAGGTATCCGCTCGGCGGCCGAACGAACCCCGCCACCCCGCAAATCAACCCCGGATCACCTGCGCCGGCCGCTCAGCCGTGGCTCACCTGGGCCGACGGGGTCACGCCGATGCCGGCCGCGAAGCGCAGCAGCACGTCCTGCGGCAGCGCCGCCGCCGGGCTCACCTGCAGTATCAGCGAGCGGCCGCCGTCCACCGGGACCTGCAGGAACTGCACCTCCGGCGTCGTCGTCAGCCACGCCTGGCGCTCGCCCACGCGGACGCCGGCCGTCGACGGGCCCGCGAACTTCGGCTGCAGGCCCGGCTCCTCGTCCAGCTGCACGACCAGCTTGAACAGGAAGCCCGCGGTGGGGTCGGTGCCGGGCGGGGCGAACGTCACCACCGCGGGACTGATGTCGTCCACCGTCCAGCCGGACGGCATCAGCGTGAAGGTGAACGGCGTCTCGGCCTTGACGCCGCCGGGCTTGAGCGCCTCCGCGTACGCGATCAGCAGCGGCACCGCCGTGCCCGCGTCCGCGTCGAGGCGCAGCCAGGTGCGGGCCGACGGCTGCCAGACGAGCGAGACGCGGGGGCTCGAGTCCGGGTTCGTCTGGTCGTCGTCCGACCAGGCCCACTCGTAGACCGTGGCCGCCCGCCCGGCGACCACGGCCTGGGTCGCGCGGGACCGCGCGGTCGGGGCCGGGGGCTGCGAGTCGTAGACGGTCACCGTCACCGAGGCGGTCGTCGGCAGGGTCTGGAACAGCGTCAGGCGGTCCGCGGTCAGCGAGATCATCGGGGTGCCGTAGCCGCCGCCGGTGGGCGGCGAGACCGGGAACACCAGGGACGGCGGCACCGTGGCGGCCACGAGCGTGGCCGGGCGCGCGGAGAACCAGGCCGTGGCGGACGGGACCGGGACGGACCGGGCGGGAGAGGACGGGACGGGCGAGGCGGGAGAGGACGGGGCGGGCGAGGCGGGAGAGGACGGGGCGGCCACGAGGGCCGGGGGCGCGCCGCGCAGGGCGAACGGGACGGCGGCGCCGATCGCGACCAGGGCCGCGGCGCCCGAGGCGAGGGCGGCCAGGCGGACGCGGCGGCCGCGGCGGGCGGACTCGGTCGTGACGGTGGTCAGCATCGACACGCCGGGCGGGGCGTCGCCCGCGAACTGGCGCAGGGCGTCGCGGAGCCGGGCCTCGACCTCGTCGTCGTTCATGATCTGCCTCCCGGCGCGGGGGCGGCCTCCCGGTCACTGGCCAGGGCCGCCCGGAGCTTCTTCAGGGCGTGGAACGCGTGTACTCGTACGGTGGACTCGGCGCACCCGAGGAGCCGGGCGATCTCGGCGTCCGGAAGGTCCTCGTAGTAGCGCAGGACCACGACGGCGCGCTGCGACCGGGGCAGCGTGCGCAGCAGGACCCACATGGCGCCGGTCTCGGCGACCCGGGCCGCCGGATCGGCCGTCGCGAGCTCGGGCAGCTCGGCTATGGGTCGTTCGGCGAACGAGCGGCGGCGGCGCCACGACAGGTACTGCCGCAGCATCGTCTTTCGCACATAGGGCTCGGGCCCCTCCTCCCCCACGATCCCGGACCAGCGGCGATGGGCCCGCACGAGCGCCTCCTGCACGAGGTCCTCGGCGAGGTGCCGGTCCCCGGTGAGCAGGTAGGCGAAGCGCAGCAGGCCCTGCGACCGCCCGTGCACGAACTCGGTGAACTCGATCTGCACGGCACCTCTCCCCCACGGCTCCACCGACGTAGACGAGGGATCCGGCCCCGGACGTTTACGGGTCGCGCGGAGCGGGATCGTCGTACTGCCCGGAGCGCCCCCCGTACTCCCGCCCGTCGACGATCGGCCAGGCGTTGGCGACGCAGCCGTGCAGCCCCAGCGTCTGCTGCTGCATCACCGGCGCGGGCCGGCCGGGGCCGGGGCACAGCTCGTGGCCGTGGTAGAGCCGGTGCCCGGTCTCGTGATTGATCACGTACTGCCGATAGGTGACCAGGTCCGAGCCGTAATCGGGCACGCCCCGCACCCAGCGCGCCACGTTGATGACCACGCTGTCGCCGTTGCGGCAGGAGGTGTACCGGTCGTAGGAGCTGCCGCAGAGCCGGTCCCGCGTCGCCGGGGTCGCGAGGTAGATCGTGAAGTCGAAGCGGTCCCCGGCCCCGGCCCGGCGCAGCCGCCACTTGCCGGTGCCGGGCCAGCTGCGCGGGTCGGCGAAGACCGCCTCGACGGCCTCGGCGAACCCGGCGGCGGAGATGCCCGTGATGTCCCGCTCGACGGCGATGCGGTAGGTCAGCAGCTGCCCGGCGGTACCGATGACGGGACCTCCGGCCGGCGCGACCTCATAGTCGCCTCGCCCCTCCGCCGGATAGCCGATCTCGGGGGCCACCGCGCGCGCGGGCTCGCGGCTCGCCTCAGGAGACGGGCTCTTCAAAGGAACAGAAGACGCCGCGGGCGCGGAACAGGCAGCCAGGGCCAGCACAGCCAGCCCCGCACCCACGACTCGAAGAACACTCACATGGACACTGACGGCTCCAGGGCCTCGTCGTGTTTAGGCGGCCGGCACGCGGATTCGAGCAGGGCCAGCGCCTCGGCGACCGGCAGCGCGGCGACCGAGCCGTCCCGCGAGCGCAGCGAGACGGTGCCCGCGGCCGCCTCGTTCGCCCCGATGACCGCCACGAACGGCACCCGGCGGCGGGCGGCGTCGCGGATGCGGGCGGAGAGGCTGCCGGAGTACGACTCCTCGATGCGCAGCCCGAGCGCCCGGGCGCGCCCGAGGAACCCGCGCACGTCCGCGTCCCCGACGGGCAGCACCTCCAGCTGCACCGGCGCGAACCACGCCGGGAACGCGCCGTCGTGCACCTCGATCAGGTGCGCGAAGAGCCGCTCCATGCTCCCCGCGGCGCTGCGGTGCACCATCACGGGCCGCTTCCGGGCGCCGCCGGCGTCCACGTAGGACAGGTCGAACCGGGCCGGCATGTAGTAGTCGACCTGGACGGTGGCGAGGGTGCTCTCCCGGCCGGCGTGGTCGAGCAGCTGGATGTCGATCTTCGGCCCGTAGAAGGCGGCCTCGCCAGGCCCGTCGACGTAGTCCACGCCCGCGGCCGCGAGCGCCCGGCGCAGCACCGCGGTCCCGCGCTGCCACAGGTCAGGGTCGTCGACGTACTTCGGCCCGTCCCCGCGCAGCGACAGCCGCCACGACGACGGCGCGAAGCCGAGCGCCCGGTGCGCCTCCCGCATCACCGACAGCGCCGCGACCACCTCGGCCTCGACCTGGTCCTCGGCGCAGAAGACGTGCCCGTCGTTGAGGGATATCGCGCGTACCCGCGACAGCCCGCCGAGCACCCCGGAGCGCTCGGCGCGGTACTGCCCGCCGATCTCGCCGATGCGCAGGGGCAGCTCGCGGTAGGAGCGCCCGCGCGCGGCGAACACCGCGGCGTGGTGCGGGCACAGGCTCGGCCGCAGCACGAACGCGTTGTCGGCATCGAGCTCCATCGGCGGGAACATGTCGTCGGCGTAGTGCGGCAGGTGCCCGGAGCGGTGGTACATCTCGGCCTTGGCCAGCGGCGGGGAGTACACGTGCCGATAGCCGTGCCGCCGCTCCAGGTCGATCAGGTAGTCCTCGACGGCGCGCCGGGCCGCGGCGCCCCGGGGCAGCCAGAGCGGCAGCCCGGCGCCGACGAGCGGGTCGGAGTGGAACAGCTCGAGCTCGCGGCCGAGCTTGCGGTGGTCCTGCATGACGAACTCCTCGAGACGCGGGAAGCGCCGCCTCGGGCCACAAAAAAGCTCCGGAGCGCGGCGCCCCGGAGCGGAAGGTTGCTGACGTCGATCAGCGCCGCCGGGGAAGGCCCGGCGTCGTCGTGGACAGTGCGCTGCGACTCATGCCGCCGAGAATAGCGCGCCACGCGCGCGACGGTCCGGGTATAAATGCCCGGTGCCCGAAGGTCACACCATCCACCGCCTCGCCGAGCGGCACCGCAAGCTGTTCGCGGGCCGCCCCGTCGCCGTCGGCAGCCCGCAGGGGCGCTTCGCCGCGGACGCGTCGCGGGTCGACGGCCGCGTGTTCGAGGACGCCTCCGCGCACGGCAAGCACCTGTTCCACCACTACGCGAGCGGCGAGACGGTGCACGTGCACCTGGGGCTGTACGGCAAGTGCACCGACGGCGACGGCCCGCCGCCCGCGCCCGTGGGCGAGATCCGGATGCGGCTGGCCAACGGCGAGCACTGGCTCGACCTGCGCGGGCCGGCCGCCTGCGAGCTGCTCGACCCCGCGCAGCTGGACGCCCTGCACGCCCGGCTCGGGCCCGACCCGCTCGACGACGGCAGCGACGGCGGCAAGGCGTACGACGCCATCCGCGGCTCCGGGCGGCCGCTCATGGCGCTGCTCATGGACCAGTCGATCGTGGCCGGGGCCGGGCTCATCTACGTGACCGAGTCGCTGTTCCGGGCCGGGCTGCCGCCGACCACGCCGGGCACGAAGCTCAGCCGCCGCAAGTGGAACGACATCTGGGCGGACCTGCGCACCCTGATGCGCGCGGGCGTGGCCGAGGGGCGCATCGACACCGTCCACAGCGCCCACACGCCGGAGGCGATGGGCCGGGCGCCGCGGGTGGACCGGCACGGCGGGGAGGTGTACGTGTACCGCCGCACCGGCCAGCCGTGTCTCGTGTGCGCCTCGCCCGTGCGCACCGCGGTGCTGAGCGCGCGCAACGCGTACTGGTGCCCGCGCTGCCAGCGGGCGCGCTGATGGTCGCGTCGGTGGAGATGTACCTGGACGAGCGTGCGTCCCGCCGCATCCGGGTGCTCTGGGACCAGCTCGAGGAGCTGGGCGTGCAGTCGCTGCGGACCCCGCACGACGGCCGGCACCGCCCGCACGTGACCCTGTCCGTGGCCCGGCAGCTCGACCCGGAGGCGGTGGCCGCGGCGCTGGCCGGCACCCGGGTCGCGGAGCCGCTGCGGGTCAACTTCCCAGTACGCCGGCGTCTTCGTCGGCCGCGTGGTCTTCCTCGGCCCGGCCCCGACCCCGGAGCTGGTCGCGCACCAGGCGCGCGTCCACGGCCTGCTCAGCGCGGCGGGCATGGCCTCGCTGCCGCTCTACGAGCCCGGCGAGTGGGTGCCGCACTCGACGGTGTCGATGCGGGTGCCCCGGCCGCTGCTCACCGAGGCCCTGCGCCGCTGCCTGGAGTCGCTGCCGATCGAGGCCACGGTGACCCGGGCGGCCGTCGCCGACTACGCCCGGGGCATCTTCCGGGAAATTCCCTAGCGCAGGACTCGGGTCCGCGGGGGTGCGGACCGTCGCTGCCGTCAGCGCCTGGTCTGGGTCGGTCTCCGCGAAGCCTCACCGAGCCAGACTGGGCGAACCGCTGGGCGCTGCGCGCCGACGCTGCCAGGTCCGCGGCTGGTCACCCCGGCCAGATGTCACTCCCCCGGCGCCCCCGGCCGGGCTCAGTCCTCGTCGTGCTGCATGAGCTGGCGCGCGGCCTCCGCGATCGAGCCCGAGATCGACGGGTAGATCGTGATCGTGTGGGCCAGCTGGTCGACGCTGAGGTGGTTCTCCACCGCCATCGCGATCGGCATGATCAGCTCGCTGGCCTTCGGGGCGACCACGACGCCGCCGACCACCAGGCCGGAGGCCGGGCGGCAGAAGATCTTCACGAAGCCGTCGTCGAGCCCGTCCATCTTGGCCCGGGCGTTGCCGGCCAGGGGCAGCATCACCGCGCGGGCCGGCACCCGGCCGCTGTCGATGTCGGACTGGGTGATGCCGACCGACGCGAGCTCCGGGTCGGTGAACACGTTCGCGGCGACCGTGCGCAGCTTCAGCGGGGCGACCGCCTCGCCGAGCGCGTGCCACATCGCGATCCGGCCCTGCATGGCGGCGACACTCGCGAGGGGCAGCAGCCCGGTGCAGTCGCCGGCCGCGTAGATCCCGGGCACGTTGGTGCGCGAGACCCGGTCGACGGTGACGTATCCGCCCGCCGCGACCTCCACCCCGTATTCCGCGAGGCCCAGCGAGGACGTCTGCGGCACCGACCCCACGCACATGAGCACGTGGGAGCCCTCGACGACCCGCCCGTCGGCGAGCTCGACCTCGACCCCGCCGGCCGTGCGGCGCGCGGCCGAGGCGCGGGAGTTGTTGAGGATCGTCATGCCCCGGGTCCGGAAGACCCGCTCGATCGCCATGGCGGCGTCGGGGTCCTCGTGCGGCATGACCCGGTCGCGGCTGGAGACGAGCGTCACATCGACGCCCATGGCCAGGTAGGCGGAGGCGAACTCGGCGCCGGTCACACCCGAACCGACCACGATGAGCTTCTCGGGCAACTGGGGCAGGTCGTACACCTGGCGCCAGTCGAGGATCCGCTCCCCGTCCGGCGCCGCGGACGCCAGCACCCGCGGGGTGGCGCCGGTGGCGAGCAACACCGTGGAGGCGGCGATCACATACGGAGCGTCACCGTCGGCCGGCGTCACCCGAACGGCGTGGGTGTGACCGAGCGTGTCCTCTCCGAGGCGCGCAGTGCCCGTGACGAACTCCACACCGGCCTTGAGGAGCTTCGCGTGGATGTCGCCGGACTGCGCGTGGGCGAGCCGCTTCACCCGCTGGTGCACCGCCGGGCCGTCCACCCGCACGTCGGGCCCCTCGGGGCCGATGACCCCGAACGCCTCCGTGTCCAGGTGCGCGGTGACCACAGATGAGCTGGCGATGAAGGTCTTGCTGGGCACACAGTCGTGCAGCACGCAGGCGCCCCCGGCGCCCTCGGCCTCGATCACGGTCACCTGGGCGTCCAGCTGCGCGGCGACCAGGGCCGCCTCGTAGCCCGCCGGGCCACCTCCGATGATCACGATCCGGCCCACGCCAGCCACCCCTCCTCGGGTCTTCTGATGCCATTCTCCCCCGCGGGGGCAACGCTGCGTCGCCGGGCTACCCGCTCGGCCCATGGCGCGCCGACGAGTGGATCTGAATCCGACACGCTCAGCAGTATTCTCTCGCGTACCCGGTCGGGTTTATCGTCATCGCCGTGCGTCATTACGCCGCGTATGGCTCGAACCTGGACCCTGCCCGCATGCGGGCCTACTGTCCGTATTCGCCGATGATCGGGACCGGCTGGCTCGAGGGCTGGCGGCTGACCTTCGCCGGGGAGGACGTCCTCGGCTGGGAGGGCTCGGTCACCACGATCGTCGAGTCGCCGGGCGACCGGGTCTTCGTGGCGCTGTACGACGTGCACCCCAACGACGAGAAGCAGCTCGACGAGGTCGAGGGCGCGCTCGCCGGCACGTATCGCAAGCTCCACCTGCGCGTGGCCACCCTCGACGGCGAGGAGACCGCGTGGGTCTACGTGTTCAACGGCTACGAGGGCGGGCTGCCCACCGCGTGGTATCTCGCCGAGATCGCCAACGCCGCCGCGAAGGCGGGGGCCCCGGCCGACTACCTCGAGGCCCTGCGCGCCCGCCCGACGAAGACGGCGATGCCCTAGCGCGTCCGCTCGTACATGTCGGCGGCGAAGGCCACGGTCATCCCCGCGTTCGTGTAGAGGTGATACGCCCCGGTCGGGTTGGTGAGGTCGACGCCCAGCCCGGCCGTCGTGCGCCCCTTCGCCGCGTAGATCGCGAAGGCCGCCCGCAGGAGCGCGCCGCCGATCCCGGTCCCGCGGTGCCCGCGCAGCACGGCCAGGTTCTTCACCCAGCCCTCGCCCCGCTCGACGCCCTGGTCGGCCGACTGCAGCGCGCCGACGATCGCGCCGCCGGCCTCGGCCACGAGCCACTCGTCCCAGCTCACCGACGGCAGCGCGGCCAGGGCGGCCCGCCAGTCCGCGTAGGAGGTGGGCACGAAGTCGGGGGTGTCGGCGAAGGCGGTCTGCAGCACCTCGTGGAAGCGGGGCAGCTCCGCGTCGCGCACGACCCGCACTCCGAACCGGGGGTCGGGCGGCCGCTCCTCGCCGGTCAGCGCGCGGGTCATCCGGGCTTGGCGCTTGCGGAAGGCGAAGCCGCGGGCGGTGAGCGCCTCGACGTAGGCGGTCTCGCTGGGCACCACCCCGGCGCGCACGATCTCGGCGCCGCGCTCGGCCACCCGGGCCAGGGCCAGGTCCAGCAGCGGGCCGAAGGCGGGCCAGCCGTCCGGCGGCGCCGCGTAGACCTCCACGTTGTCGCGCGGGCCGCGCTCGGGATTGTCGACGTACGCCCACGCCAGCGCGGTCCCGTCCGGCCCGAACGCCAGCCAGGCATCGGCGGCCGGGTCCAGGTGCGGCGCGGTGAGGGTCGCGACGACCTCCTCCTCGGTCCAGTCCGGCTCCCCGAGAGACGCGATGTCGCTCGCCCTGGTCACGGCCAGGATCGCGGCCACGTCACGCAGCGAACACCCGCGAATCGTCCACCCCGGCAGGTCCATGGGAGCAACTTAAGGCCTGTTTCACAACTGGGGTAGGAGCGAGGCGGAGTCCAGATTTCGGCTGCGCGTGCCCCGCGGAGGCCTGGCTACCTGAAACAGGCCTTTAGCCCGGGAGGGCTTCCTTGACCGACTGCACGGCCGCGTCGAGCAGGTTCACCAGTTCGGCGCGCTCGGCCGGTGACAGCGCCCGGAACGCCTCCCCCGCGATCCGGTCGGTCAGCGCCTCTGCCCAGCTGCGGCGGCGCACCAGCGGCTCGAACGGCGGGTAGGGCGGCTGCCAGCCGAACGCGGTCGCCTCGGCCTCGCCGTCCGGGCCGGAGATGATCGCCTCCAGCGGGGTGAGCCCGCTGGCCCGGATCGCCAGCAGGTGGGCCGCCCCGCGGTGCTCGCGCAGCAGGTGGGCCAGCACGGCGGCCCGGGCGCCCGGCGAGTCGTCCGGCAGCGGCATGGCGCGCCAGGCGGCGAAGAGGGGCATGCCCGCGGTCTCGGCGCTGACCACCACCCGCTCGGCCAGCTCGACGAGCTTGGGCAGCGCGTAGAAGCTCTCCAGGTGCTCGCGGCCCCAGCGGCAGCACTCGTCGAGGTTGTCGGCGGCGATCTGCTCCGGCGGGGCGACCTTGCGGGCCGCGTCCCAGCCGTCCTGCACCGCCTCGGGCGCGATGAAGCCCAGCGCCGCGGCGACCGTGTCGGCGCGCACCTCGCCCAGGGCGCCGCCGCGTCCGGCCACGTAGAAGGCCCAGCCGGTCAGGCCGATCTGACGGGCGCGGCGCATGGTCTTGGGATCGTCGCTGAAGGCGCCGCCCAGCACCAGCACCGCCTGCTTCGCCGCGGCGGCCGCCTGCTCGGGAGTCATCCGGGTCATTCTGCCTCCCCGCACGGATCACGGTGAAGGCACTCGTTCGGGTACTAACCACGCGCGCGAACGGACGAAGGACTCAGCCGAGGTCGGCCAGGGCGTCCTGGGCGATCCTGACCCGCTTCTCGGCCTGCTTGATGGCCTTGTCGGCGGCGGCCACGGCCCGTTCGGCCTCGGCCTTCGCGTTCTCGGCGTCGGCGACCTGCTGCAGGGCGGTCATCAGCTCCCGCCGCGCCTGCCGCACCAGCCGGGCGTGCTCCTCCTCGGCCTGCCGCCGCTCCTCCTCGCGCCGCCGGGCCTCGGCCCGCCGCTCCCGCTCGCTCGCGTCGGGCGCCGAGCGCACCGGCGTGACGGTCGCCGTCGAAGACTCGTCGGGCACGGAGCGCACCGGCGCGGCGGTCGCCGTCGAGGCAGCGGGGCCGCCCTGCACGAGCCGCAGGTTGGGGCGCGGGGTCTCGCCGAAGCCGGTGTACTCCAGCGCCTTGGTCAGCCGCCCCGCGCGCACCTCGGCGGCCACGTCGGCGTCGGCCAGCGCGGCGGCGAAGGTCGCCTCCACCTCGGCGACCGGCAGGTTCCCGGCCGAGCCGCGGCCGGCCAGCCTGACCGCCTCGCGGGCCAGGGCCGAGACCGTGCCGCGCCGGCGCACCGAGAGCTCGCGCAGGTCGGCCCCGCGCAGCTCGCGCTGGGCGGCGCGCAGCTCCTCGGCCAGCTCCAGCAGCTCCGCGACGAGGTCGGGGCGCTCGTGGGCGAGCCGGTTCACCAGCCAGGCGGCGACGGTGGGCTTGCGCAGCTTGCCGATCGCCGCGGCCAGGGCGGTGTCGCGGGCGGAGCGGGCCTTGGCGACCTCCTCGCCGCGCAGCGCGATGAAGTCCTCCGGCGGGGCCGAGTAGAGCCGGGCCGTGACGGCGGCGAGGGCGTCTGGCATGGCACCAACGCTAGATGGTCGTACCCGGTTCCAGGTGCTCGTAGTGGGTGCCGGACAGGCGCGTCATGTGGCCGGTGACCATCTGCTGGCCGACGTCCACGAGCAGGCTGTCGTGCAGGGCGAAGGCGCGCTCCGGCCCGACCGCCCGGGCGAAGTCGATCGCCTCGGCGAGCTTGAGCCACGGCGCCGAGACGGGCACGAACAGCGTCGCGATCTCCTCGTCGGGCACGTGGAACGAGTCGCCCGGGTGGTAGATCGCGCCGTCGGGGGCGTCGATGGCGAAGCCGAGGTTGACGATCCGCGGGATGTCGGGGTGGATGACCGCGTGCCGGCCGCCGTGCGCGCGCACGGTCATCCCGGCCGCGACGAAGATGTCGCCCGGGTTGACCGCGAAGACGTCGGCGTCGAGGTCGGTCAGCTGCGCCTCGACGTCGGGGTGGGTGTGCACGGTCAGCGCGGGCTGGTGGGCCGCGGCGGCGCGCAGCTTGTCCAGGTCCACGTGGTCCATGTGCTCGTGGGTGATGAGCACCGCGTCGGCGCCGTCGAGGGCCTCCGCCTCGCTGAACACCCCCGGGTCGATCACCAGCACCCCGCCGCTGTGCTCGAGGCGGAGGCAGGCGTGCGTGTACTTCGTGATGCGCATCCGGTGACCCTCTCGTGGCAGAACTGTGACCCGCGCGGGTGGAACGCGCCCGCCCCGCCCCGCGTCGGACCGGCGCAACCCCACAGGACCCTACCCAGGAGGCGTCATGTCAGTCAGGCGCACGACCGTGTTCCTCGCGGCGGCCGCCGGCGCGTTGGTCCTCGCCCTGAGCGGGTGCGGCTCCGATGCGAGCGACGCACCGGCCACCAGCAGCAACAAGGACGCGGCGGGGCCCGCGGCGGCGCCCCAGCAGGAGGGCGCCGCAGGCGCGGGCGGGAAGGCCGACCAAGTCCAGGACCAAGGCCAGAGCCAGCAGAAGGCCCCGGACAACCTCGACACCACCGACCGCTCGATCATTTACTCGGGCACCATGACGGTCGAGGTCAAGGACGTCAACGCCGCCGCCGCGCAGGCGATCGCGTTCGCCACCGGCGCGGGCGGGTTCGTCGGCGGCGACAACCGGCGCATCGACGGGCAGAGCTCGACCGCCACCATCACCCTGCGGGTGCCGGCCGAGAAGTTCCAGGCCACGCTCGACCAGCTCAAGAGCATCGGGGACGAGAAGAGCCGGCAGGTGTCCGCGCAGGACGTGACCGACCAGGTCGTCGACGTGGAGTCGCGAATCACCACCGCCCAGGCCAGCGTCGAGCGCATCCGGGCGCTGCTGGCCAGGGCGCAGACGATCGGCGAGATCACGACCCTGGAGTCGGAGCTGTCCCGGCGCGAGTCCGACCTCGAGTCGCTGCAGTCCCGCAAGCGCAAGCTGGCCGGGCTGACCTCGCTGTCGACCATCACGCTGGTGTTGCAGGGCCCGGAGGCGCCCGTGGTGTCCGAAGAGGACACCGGCATCCTGGTCGGGCTGCGCCACGGCTGGGACGCGTTCACGGCGTCGCTGCGGGTGGCACTGACGATCTTCGGGTGGCTGCTGCCCTGGCTGCTCTTCCTCGGCCTGCCGATCTGGCTGGTCGTCTGGCTCACCAAGCGCTACCGCCGCACGCACCCGCCGGCGCTGCGGGCCCCGGTGCCCGTGCCGGCCGTCGCGGCGCCTATGTATCCGCACCCTCATCCGGCGCCGCCGATGCCGCCGGCTCCGCGTCCGACCTCACCGGCTCCGGCTCCGCAGCCCGCGCCGCCGGCTCCGGCCCCCGCGGCCGCGAAACCGGCTCCGGCACCCGCGGCGGACGAGCCGGCTCCGCGGCCCGCGCCGCCGGTTGTGCCGGCACCGCGGGACGACGCGGAGCCAGATCCGCCACGAGCGCACTGACCACCGCACCGAACTCCGGCCGCAGCTGATAGCCGGAATGGCCGTCGACCTTGGGGAACACCGTGTCGCCGGGCGGAACCGCGAAGCCCGGCGGATCGACGAGGCGCACGTCGCGCGCCGTCGGCGACTCCACCGGCCCGCCGATGGGGTCGGTGTCCCGCCACAGGTTGACCCAACGGGGGGTGTGCTCGCCCGGCCCGGGCGCCCCGGGCCGGGCGAGCACCGCGCCGACCTGCTCCAGGACCTCGTCGCTGAGGTAGGCGGGGAAGAACCGGGCGTACAGCCGGCGCAACGGCGAACCGTAGGTCAGCAGGGCCGTGCGCGCCCGCGCCTCGGGCGGCATCTGCAGCACCGTCGCGGCCGCGAGCACGCTGCCCTGGCTGTGCCCGGAGAGGATCACGCCGCCCTGCTCGGCGGCGAGCCAGGCGCCCCGCTGGGCCAGCTCCGGCACCACCCGCTCGGCGTAGCAGGGCGGGGCGAGCGGGTGGGCGGCGCGGGGCCAGAAGGTGCCCAGGTCCCACAGCACGCCGACGATCCGGCGGAAGCGCTGGTAGCGGTAGGCGAGCACGCCGATGAGCACGAGCGCGAGCGCGGACAGGCCGATGAGGTAGGTGCCGAGGTTGACCGCGAAGGAGATCACCTCGGCACCGGCCGACCCGGACGGGAACAGGCTGATCGGGCGCCGCGCGGCGATCGCGAAGCCCGTCGCGGCCACGGCCGCCGTCGCCGCCGGGATGAACACCCACACGAGCATCCGTCCGATGTGGTCGGTCACGCGCGCGTCGGCCACGGCCCGGTCGATCTGCCGGGCCCGGTCCGCGTCCCGCTCGCGCCCGCCGTCGAAGTCGGCGTCGGTGACCGCCCGGGCGTCCCTGCGCAGCCGCCGCACCAGCGGAAGCCCACCGGCCAGGGCCACCACGACGGTGAGCCCGAGCAGCAGCACGAACCCGGCCGCGGCCCACTCGTAGGCGGGTGGCGGCTGCAGCGGCTGCCAGGCGGCGTAGTCGGCCGACGACGGGCGGGAGCGGCGGTCGAGGAAGTCCGCGGCCCGGTAGGCCAGGCCGGCCGAGAACGCGACCGCGACGCCGAGCCCGGCGCTGGCGATGAGCGGCCCGGCGAGGCCCTGCAGGAACGTGCCGCGCGGGCGGCTGGCCAGCACCACGGCGCCGAGGACGAGCATGAGCAGGACCTGCGCCGCGAACAGCCCGGTGATGGTGCCCCCGAGCACCGGCAGCCGGCCGCCGGCCGTCCACGGGTCGCGGGGCAGCAGCGCGTAGCCGAGCACGAGCACGGTCAGGGCGACGGCGGCGTGGCTCAGCAGCCGGGTGCCCGGCGTCGCCCACGGGGCCGGGTTGTCGCGGTCGACCACGGCCCGCACGGCCACCGCGAGCACGCACAGCACGAGGACGAGGCCGGTCAGCGCGGCGAGCGCGAGGCCGGGGCCGGGCCAGCCGTGCGGCAGGAGGTTGCCCAGCAGGATCGCGTCCAGCGTGGCGAACGCGAACGCGATGTGCAGGGACCGGAGCCGGCCGACGAGCGGCTTGCCGTTCCAGAAGCACGGGTGGGCCAGCCCGTCGCCGTCGCCCTCGGTCTGGGCGGGGAAGGCCTCGTACCGCGCCCACGTCCGCCGCCCCAGGAACCACAGGAACGCGATGGCGAGCACGGGCCCGAGCGCGGCCAGCGCCAGGCGGCGGCTCGGGGTGGCGAAGAACCCGTCGGCGAGGAGCGCCAGATAGCCGCGCCCCCGCAGGCAGCGCGGCAGGCTCGCGCACTGCCAGCCCACGAGGTCGACGGCGACCTCGACGAACGACAGCACGAAGGAGGCGGTCATCGACAGCGCGTAGACGCGCACCAGGGCCCGGATCGCGGCCCGGGGGCCCGGCCGGGTCGCCGGGCGCAGCCACAGCGCGACGTTGGCGAACATGAACGGCAGCAACAGCAGCCAGAGCGCCCGGGCGGCGGCGCCGGCGGTCAGGTTGCCCCAGCGGTAGGCCTCCAGCGTGGCGCCCCCGGGCCCGGTGACGGCGCCGTATTCGGCCCGCGGGCGGAAGAAGCCCGCGTCGGTGTCCCCGGCGACCCGGCGCAGCAGGGGCCGGTCCAGCACGTCCTCGGCCGGGGAGCCGGTGACGCCGTGCACGCGCAGCTCGGTGACCACGTCTGGTGTGGTACCAGACGTGGACGACCTTCGCTGTCCGAAACCTTGCTAGAACGCCCCGGCGCTCAGTGCCGCGAGCGCGGTGTGGACCATGATCCGCACGCCGTGGCCGATCGCCCGCTCGTCGACGTCGAACGCCGACTGGTGGATGTCGAACTTCGCCTCCGAGCCCGGGATGCCGGTGCCGAGCCGGATCATCGAGCCGGGGATGTTCTCCAGGTAGAACGCGAAGTCCTCGCCGCCCATGCTGATCTCGGCCTCGACCACGCGGTCCGGCCCGAGCGCCGCGGCGGCCGCGCCCGCGATGATCGCGGTGGCGATCCGGTCGTTGACCACGGGCGGGACGCCGCGGGTGTACGTCACCTCGACGTCGGCCCCGGTCGGCGCGATGACGTCGTGGACGAGCTTGGTGACCAGCTCCGGCACTTCCTGCCAGGCCTCGCGGCTGAGCACGCGGATCGTGCCCCGGGCCATGCCCTCGATCGGGATGGCGTTGGCGGCCTCGCCGGCCCGCACCGCGCCCCACACCATCGAGACCCCGGCCCGCGCGTCGAGCTTGCGGTCCAGCAGCGACGGCACGTCGACGAGGATGCGGCCGAGGGCGTGCACCAGGTCGGCGGTCAGGTGCGGGCGGGCGGTGTGCCCGCCGCGGCCGGTCAGCCGGACCTCGATCTTGTCCGCGGCCGCGGTGAACGGGCCGGAGCGCACGCCGACCAGGCCGACGGGCAGGTGGGGCTGGCAGTGCAGCGCGAAGATGGCCGCGACGTCCTTGAGCGCGCCGGCCGCGATGACCTCGGGGGCGCCGGACGGCATGGTCTCCTCGGCCGGCTGGAACAGCAGCCGGACCCGGCCGGGCAGCTCGCCGCGCTCGGCCAGCTGGGCCAGCGCCAGGCCGACGCCGAGCAGGATCGTCGTGTGCACGTCGTGGCCGCAGGCGTGGCAGACGTTGTCGACGGTCGAGCGGTAGGGCACGTCCTTGGTGTCCGGCAGCGGCAGCGCGTCGAGGTCGGCCCGCAGCGCGATGACGCGGTCACCGTGGCCGATGTCGCACATGACGCCGTTGCCCTTGGGCAGCAGGCGGGGCGACAGGCCGGCCCGGGTCAGCTCGCGGGCGACGAGCGCGGCCGTCTCGAACTCCTGGCCGGACAGCTCGGGGTGCGCGTGGATGTGACGCCGGATCGCTACCAGCTCGGCCCCCCGCGAGGCGAGCCAGCGGTCGAGCTGTCCGGGCAGTGGATCGGCCCCGGGTGGGGTCTCGGGCCAGCCATCGGACAGACGCTCGGCCCTCGACGACGTCAACTTGCGGACCGGGCGCGCCGCAGCGGCGGCTTCGGTCAACGTCAGCGCTCTCGTCACGGTGAGTTCTCTATTTCGGTCTAATGGAGCGGCCCGCCCCATGCGTGCCATGGACAGACTAACCGGGTGAAGGTGACGCAGCGCAACATCATTCTCGTGATGCCGGAATAGCTGAGCGTCACTTAACCGCAGCTAAAGGCGCGAAACTGCAGGCGTCACCCCATCCTCTCTAACGCGCGACCGCCGTCGCGGTCACGCGGTGTCGCGATAAGTTTTCGCACTGGTTCCACGACCTGCGTCGCCACGGTTCAACACACAGTGACGGAAGACGTCGCAGGGTGGCACGGACCACAGGACCGGCGACGCACCCCTCGTCCGCCTATCGGCAGGCGAGATCGAGAATCCAGCAAAGCCGAGTCGCCGATGTTCCCGAATGGTTTCCGTCTCCTGCGTAGACGCTCCATCCGTCTGTCCAGGTTCCCCGGATGAACGCTTTCAATCCTGCGACCGTCCGCAGGGCGACATGATCGGCACGGTCGGTTGTCCGCGGGTCACGGTACGGTGAAGGAGCGGACCCCACCTTTCTTCGACGGGCGAGAGCAAGCAAGATAGTGGGGCGAGAAGTCAACCTTCCCCCTCCCCATGACGGTTAACTGCCTGTGACTCAGCTTCCGACGTGGCATGGCGAGCCCCTGCCACCCACCGGTGCTCTGGCCTCGGCCGGAGCCGGGCGCGATCCTGCGCACGGCTCCGACTCCCCCTCCAACGGACCCGCCCGCGAAGCGCGCGAGCCGGGCTCGACCGCGCCCCCGGTTCCGGGGCAGCGCGCCGCGCCCGGAGTCGTGATCGGCGGGCGCTACGCCCTGCGCACCGCCATCGGACACGGCGGCATGGGCACCGTCTGGCGCGCGAGCGACACGCTGCTGCGCCGTGACGTGGCGGTCAAGGAGGTGATTCTCCCGCCGGGCCTCGCCCCGAGCGACCGCGACTCGATGTATCAGCGGACCCTGCGTGAGGCCCGCGCCGCCGCCGCGCTGTCGCACCCGTCGGTCGTGCAGGTGTACGACGTGGTGACCGAGGCCGGCCGCCCGTGGATCGTCATGGAGCTGCTCCAGGCGCGCAGCCTCGCCGAGATGATCGTCGAGGACGGCCCGCTCGCGGCCCGGGCGGTCGCCAAGATCGGCATCGCGCTGCTCGGCGCGCTCGAGGTGGCCCACGCCGCCGGGGTGCTGCACCGCGACGTGAAGCCGGCCAACGTGCTCATCTGCGGCGACGGCCGCTGCGTGCTCACCGACTTCGGCGTGGCCCGCATGCCCACCGACAGCGAGCTCACGACGCCCGGCATGGTGCTGGGCTCCCCGCACTTCATCTCGCCCGAGCGCGCCATCGGGGCCAAGTTCGGGCCCCCGAGCGACCTGTTCTCGCTCGGCGTGACGCTGTACACGGCCGTCGAGGGCCGCCCGCCGTTCGACAAGCGCGACCCGTTCGAGACGATGCGGGCCGTCGTGGAGGAGCCGCCGGCGCAGTCGATGCGCGCCGGGCCGCTGGCCGGGGTGCTCTACGGGCTGCTGGAGAAGGACCCGGCCCGCCGCTGGAACGTGGAGACGGCCCGCGCCGTGCTGCGCGACCTGCTCGCCGGCCCGCTGGCCAGCAACGCGCCGGCACACATGACCGACCCCTACGCGGTGGTCCGCCCGACCCATCAGCCCACGATGGTCCACCCGCAGCAGCCGACCGGCCAGATCGGCGGGCGGGCGATGATGGCCCCCGGCGAGACGGTCAGCGGCGCGATGCGGCGGATGCACTCCGGCGCGCCCGCCCAGGGCGGGGCCCCGCACGACGCCGAGCTGGAGCGCACCGGGGCCGACGCCTACAACGCGTATGCGCCCGAATACGCCCAGGACGACTGGGCCCAGGGCCCGACCACGGCCACCCCGCCCAGCCCCGGCAGGACCTTCGGCGGCGGCTCCGGCCTGGTGGCGAAGGTCAAGGCGCTGCCGACCCTGGCCAAGGCCGGGATCGCGGCCGGGCTGGCGCTCGTGCTCTTCCTCGGCATCGGGGCCGCGGCCGGGCTGTTCTCCGGCGACGACAGCGGCAAGAACGGGCTGCCCAACGCGGGCGGCTCCAGCGCCCCGGCCGGGCCGGCGTTCGATGTGGAGCCGTTCACCCACCCGGGCGGCATCTCGGTCAGCGTGCCCAAGGGCTGGAAGGTCACCAAGCTGGGCACGGCCGCCGCGCCGTATTTCGACATCACCGACCCGGCCGACGCCAACCGGCGCATCCGGGTCAACATCGACAAGACGTCGGCCGCCCCGCGGGCCTTCCTGGAGTCGGCCGAGAGCCGGCTCAAGTCCACGCCGGGCAGCTGCGAGAGCCCGTATGCGCGGGTCGACCTCACCGACGCCAAGCTCGACGGGCAGGCGTCGGCGGTGCTGGAGTACACCTGCGGCTCCGGTGACCACCTGCGCCACGCCCTCTGGGACGCCGTCGTGGCCAACGGCAAGGCGTACCACTTCTTCGTGACCGTCCCCGACGCCCGGTTCGCCGAGAGCAAGGCGATCTTCGACGCGATGGTCAACTCCTTCAAGCTGACACCGCCGACCGGCGGCTGACGCGTGTTATGAAAGGCAGATGACCGCATCCCTCCGCTCCGCGGCTGAAGCCTGGCTCGCCGACGATCCCGATCCGGCGAGCCAGGACGAGCTGCGGGCCCTGCTCGACGACGAGACCGAGCTGGCGGACCGGTTCGCCGGCCCGTTGCGCTTCGGCACCGCGGGCCTGCGCGGGCCGCTGCGGGCCGGGCCCAACGGGATGAACCTCGCGGTCGTGCGCGGCGCCGCCGCCGGGCTGGTGCGCTGGCTCGCCGCCCAGGCCGCCGGGCCCGACGACCGGCCGCTGGTCATCGGCTACGACGCCCGGCACGGCTCGCACGCCTTCGCCGTGGAGACCGCCCGGGTCGCGACCGGTGCCGGGCGCCGGGCGCTGCTCATGCCCCGGCCCCTGCCGACCCCGCTGCTCGCCTTCGCCGTGCGCCGCCACGGTGCCGCGGCGGGGGTGATGGTCACCGCGAGCCACAACCCGCCGCAGGACAACGGCTACAAGGTGTACCTCCACGACGGCGCCCAGCTCGTCCCGCCCGCCGACGCCGGGATCGAACGCGCGATCCGCGAGGTCGGTCCGCTGGCCGACGTGCCGCTCGGCCTGCCCGGGGAGGTGCTCGGCGAGCAGATCGTGCGCGAATACGTCGACGCCGCGGTCGGGGTGATCGACCCGGAGGTGCCGCGGGACCTGGCCGTGGCCTACACCCCCATGCACGGCGTCGGCCGCGAGGTCTTCGAGGCCACGCTCGCCGCGGCCGGCTACCCGGCCCCGTCCGTCGTCGCCGAGCAGGCCGAGCCCGACCCCGACTTCCCGACCGTGGCCTTCCCCAACCCGGAGGAGCCCGGCGCCTCCGACCTGCTGCTGGCGCTCGCCGCACGGGAGGGCGCCGACATCGCCATCGCCAACGACCCCGACGCGGACCGGTGCGCGGTCGCCTTCCGCAGCGGCGAGGTGTGGCGGCAGCTGCGCGGCGACGAGGTCGGGGTGCTGCTCGCCGACCACCTCATGCGCCGCGGGGTGCACGGCCGCTACGCGACCACCATCGTCTCCTCCAGCCTGCTGTCCCGCATGTGCGCGGACCGGGGGCTGCCCTACGGCGAGACGCTGACCGGCTTCAAGTGGATCGTGCGGGCCGGCGACGACGGAGCCGATCTGGTCTACGGCTACGAGGAGGCGCTCGGCTACTGCGTCGCCCCCGGGCTGGTGCGCGACAAGGACGGCATCACCGCCGCCCTGCTGGTCTGCGAGCTCGCCGCCGGGCTCAAG
Source organism: Dactylosporangium sp. NPDC000244 (assembly GCF_040300725.1). Taxonomy (NCBI): domain Bacteria; kingdom Bacillati; phylum Actinomycetota; class Actinomycetes; order Micromonosporales; family Micromonosporaceae; genus Dactylosporangium; species Dactylosporangium sp. NPDC000244. The sequence goes on from NZ_JBEPEH010000007.1 coordinate 286,676, forward strand.
GCGGAGCTGCGCACGCTCGGCGACCGGCTGGACGAGCTGGCGCTGCGCCACGGGGTGCACGCCACCGACCAGCTCTCGGTCCGCGTCGAGGACCTCGCCGAGATCACGGAGATGATGGCCACCATCCGCTCCCGCCCGCCGGTCGAGCTGCTCGACGTGCCGGTGACCTCGATCGAGGACCGGCTGCCCGAGTCCGATGTGCTCATCCTGCGGGCCGGAACCACCCGGGTCGTGGTCCGGCCGTCCGGGACCGAGCCGAAGCTGAAGGCCTATCTCGAGGTCGTCGAGCCCGTCGCCGGCGGCGACATCGCCGGGGCACGGGAGCGGGCCGCCGCATCCCTCGTCGCCCTGCGCACTCAGACAGCGGAGGCGCTAGGGCTCTAGCGACCGCTCGGCCTAGAGCGTGACCGAGAAGACCTGCGACTCGGCCAGCTTGCGGAACTCGCTCAGCGCGGGCTGGGACGAGTCCGGGCGCGTGTCGCCCTTCGGCGCGTTCGGCGAGTCGAAGTAGACCAGCGCCCGGATTGCCGGGAACCTCCCGATCTGCTGGGCGACGGTCGAGAAGATCCAGGCCTTCTGGGCCGGGTCGGCGGTGTGCTCGTAGACACCCCACTCCGCGACCATGAGCGGCTTGGTGCCGTGCGTCCTCGTCACCCAGGAGTAGAAGCCGGGCCAGACCGCCGGGTTCGACGTGTGGTTGACCAGGTGCGAGAAGTCGCCGTAGCCGTAGCCGCCGGGCTTGGCGAACAGGTACGGGTCCATGCCGATCCAGTCCACGACGTCGTCGCCCGGGTACAGGTCGGCGAACCAGTCCTTCTCGCACCACGGCTGGTAGGCCATGTAGACGAGCACGAAGACGACGTTGCGCACCCCGTCGGCGCGCAGCCGCTGCACGGTGTGGCGGAACATCGCGGCATAGTCGCCGGCCGTCATCCCGCCGCCCGAGCGCACGTCGTTCTCGGGCTCGTGGTGCAGCGCCAGGAACATGATCCCGGGAAACGCCCGAAACCGTGCGGCCGCCCTGTCGATGCGCGCGTCCTCGTCGCCGGCGGCCACGTTCGCCCAGGTCGTGTCCCAGGCGACCTTCCAGTTGGCGAACAGGATGCGTTTTCTCGGCTGCTGTACCGCGGCGATCTCGTCGGCGGTCGGGAAGACCTCGTCGCCGCGGTGGTACGAGTGCAGAATGTCGGCCGGGCGGCCCGTCGTGTTCTCGAAGTTGCGCAGGGCCTGGCCGGACGAGAGGTCCGTGAACGCGCCGGGCGCGACGCCCCACAGCAGCCCGCAACTCGGCACGAGCTTGGTGTCGACGACACAGCGGCGCTGCTTGTTCTCGGCCGTGGGCGTCGTGCGGGCCTGGAGCCCTTGACGGGCTTCGGCCTCGTGCAACCCCGCCACCGGCTCTTGCAGCGTCGCCGAGGCAATCGCGCCGGAGCCGGCGAGGGCCAGCAGGATCGTGGCCGCGAGCAGGAGCTTCTTCCGGTATTTCATCGCGGGCAACCGTAAGGCCGGACCCGTTCACCCGTTCAAGGGCTCGGCCGCCGTAATCCCTCGTTACGGCGACCTTTCTTAAGCAATTCTTTAAGAATCGCCGAAGCGCGGCATGCCACCGAACTGCCGGTCGCCCGCGTCGCCCAGGCCCGGGACGATGAACTTGTGCTCGTTGAGCCGCTCGTCGATCGCCGCGGTGACCAGGCGCATCGGCAGCCCGGAGTTGGCCAGGCGCTCGATGCCGGCCGGGGCCGCGAGCACGCACAGCACCGTGATGTCGGTCGCACCGCGGTCGACCAGCAGCCGCACGCAGTGCTCCAGGGAGCCGCCGGTGGCCAGCATCGGGTCGAGGACCAGCACCGGGATGCCGGACAGGTCGCGGGGCAGTGACTCCATGTAGGCGCGCGGCTCGAACGTGTGCTCGTCGCGCGCCAGCCCCACGAACCCCATGGACGACTCCGGCAGCAGCGCCAGCGCGGCGTCGGACATGCCCAGCCCGGCCCGCAGCACCGGCACGAGCAGCGGCGGGTTGGCCAGGCGGGTGCCCTCGGTCGTCGCGACCGGCGTCTTGACCGGGAACTGCTCGGTGGCGAACGAGCGGGCCGCCTCGTACACGAGCATCGTCGTGAGCTCGTGCAGCGCGGCCCGGAAGGAGCCGTTGTCGGTGCGCTCATCGCGCATCGCGGTCAGCCGCGACTTGGCCAGGGGGTGATCCACCACGAGTACGTCCACGATGCGAGAGCCTAGTATTTTCCCCATGAGCCTCACCGCCGAGGTCACGCCGCGTTCACAAGGCGCGCTGCGGACCTTCCTGCACGGCCTGCCAGGAGTCGACCAGGTCGGCGCCGAGCAACGCGCCGCGATGCTGGGCACCCGATCGATCAAGACCACGGCCAAGGCCCAGGCGCTCGACCTGGCGATCCGGATGGTCGACCTCACCACGCTGGAGGGCTCGGACACGCCGGGCAAGGTGCGCGCCCTGTGCGCCAAGGCGATGCGCCCCGACCCGGCCGACGCGAGCTGCCCGAGCGCCGCTGCCATCTGCGTGTACCCCGCCATGATCGCCACCGCCGCGGAGGCCCTGCGCGGCTCGAAGGTCCACCTGGCCAGCGTCGCCACGGCGTTCCCCTCCGGCCAGGCTCCGCTCGCGGTCAAGCTGGCCGACACCCGGGCCGCGGTCGCCGACGGGGCCGACGAGATCGACATGGTGATCTCCCGCGGCGCGTTCCTGTCCGGCCGCTACGCCGAGGTCCACGACGAGATCGCGGCGGTCAAGGAGGCCTGCGGGGACGCCCACCTCAAGGTCATCCTCGAGACCGGGGAGCTGGCCACGCTCGACAACGTGCGGCGCGCCTCCTGGCTGGCGATGCTGGCCGGCGCCGACTTCATCAAGACCTCCACCGGCAAGGTGCAGCCCGCCGCGACCATGCCGGTGACGCTGGTCATGCTCGAGGCGGTGCGCGATTTCCGGGCCGAGACCGGGCGGGTCATCGGCGTCAAGCCGGCCGGGGGCATCCGGACCGCCAAGGACGCGATCAAGTACCTCGTGATGGTCAACGAGACCGCCGGGCCCGACTGGCTCGACCCGGACCTGTTCCGTTTCGGCGCCTCCACGCTGCTCAACGACCTGCTCATGCAGCGCACCAAGCTCACCACCGGCCACTACAGCGGCCCCGACTACTTCACCCTGGACTAGCGATGGACTTCTCCTACGCCCCGGCGCCCGAATCGCGCGCCATCGTCGACATCGCCTCGTCCTACGGCCTGTTCATCGGCGGCGAGTTCGTCGACGGCAAGGGCGAGCCGTTCAAGTCGATCAACCCGGCCAGCGAGGAGACCCTCGCCGAGATCGCGTGCGCCGACGCGGCCGACGTCGACGCCGCGGTCAGCGCCGCCCGGCACGCCTTCGACACCGTGTGGGGGCCGATGCCCGGGCGGGATCGGGCGAAGTACCTCTTCCGCATCGCCCGGATCATCCAGGAGCGCGGCCGCGAGCTGGCGGTGCTGGAGTCGCTGGACAACGGCAAGCCGATCCGCGAGTCGCGGGACGTGGACATCCCGCTGGTCGCCGCGCACTTCTTCTACTACGCCGGGTGGGCCGACAAGCTCCCCTACGCCGGCTTCGGGCCCGACCCGCGCCCGCTCGGCGTCGCCGCCCAGGTCATCCCGTGGAACTTCCCGCTGCTCATGCTCGCCTGGAAGATCGCCCCGGCGCTGGCCGCGGGCAACACGGTCGTGCTCAAGCCGGCCGAGACCACGCCGCTGACTGCGCTGCTCTTCGCCGACATCTGCCGCCAGGCCGAGCTGCCGCCGGGCGTCGTCAACATCGTCACCGGGGCGGGCGAGACCGGCCGGCTGCTGGTCGAGCACCCCGGCGTCGACAAGGTCGCCTTCACCGGCTCGACCGAGGTCGGGCGGGCGATCGCGCGGGCGGTCGCCGGCACGGACAAGCGGCTGACCCTCGAGCTGGGCGGGAAGGCCGCGAACATCGTCTTCGACGACGCGGCCGTCGACCAGGCGGTCGAGGGCGTGGTCAACGGCATCTTCTTCAACCAGGGCCACGTGTGCTGCGCGGGCTCGCGGCTGCTGCTGCAGGAGTCGATCGCCGAGGACTTCCTCGCCGCCCTCAAGCGCCGCATGGCGCTGCTGCGCGTCGGCGACCCGCTGGACAAGAACACCGACGTCGGCGCGGTCAACTCCGCCGCCCAGCTGGCCCGCATCCGCGAGCTGTCGCAGGTCGGCGAGCAGGAGGGGGCCGAGCGCTGGTCGGCCCCGTGCGAGCTGCCCGAGCGCGGGTTCTGGTTCGCCCCGACGATCTTCACCGGGGTCACCCAGGCGCACCGGATCGCCCGCGAGGAGATCTTCGGGCCGGTGCTGTCGGTGCTGACGTTCCGCACGCCGGACGAGGCGGTCGAGAAGGCCAACAACACGCCGTACGGGCTCTCGGCCGGCGTCTGGACCGAGAAGGGCTCGCGCATCCTGCAGATCGCGGACCGGCTCCGGGCCGGCGTGGTGTGGGCCAACACGTTCAACAAGTTCGACCCCACCTCGCCCTTCGGCGGGTACAAGGAGTCGGGCTACGGCCGCGAGGGCGGCCGGCACGGGCTGGAGGCCTACCTTGAGCACTGAAGGCCGGCTGGCCGTCCGCAAGACGTACAAGCTGTTCATCGGGGGCGCGTTCCCCCGCAGCGAGTCGGGGAGGTCCTACCAGGTGCAGTCGGCCTCGGGCGAGTTCCTCGCCAACGCCGCGCTCGGCTCCCGCAAGGACGTCCGTGACGCCGTGAAGGCGGCCCGGGCGGCCGTGGGCAAGTGGTCCGGGGCGACCGCGTACAACCGCGGGCAGATCCTCTACCGGATCGCGGAGATGCTGGAGGGTCGCCGCTCGCAGTTCGCCGAGGAGGTGGCGCAGTTCGAGGACGACGCCGCTTCCCTCGTCGACGCCGCCATCGACCGCTGGGTCTGGTACGCGGGCTGGGCCGACAAGATCGCCCAGGTGCACGGCGGGGCCAACCCGGTCGCGGGACCCTACTTCAACCTCTCCGCCCCGGAGCCGACCGGCGTCGTCGGGATCGTCGCGCCGGCCGACTCGTCGCTACTCGGGCTGGTGAGCGTGATCGCGCCCGCGATCGTGACCGGCAACACGGTCGTCGTGCTCGCCGCGCCCGACCGGCCCCTGCCGGCCGTGACCCTGGCCGAGGTGCTCGCCACCTCCGACCTGCCCGGCGGCGTGGTCAACCTGCTGACGGGCTCGGTCGCGGAGATGGCGCCCTGGCTCGCCGCGCACATGGACGTGAACGCCATCGATCTCACTGGTGTGACGGACGCCACATTGGCGAGGGAGTTGGAGGCGGCCGCGGCGGAGAACCTGAAGCGGGTGATTCGGCCGAGCACTCCGGACTGGGGCGCCGACCCCGGCGTTTCCCGCATGGTCTCGCTGCTGGAGATCAAGACGGTCTGGCACCCCAAGGGGGTCTGACCGCCACAGACGGTGCACACTAGGGTGTTTTGTGCGCGAGGCCACACACGCCCTGGTGTGCCCGCACGCCGAGCCCGACTACGGAGGTCACAGTGGCCCGCCAGTCTTCCCGGTCTTCCCGGCCCGCATCCTCGCGTCCGGCCAAGCCCGAGCCGGTGGAGGAGGACATCGAGGAAGCCTCGGCCGACGCCGACGCCGACGTCGATGCCCTGGCCGACACTGAGATCGACGACGATGCCGTCGAGGACGGCGACATCGAGGACGACGCCGACGCCGAGGACGACGCCGACTTCGACGAGGAGGAGGGCGGCCGCGAGCGCTCGGCCCAGGCCGACGCGATGTGGAACGACGTGCGCATCGAGCCCGTCGAGATCGCGCTGCTCAAGGGCGTCGGCTTCACGCTGCGGGCCTACCGGCTCAACACCGAGCTGACCCCGACCGAGGTCGACGAGGAGGAGGACGACTTCGCGATCCTCCACCGGCGCCCGGCGGAGGACGAGGAGGACGATCGCGTCGTCATCCTCGAGAACGCGGAGCTGTTCGAGGACGAGGAGCCCGAGCCGGCCGCCGTGGAAGCTTCATCCGCGAAGTCCCGGAAGAAGCCGGCGAAGAAGGATGACGCGGATTCCGACGAATCTGACGAATCCGACGAGGCCGCGGAGCTCGACAAGGACTCGGACAAGCCGGCCGACACCGACGACGAGGACGCCGAGGCGGAGGACGACGAGGACGAAGAGGAAGAGGAAGAGGAGGAGCCCGAGGAGGTTCCGGCGTTCCTCTCCCACCGCGGCAAGCTGCTGCTCTTCCGCTCCGTCGAGGGCCTGGTCGAGTTCGTCAAGAGCGACGCCGAGCACGACCTCACCCAGCTCGACACCTGGGAGAGCCTGCGCAAGCGCATCACGGTCGCGGCGGTCGTGCCCACCGACGAGAACCACTACGAGCTCGACCTCGTGGTGGAGAACCTCCGCGGCGGCCAGGACGCCTGGGACACCGATCTGCTCCTCGCCGCGGGCGAGGCGGCACGTGACCTTGCTTACGCCCTGCGGCTCGAGCCGGTCCGCACGGCGCTGTCCCCAGGCTCCCCGCTCGACGACCTCGACGAGGGCCTGCGAGCTGCGGCGGCGGGCGGCATGGGCGGCTTCTTCGCCAAGCGCCGGCTCAAGAAAATCGGGGCACAACAGGCGGCCCTCGGCTGGCGGACGATTATCGGCAAAATTTCTGCCGCCGTGGACTGGCGTGATTGATTTGTGACCGACAGGATCTAAGCCGTGAGCATTTTGGCACGGCGGGCCCGACCCGGCTCCTAGCCGGACGGGTGGCGACGGTGCACGACGATCAGCCACTGGGGCATTCAGCCGTTTCGGCTGATCGCGTCACCGGCCGTCAACCTGTTCACTAGAGGTCGTTCAGTTTGACCTGCGGCAACACGACGGCGGGGCGCCGGGACAGTCCCCGCCGACGTGACGAAAGCTCAACTGATGTCCCGAGAGGAGGACGACGCGGTGGCGCTCGTTCGGGTGTACTGCGGTCTGGCGTCGGCTGACCCCGCCGAGCCGCAGTCGGGTTCCGACATCTGGTTGACCGTCGCGGTCGTCGACGACGCCGGCCGACTCATCGACATCTGCGAAGTGAGCGACGACGCCGGCGGCTACGCCGAGCTCAGCGCTCTGCTGGCGCAGCGCTCCGGCGGCACCTCCGCCGTGGCGGTCGCGGCCGAGAGCGACGACCACGTCGTCACCCAGCTGCTCACCGCGGCCGGCCGCAACCTCGCGTTCACCGACGACGACTCGGCCGACGACTACGCCGAGCGCTTCGCCGACGACGAGTCGCCGGAGGAGATCCAGTCCAACGCCGCCGAGCGCCGCGCGGTCGGGCTCGCCCGGGCGCTGCAGGCCGGTGTCCTCTCCGCGGTCGGCCAGAGCCCGCCGCGCGACATGCTCCCGCTCAAGCCGGTCCTCGCCGCGCACGCCGCCGTCGTCTCCGGCCGGCAGAGCGCCGCGGCCACGCTGCGCGAGGTGCTCCGCGAGCTCTACCCCGCGGCCCTGCGCGCCTACCCGGACCCGGCCGAGTCGATCCCGCTGGCCATCCTCGACGCGCTGCCCGAGCCGGGCATCCTCGGCGGCGGCGCCACCGGCCGCAAGGGCGACCAGGCGGTCGTCGCCGAGCTCGCCACGGCCGGGGTCGCCGACGCCGTCACGCTGGGCGAGGCGATCACCGCGCTGCGGGTCGCGATCGCCGAGACCCCGCGCCGCACCGGCGTCAACCGGGCCGTGACCACCGCGGTCGCCGAGACCATCCGCCAGTCCGTCGCGGCCGTGCGGGCCGGCGACGCCGCGGCCGCCGCGCTCGTCGCGGTGCTCGCCGACAAGATGAGCCCGTCCGCCCAGCGCACGCTGCCCAACCGGCAGCGCCCGGCCACGCCGCTCAGCCCGGCCGCCGCCCTGAACCAGGGCGCCCCGCTCGGCGCGCCGACCGGCCCGCTGACCCCCGCGACCCCGCTGCGCCCGGCCGCCGCCCACGACGCGCCGTCGCGCTCCCGGGCCGCCGCCGTCGCCTCCAACGCCCGGCCGGCCGCCGCCGCGAGCGAGGCCCAGCCGACCCGCTCCCGCGCCGCGACCCGGGCCGCCGAGGCCGCCCGCGCCGCCGAGGTGGCCCGGACCGAGGAGTCCTCGGCCTCCCGCGCCGCCGGCGGCCGCCGCCGCGCCCAGAACGCGCCGACCATGCCGACCCAGGCCCAGCCGCCCGTCGTGTCGGCGCCTCCGGCGACCATCGGCTCCGCGCCCGCCGTCGTGTCCGGACCGCCGGCCGTGCTCTCCACGCCGCCGGTCGTCTCGACGCCGCCCGGCTACGTGCCCTCGGCCCCGCCCGCCTACGGGTCGGTGCCGTCCGCGCCGCCGGTCTACGGTTCGGTTCCGTCTGCGCCGCCGGTCTACGGGTCGGTGCCCTCGGCCCCGCCGGCCTACGGTGTCACCTCCGCGCCGCCGGTCACCTCGACGCCGCCCGGATACACGCCGGCCCCGCCGCCGTACCAGCCGGCCGCCTACCAGGCGCCGACGCCGATGTACGCGCCCGCGCCGCCCGTGCCCCCGACCTACCAGCCGCAGGCGCCGACCCCGGCCTCGATGCAGTCGATCCCGGTCCCGCTGCAGCCCGCACCGCCGCAGCCGAGGCCCGTCGCGCCGCTGCCGGTGGCCCCGGCCCCGGTCGCGCCGCCGCCGGTCGCGCCGACCCCGGTGATCCCGCCGCAGCCGACGTCATCGTCCAGCGAGCCGCAGTTCACGTCGCTCATGCCGCCCCCGCCGCCGGGCATCGCCCCGCTGATCGGCGGATCCGAGCCGCACGAGCTGCCGCGCTTCGACTCCTACGGCTACGACCCGCTCTCCGGCCCGTCCTCCGCGCCGCCGGCCGCCTCGGTCTCGTCCCCGGCCGCGCCCACCTCGGGCGGCGGCCTCGACGGCGGCCCGCGCCTGAGCGACCTCGCCGCGCTGGGTGAGCCGCCGACGCTCGGCACCGCGAGCGCCGCGTCCTCCCGCTGGCCGCTCGGCGCGTCGGACACGCCCACCACGGAGACCTCGGCCGCGGCCTACAAGTTCGGCGCCGACCCGCTCGCCTCCCCCTCGGAGCTGAGCAGCCTGCCGAAGCTCAGCGACATCCCGCAGCCGCCGGACTTCTCGGCGCTGGACGCGACGCTCGAGGCCACGGCCAAGTCGGCCCTGCCCCCGCGCCGCGGCTCCGAGGCCCCGGCCTCGCGCGGCTCGGCGGCGGACGCGCTGTCCTCGTTCGGCTCCGGCGAGTTCCCGCCCCTCAACGGCGAGCGCTCCACCCGGTCCCGGGCCGAGTCCGCGGCGGCGGCCGCCTCCGCCGGGCTGTCCCGGGCCGAGCGGCGCGCCGAGCGCGACCGGGCCGAGCAGGAGGCCGCGCAGACGACCCGTGCCGCCTCCCGCCACGCCGACCGCGGCCTGGACGACGAGCAGCCGGCGCGCAGCGAGCGGGCCCGCACCGAGATCCCGCGCTCCTCGCGCACGGAGATCCCGCGGTCCGAGCGGGCGCGCACCGAAGCCCCCCGCGCCGAGACCCCCCGCGCGGAGATTCCCCGCACCGAGATTCCCCGCACCGAGATTCCCCGCTCCGAGCGGGCGCGCACCGAGATCCCGCGCAGCGAGCGGTCCCGGCCGGCGCCGGCCGAGCGCCACGTCGAGCTGCCCCGCCAGCGAGAGGGCCGCGTGCCCCCGCCGTGGCAGACGGGTGAGCTGCCGCTCGAGCCCGCGGGCCTGCGCCTCGTCGAGCCGGCCCCGGTGGCCGACCCGGCGCTCAAGGCCGGCTACCCGGACGAGCTCAGCGGGGAGTACAGCGGCGAGTTCCCGTTCGAGCCCCCGGCCCTGCGCCTGGTCGACTCGGACCGCCCGGCGGAGCGCGCGACCGCACGCAGCACCGGTGCCGGCCGCAGCCGCCGCGCCCAGGCCGCCGACCGCGAGGCCGCCAAGCCGGCCGACGAGGGCGACGGCGACCTGCTGATCTTCGCGGCCGCCCGCTCGGCCTGGTTCACCGACTGGGACGCGGACGCCGAGTCCACCGGCGAGACCGCGGCCCCGCGCGCGACCCCGAGCTGGGAGAACTCGAACGACCAGGCGTGGCAGGCGGCCCAGCGGGCCGCCGCGCCGGAGATCGGCGACGAGACCCACTCCGGCCTTCCGCGCCGCGTGCCGCAGCAGAACCTGGTGCCGGGCGCCCCGGTGAACAACCCGGAGCGGCCGCTGCGCATCGTGCGCGACGCCGCCCAGATCGCGGCGCACACGACGGGCTACTTCCGCGGCTGGCGCCGGGGCCAGGAGGTCGGCGGCTTCGCGGTCGGCGGCCGGCCGGGGCGCGAGTCGGCGGGCGGCTGGGACTTCAGCCGCGAGGCGAGCCGGGACTACCAGGAGCGGGAGTACGAGTACCGCTCCGCCCGCCGCTAGCCGGCACCGCACCGCACAGCGCGTCGAGGGCCGCTCCCGATCTCGGGGGCGGCCCTCGCTGTCGCGTCCCGGGGCCGGCGACCGTGCGGATGTGGCGGAGGATGACCGCGCGAATGCCCGTGCAGACGGCCTGTGCGCGCCGTCAGGGCCTCGGGTCGGGCCGGGGCACCCCGAGAGTGCACCGAACGGGGTACGAATCGCCCAGCGGGCCGGAGAACGGAAACGTGCGCGTTCCGCACTCGGAACAGTACGCAGCGTGAAGTCCGCCAACGCAAACGCGCACCGGGCGACCCTCACGGGTGCTCGGTGCGCGTCCACGGCTGAGTGGGGTGTTGCGGGGTGTTACGCCGGCGTGGTCGCCCGGGTCCGGCGCATCGACAGCACGTACTCGACGAGCGAGATGAGCACGTTCTTGGTCGACTCGCGGGAGCGAGCGTCGCACGACACCACGGGAATGTCGCTCGAGATCGCGAGCGCCTCCCGCACGTCGTCGGCGTTGTGGTACTGCACGCCGTCGAAGCAGTTGATGGCCACCAGGTACGGCAGCCGCCGGTGCTCGAAGAAGTCGATCGCGGCGAAACAGTCGGCCAGACGCCGGGTGTCCACCATCACGACCGCCCCGATGGCGCCCCGCACGAGCTCGTCCCACATGAACCAGAAGCGGGTCTGGCCCGGGGTGCCGAACAGGTACAGGATCAGGTCCCGGTCGATCGAGATACGACCGAAGTCCATCGCGACCGTGGTCGTCGTCTTGCCGGGCACATTGCGGGTGTCATCCACACCGACACCGGCGGAGGTCATGATGGCCTCGGTGGTCAGCGGCGTGATCTCCGAGACCGAGCCGACCAGTGTGGTCTTGCCCACGCCGAAACCGCCGGCGATGACGATCTTCGCTGACGTGACCCGCCCTGGGCGGTGCGCCACGTCAGAGCCTCCGAAGTCCACTCAGCACCCTCTCAAGCAGTTCTGTGCCCACCGACTCGTTATCGTCGAGCGAGGTCGGCTCGTACACCGCGACCAGTCCGTCGGCAGCCATGTCCGCCACGATGACGCGGGCGACACCCAGCGGAAGCTGCATGCGCGCCGCGATCTCGGCGAGAGACTGCAGGCGCCCGTCGCAAAGCGTTGAAATGTATTGCTGCTCCTGGCCGTGAGCACCACCCGGCCTGGTATTGGCCGCCCGGCCACGCACGGTGGTCTCGACCAGCGCCTCGATCGCAATCTCCAGCTTGGGCCGGGTGCGACCTCGGGTGACGGCGTACGGCCTTACCAACGCGCCCGTTGGCTCATCGCGTTCGGCCATGTTCGCCGTTCACCTCCTCACTCGTCGGGCCTCGTAAGCAGCCAATGAGTATGTTGTTGCCACTAATGGATATTGCTCTGTCACCGAGTTCAGTTCAGCTTCAGCCGAGCATCGAGGCCGTGGGGCGAGGCGGTGGCGTGAGAGCGTCACCGACCCGGTCGACCAGCAATGCCATTTCGTAGCCGACCTGGCCGACGTCGCAGGCGCGGGCCGCGAGGACCGCGAACGACGAACCGTCGGAGATCGACATGAGGAACAGAAAGCCATTGTCCATTTCGACCACAGTCTGCAGCACGGCCCCGCCCTCGAAGCAGCGGGACGCACCCTGGGTCAGGCTCACCAGACCGGACGCGATCGCGGCGAGCTGATCGCCACGGTCGCGGGGCAGGTCGCGAGAAGCAGCCAACAGCAGACCGTCCGCCGAGACGGCGACCGCGTGGGCGACCCCCGGCACTCGGTCCGCGAAGTTGGCTAGCAGCCAACCGAGATCCTGCGTAGATGTCATGCCTCGTGCTCCTTGCCAGCCTGCGAGTTTTGAGGCCCGGCCGAAGTCGGCTCCGGGGTTGTCGAGTCGTCGGACCGCGTGCGGCCGCGCTGAACGCCTCGGTGATACGCCGACAACAGACCGCGCACGGACTCCGGCGTCCGCTTGTGCGCAACGGTGGTGTTCTTCTCAACGCCACCCGGAACCAGCTGCGACATCGGCACGCGCTTGGGCAAACCCATGTCGGTCGTCGCAAATTCCTGCGCCTCGGCGATTGCCGCTGCCGCTTGCCATCCTTCGTCTGCCGCAGTGTGCCAGTTTACTGTCGAACCGCTCGACGCCCGGTCGGCCGAACCTCGCGAAGGTTCACCCGGAGTGCGGGTTTCAAATCGCTGCGGCGGGACGTATGGGGAGGGCGCCTCACTGTACGTGACCTCGACCGGCCGGGGGCCGGACGTGGGCGGCTGAGCCGCGGCCGGAGCCGGAGCGGGGGCCGCGGCGGGCGCCTGGGGCGTCGGGTCTCCCAGGGGCTGGCGCGTGGTCGTGAACCAGGCGGACTCCAGCTCCCGGAAGATCGGCAGCTCCATCGTCTCGTCGACGAAGCGCTGCCGGGAGTCTTGGGCTTCGGTCTCGTTCGGCGCCGGGTCCCAGTCGAGCCGGACGCGCGGAATCTCCGCGGTCATGTCGACCGGGGCGTAGGCCTCGGCCGCGGTCCGCAGCGGCGGCTCGGGCTCGGCCGCGGGCCACGGCGATGGCGCCGGCGGCGGGGCGGCCGGCGGGGTGGAGAACCCGTTCTGCGTCGCGGGGGCGCCGCCGAACGCGGGATCGCCGTCGAACTGCCCGCCGCCGAAGCCGGGCCGCTGCCGCGGGATCGGGCCGCCCACCTCCTCGGCGTCGGTCACCTCACCCTCGGTCGGCCACGCCTCGTTGGCGCGACGCTGGGGCAGCGGGTTGAGCCCGTCCGGGCCGCCGGGCGCGTCGGAGCGGTCGCGCCGGTAGGCCTCCTCGCCGCCGACGTCGCCGACGCCGGTGAGGTCGGACCAGGCCGGCAGGTTGCGGCCGCCGTTGCGCTCGGCCGGGCGGTCCGCGCCGAAGCCGTTGCGGCTCAGGCCGCCGGTGTCGCGCTCGGGGTCGCGGCCGCCGAAGCCGGCGCCGTCGCGCCGGAAGCCGCCCGTGTCGCCCCGGCGGAAGCCGCCGCCGTCGGTGTCGCCCCGGCGGAAGCCGCTGCCGTCGGTGTCGCCGCGCCGGAAGCCGCCGGTGTCGCCGCCCGAGGGCGGGAGCGTCGGGCGGGCCGGGGGCGCGGGCGGGGCCGGGCGCGGCGGGGCGCCGTTGGCGAAGCCGTTGACGGTCGGGCGCTCCCCGGTGCCGGGGCCGCCCGCGCCGTTGCGCTCGGGCCGGTCGCCGCTGAAGAGGCCGCTGCTGGTCAGGGTGCCGAAGCGCGGGCCGCCGCCGTTGCCGCCGGAGGGGCCGGTGCCGGCGCCCGCGAAGCCGCCGCCGAAACCGCCAGGCGTCGGGCCGCTCTCCAGCGCCAGCGGCGAGGCGAGCGGGGAGCGCGGCGCGGGGGTCGACGGGATCGGCCGGGCCTGCACGACGTCGTTGGGGCCGACGGCGGGCATGCCGGCGGTCGGCATCCCGGCGGCGGCGCGCCCGGACAGCGCCCGCGGCACGAGCACGCCGGCCGGCAGCGTCATGTCGGCGATGGTGCCGCGCTCGCGCGCCGCCCGCAGCTCGACCTTGACCCCGTGCCGGGCCGCCAGCCGGGCGACCACGACGAGGCCCATCATCCGGGAGACGGCCACGTCGACCATCGGCGGATTGGCGAGCCGGTCGTTGAGCTCGGCGAGCTGCTCGGGCGAGATGCCGATGCCGTGGTCCTCGACCAGCAGCACGGCGCGGTCGCCGACGCGGCGGGCCTCGACGATGACGGCCGAGTCCGGCGGGGAGAACGCGGTCGCGTTGTCCAGCAGCTCGGCGACCAGGTGGACCATGTCGTTGACCGAGTGCGCCGCGATCTCGATGTCGCGGTCGATCATGCCGAACTCGATGCGCGTGTAGTGCTCGACCTCGGACTGCGCGGCGCGCAGCACGTCCATCAGCGGGGCCGGCTCGCGCTGGATGCGCGTGGAGTCGGCGCCCGCGAGGACCAGGAGGTTCTCGTCGTTACGGCGCATCCGGGTGGCCAGGTGGTCGAGCTGGAAGAGCTCGGCCAACCGGTCCGGGTCCTCTTCGCCGCGCTCCAGCCGGTCCAGGTGACCGATGAGCCGGTCGACCAGGATCTGGGAGCGGCGGGCGAGGTTGACGAACATGGTCGCGACGCTGGCCCGCAGGGCGGCCTGCTCGGCCGCGGTGCGCACGGCCTCGAGGTGCACCGCGTTGAACGCCTCGGCCACCTGGCCGAACTCGTCGCGGCTGCGGATCGGCAGCGGCTCGGCGATCTGCAGGGCCAGCTGGTGCGGCGACATCTGGGTGGCCAGCGAGGGGTCCCGCAGCCGCTGCACCGCCTGGGGCAGGCCGAACTGCGCGACCGTGAGCGCGCCGTGGCGCAGCTCGCGCAGCGAGCGGGCCATCGACCGGGCCACGATCCAGGCGAAGAGGATCGCCAGCAGCAGCATGCCCAGCAGCGCGCCGGCGGTGACGAGCACCCGGCGCTGGAGGTCGTTGCGGGCCGCGGTGGCGCTGTCGATGTTGTGGTCGTCGAACTCGATCTCGATGCCGCGCAGCAGGTTCGCCTTGTTGATCATGGCGTTGTCCCACGCGGCGGCCGTGAAGTTGACCTCGGCGGGCAGCTGCTCCGTGGTCAGCGGGCCGAGGATGCCCTCGAAGGTGGCGGCCTCTTTGAGGTCCGAGCCGGAGCGCTTCTTGTCGAACACGTCGCGGTGCCAGGGCTGGGAGTTGGTGCGGAACTGCTCCTCCGCCTGCTCCTGGCCGGTCAGGGCGGCCTGGAACTCCTTGCGCAGCTGCGGCGTGAACGCCTTCGTCGTGAGCGCCCGGATGCCGACGACCCGTTCCAGGGCCACCTGCTCCTTCATCTCCGAGATGGCGGCCGCGGCGCGCATGTCGGCGCCCAGCGACGGGTTGTTCGACAGCTCGGCCGAGCTGTCGCGGATGCTGAGCAGGTCGTCGATCAGCGACTTGTACCGCGCCACGACGGTGCTGGCCAGGATGTCCTTGCTGCCCTCGGTGATCTGCTTGCGCATGCCGGGCAGGTCCTGCAGCTGTGTGTCGATCGAGGCGAGCTGCTTGCGGAAGTCCGCGGGCGGGTCGGCCAGGCCGGAGCGGGTCAGCTGGTAGTCCCGGCTCGCGTCCTCGGTCTTCTGGGTCTGCCGCTCGAAGACGCTGCGGGCCTCGACGGCCGCGTCGGTGTTGAGCTGGCCGAGCAGCATCGTCGCGTTCGCGCGCTCGTTCTGCAGCTCGTGCACGAGGGCGGAGGCCTGGGCGGACAGCCCGGAGAGGGTGCGGGCCCGATCGGCGTCGTTCGCGTCGCCGATGTTGCCGACGAGACCGTTGGTGCCGACCACGATCGTCGCGATGATCGGGACGATCATGATGAGGCCGAGCTTCGACCAGATCGGCAGGTCCCGGAGCCGGCCGATCGGGAAACGCAGACGCGACGAGACCGGCTCTTGCGTCGATGGCCGTTTGCTCACTTCACCGCCCTCCGAACCGGCGCCTTGTGGAACAGCAGGCACCCGCGACCGGCCGACCCTACTGGGCCAGACCTCCGAGATTCCACCATGTCCCGTGCCAAGAAGAAAGCCCAGGTCTACCGCTGTGACTTATGTGCGAATTTTACGGATATGTCCGTTTAATCGAAACTTGCGAAGAAGGTTGGACTACAGCCGGATGATCACCGGTGACAAATGCGGACATCACAGCAGCTTCGCGTACGCCGGCTTGATGACGTCATTGATCAGCGCGAGGCGCTCATCGAACGGAATGAAGGCACTCTTCATCGCATTCACCGTGAACCATTGCAATTCCGACCAGCCGTAGCCGAACGCCTCCACCAGCAGCGCCATCTCGCGCGACATGCTGGTGCCGCTCATGAGCCGGTTGTCCGTGTTGACGGTAACGCGGAACCGCAGGTCGCGCAGCAGCCCGATCGGGTGCTCGCGGATCGAGGCGGCCGCGCCGGTCTGCACGTTGGACGAGGGGCACAGCTCGAGCGGGATGCGCTTGTCCCGCACGTACGCGGCCAGCCGCCCCAGCGTGGTGCTCTGGTCGTCGTCGTGTGCGATGTCGTCGACGATGCGCACGCCGTGCCCGAGCCGGTCCGCGCCGCACCACTGCAGCGCCTGCCAGATCGAGGGCAGGCCGAACGCCTCACCGGCGTGAATGGTGAAATGTGAGTTCTCGCGCTGGAGGTATTCAAAGGCGTCGAGGTGCCGGGTGGGCGGGAAGCCGGCCTCGGCGCCCGCGATGTCGAAGCCGACGACGCCGGCGTCACGGTACCGGATGGAGAGCTCCGCGATCTCCATCGAGCGCGCCGCGTGCCGCATCGCGGTGAGCAGGGTGCCGACCCGGATCGGGCGGCCCGCCTCGGCCGCCTCGGCCGAGCCGGTCCGGAACCCGTCCAGCACCGCCTCGACGACCTCGGGCAGGGTGAGCCCGGCCTCCAGGTGCTGCTCGGGGGCGAAGCGGACCTCGGCGTAGACCACCCCGTCGGCGGCCAGGTCCAGCGCGCACTCGCGGGCGACCCGGTGCAGCGCGTCCGCGGTCTGCATCACCGCGACGGTGTGGGCGAAGGTGGTGAGGTACCGCTCCAGCGAACCCGAGTCCGCGGCGGCGACGAACCACTCCCCCAGCCCGTCGGGGGTGGCGGCCGGCAGCTCGTGGCCGATCTCGGCCGCGAGGTCCAGGATCGTGGCGGGGCGCAGGCCCCCGTCGAGGTGGTCGTGGAGCAGGGCCTTGGGCGCGCGACGGATCTCGTCGATGGTTGGTACAGCCAGTGAAGCCATGCAACGACACTAGTAGGGTGCGACCCGCTCTCATCACACATCTGCGCTGTCCCGTGTGCCGTGCCCCGTTCTCCCCCGGCGACCGGGCGCTGCGATGCCCGCAGGGGCACTCCTTCGACGTCGCCCGGCAGGGGTACGTCGATCTGACCGCCGGCCGCCCCGCCCCCACCGGCGACACGGCCGAGATGGTCGCGGCCCGGGAGGCCCTGCTCGCCGCCGGCCACTTCGGCGCCCTGAGCGCGGCCGTGGCCGAGCTGGCCGGGCGCGAACGGCCGGGCCTGGTGGTGGAGGTCGGCGCCGGTACGGCCCATTACCTCGCCGCCGCGACCGCCGACGGGCGCGACGGGCTCGCGATCGACACCTCCAAGCCCGCCCTGCGCCGCGCCGCCCGGGCCGGCGAACGCATCGGGGCCGTCCGCGCCGACATCTGGCAGGGCCTGCCCGTCGCCGACCACGCCGCCGCGGTCATCCTCGACGTCTTCGCGCCCCGCTCCGGGGCCGAGTTCGCGCGCGTCCTGCACCCGGACGGCGCCCTGGTGGTGGCCACCCCGGCCGCCGCTCACCTGGCCGAGCTCGTCGACGCGCTCGGCCTGATCCGCGTCGACCCGGCCAAGGGCGAGCGCCTGCACCGCAGCCTCGACCCCTGGTTCGGCCGCAGCGAGGCCCGGCGGGTCCGGACCCCGCTCGCCCTCGGCCGCGCCGACGCCTTCGCCCTGGTCGGGATGGGTCCGAGCGCGTGGCACACCGACCCGGACAAGATCCGCGCGGCCCTGGAGGAGATGCCGGAGCCGATTTCCGCCACCCTCGACGTCGACCTCACCGTGTGGCGCCCACGCCCGCACCCGAAGGACTGAAGCTGGATCGCGGTGACCAGCGGCGGACCTGGCAGCGACGGCGCGCCAGCGCCGAGCGGTGTCTGGCGGGAGCGACGGTCCGCACCCCCGCGGACCCGAGTCATGGGCTGTTATGTACTGAGATCGACCTGTTCCCAGCTCGGCGCCGCCCCGTGATATGGCCCGGTGAAGACCACCGCCCACTCCAGCGCCCACCGCCGCTGCCCCGCCGCCCCCGCGTCGACCTGCCCGGGCAGGGGCAGGCGCCGCAGCGCGCACTCCCGCAGCGACCAGTCCAGGCAGTAATACAGGTCGAGCTGGCGGGCCGCGTCGGCGACCGGGCGCGGGGCGGCCAGCGTGCGCCGGCGCCAGGCCGCGAAGCTCTCCCCCTGGGCCAGGCCGGGCAGCCGCTCCATGAGCCCGTCGGCGGCGCCCCGCAGCGGGTCGAGGTCCATCGCGATGCCCAGCAGCCACGCCAGGGCGAAGATGGCCTCCACGTGCAGGGCGAACGCGCGCTCGTCGCCGTCGCCGTCGGCCACGAACCGCCACTCCGGCGGGGTGAGCCGGTCGATCAGCCGCGCCTCGGCCAGCCACTGCACGCCAAGCTCGGGCGGCATGCCCCAGGCCCGGGCGAGCACCACGTTCAGGCATGCGGCCCGGGCCTCGATCTCCGGCCCGGGGCGCAGCTCGATATGGTCCCCCGGCTCCCAGACCAGCGGGAAGTCGGGCGGGGGAAGGGGGAGCCGCAGGCGGTGCAGCTCCTCGAGGCTCGCCTCCCGCACCCGCTGCGGATCCGGCGCCGTCGTGGTCACCCGCGCACAATAACCGTCCGCATAACCGTCCGTTCGGCCAGACTTCGCATCAGGAGATCCGGTCGAGAATGAGGGGCCGCTTGGCCGGGGGCGCATCCGCGAGGGTGATCGCCCCGCGGGCCAGCTCCAGCGCCGCCGGCAGCTTCGCGGCGTCCTCGGCCCGCAGCTCCATGAGCACGTCGCCGGCGTGCACCGGCTCGCCCGGCTTGCGGTGCAGGATGATGCCGGCCGACTTGCTGACCGGGTCCTCCTTGCGGGCACGGCCGGCCCCGAGGCGCCACGCGGCCACGCCGACCGCGTACGCGTCCAGCCCCGACACGAACCCGTCCGCCGCCGCGGTGATCGTCTCCACCTCGTTCGCCACCGGCAGCGGGGCGTCCGGGTCGCCGCCCTGCGCGCGCACCAGGGCCCGCCACGAGTCCATCGCGCGGCCGTCGGCGATCGCGTCCTGCGGGTCGGCGTCGCCGAGCCCGACCGCGTCGAGCATCTCCCGGGCCAGGGCCAGGGTGAGCGCGACGACGTCCTGCGGCCCGCCGCCGGCCAGCACCTCCAGCGACTCCTCGACCTCGACGGAGTGCCCGACGGCCCGGCCGAGCGGCACCTCCATGTCGGTCAGCAGCGCCACGGTGGTCACGCCGTGCGCCTTGCCCAGCTCCACCATGGTGCGGGCCAGCTCGCGGGCGTCGGCGACCTCGCGCATGAACGCGCCGGAGCCGAACTTCACGTCGAGGATGAGCGCCGACGTGCCCTCGGCGATCTTCTTGCTCATGATCGAGCTCGCGATGAGCGGGATGGCCTCGACCGTGCCGGTGACGTCCCGCAGCGCGTAGAGCTTGCGGTCGGCCGGGGCCAGACCCTCGCCCGCGGCGCAGATCGCGGCGCCGACCGTGCGCAGCTGCTCGGTGAACTCCTCGTTGGAGAGCCTGGTGCCGAAGCCGCGGATCGCCTCCAGCTTGTCCAGCGTCCCGCCGGTGTGGCCGAGGCCGCGGCCGGACAGCTGCGGCACCGCCGCCCCGCACGCGGCCACGAGCGGCGTCAGCGGCAGCGTGATCTTGTCGCCGACCCCGCCGGTGGAGTGCTTGTCGACGGTCGGCCGGCCGACCTTGGACAGGTCCAGCCGCTCCCCGGAGGCGATCATCGCCGCGGTCCAGCGGGCGATCTCCCCCGGCGTCATGCCGTTGAGCAGGATCGCCATCGCCAGCGCCGACATCTGCTCGTCGGCGACCTCGCCGCGGGTGTAGGCCGCGACGACCCAGTCGATCTGCTCGTCGCTCAGCACGCCCTTGTCGCGCTTGGCGCGGATGACGTCCACGGCCGCGAAGCTCATCGCGTGCTCCAGTCCTGTTCGATGCCGGCCGGGCGGGGGGTGTCCCCGGCCCAGCTCGCGGTGCCCTGCGCGTCGACGACGACCACGCGCGGGGTGCGGATGCGGCCCCAGTCGACCGCCTCGGCGGCCGTGGCGAAGATCGGGCCCTCTTCCAGGATGCCCGTCGGCTCGTCATCACCGGTGCCGGATGAACGTTCCCAGTACGACGTCCAGACCTGCCGGCCCTCGGCGACGTCCGGGTGCACGAAGACGGTCCCGCTGCCGACCTTCAGCGCGAGCGCGGCGGGGACCGTCGGGCCCAGATCCACCTCGCGCTCGTTGACGCGGGCGAGGTCGGTGTCGTCGAAGGCGTACGGCAGCAGCGCCGACATCGGCAGCGGCCCGCCCACGTGATCGATCAGCAGCGTGGCCCCGCCGTGCTCCCAGAGCAGCTGGCGGCACCGCCCGCACGGCATGAGCGGCCGGCCCTCGGCGTCCACGCAGGCCAGCGCGAGCAGCCGGCCGCCGCCGGTGGCCTGCAGGCTCGAGACCAGGCCGCACTCGGCGCACAGGCCGAGGCCGTAGGAGGCGTTCTCGACGTTGCACCCGACCACGACCCGGCCGTCGTCGACCAGCGCGGCGGCGCCGACCGGGAACTTGGAGTACGGCGCGTACGCCCGTTCCATGGCCGAAACCGCCGCGCCCCGAAGCGCGTCCCAATCAATCACGAGAGAGTTCACGGCTCAATAGTGCCTGGGCAAGGTCCTCCAAGGTCATCCGCCGCGGCGATAGGTCTTGCCGTCGGCCGCGGGCATCCGTAGTCGCTGCGCGGCCAGCGCCAGCACCACCAGCACCGTGATGTAGGGCGTGGCCTGCACGAGCGCCGTGGGGATCTTGTCGACGGTGAAGTAGATGACGTACGACAGGATGCCCAGCACGCCCGCGGCCACCCCGACCACGGTGTTGCGCCGCACGAACTCCCACACGGCCAGGGCCAGCAGCAGCGCCCCGACGAGGATCAGCAGCGCGTGCACCGACTCCGAGCCGCGGCGCAGCTGCAGCGCGTCGGTGTAGCCGAACAGCGAGGCGCCCAGCGCCAGTCCGCCCGGCCGCCAGTTGCCGAAGATCATCGCGGCGAGACCGATGTAGCCGCGGCCGCCCGTCTGCCCCTCGCGGAAGATCACCGAGCTGACGGTCGACAGGTACACGCCGCCGAGGCCGGCCATCGCGCCGGAGATGACGACGCCGTAGTACTTGTACTTGTAGACGTTGATGCCGAGGCTCTCGGCCGCCCGCGGGTCCTCGCCGACCGAGCGCACGCGCAGGCCGAACGGGCTGCGCCACAGCACCAGCCCGGTCCCGACGATCAGCAGCACCGCGAGCACCGTCACCAGCGACACGTCCACGAGCAGGCCGCGCAGCACGCCCGCCAGGTCGCTGACCAGGAACCAGTGGTGCTTCTCGAGCCCGGCGAGCTTGTCGACGAACGGCACCGAGACCCGCGGCACGGTCTGGTCGGGCTTGAGCGCGGGCGACTGGGTCGCGCCGCCGCTGCCCCACACGATGAAGGAGAGGTACCGCGTGATGCCCGGCGCCAGCAGCGTGATCGCCACGCCGGAGATGATGTGGTCGACCCCGAACGTCACCGTGGCCAGCGCGTGCAGCAGGCCGCCGATCGCGCCGCCGGCGATGCCGATCAGCAGGCCGACCCAGGGCCCGTAGTTGAGGCTGCCCCAGGCGCCGAACCAGGTGCCGAGGATCATCTGGCCCTCGAGGCCGATGTTGACCACGCCGGCCCGCTCCGACCAGAGACCGCCGAGGCCGGCCAGCCCGATCGGCACCGCGGCCTGCAGCGCGGCCTGGATGGCGCCCTGCGAGGTGACGTCGTCGGCCCCGGTGAGCAGGTGCACCAGCGACAGGCCGATCAGGGTCCCGGCGATGATGAGCAGGATCCGGGAGGTACTCATGCGGCGCCGCTTGGGCGCGGCCGGTCCCGCCGCGACGGCGGAGAGCATCGCGTCGGTGCTCACTTGGACTCCTCCGATGCCGTGGCCAGCGGGGCCGAGCCGACCGGGGCCGCGGTGGCGGCGCCGACCCGCTTCTGCTGGGCGCGGCGGCCGATGCGGTTGGCCAGCTCATAGGCGACGACCACGGACAGGACGGCGACGCCCTGCATGATCACCACGATCTCTTTCGGGATGCCGTCGAGGTCGAGGATGAGCTGGGAGCGGGCCAGGAAGCCCCACAGGATCGCGCCCAGGGCCATGCCGACCGGGTGGTTGCGGCCCAGCAGCGCGACCGCGATGCCGGTGAAGCCGATGCCGCCGAAGCCCTCGGTGTAGGTGTGCGTCTCGCCGAGCATCCGCGGCAGGTTGACCAGGCCGCCGATGGCGCCCGAGATCACCATCGCGGTGATGACCATCTTCTTGGCGCTCACGCCGCTGGCCGTGGCCGCGAACGGGTTGTAGCCGGTGGCCCGCAGGTCGAAGCCGAAGCGGGTGCGGTTGATGGTGAACCAGTAGACGACGCCGAGCACCGCGGCGATGGCCAGGAAGCCCAGCACCTTCTGGTCGGTGCCGGAGACGATCGGCAGGCCGGGCATCCAGGAGCTCTCGGGCAGCACGCCCGTGGTCTTGATCTGCGCGCCGGGCTGCTGCACGCCCCAGTGGTCGTTGAGCAGCCAGGTCACCACCTGGCCGGCGATCGCGTTGAGCATCAGCGTGGAGATGACCTCGCTGACCCCGCGCTGGGTCTTGAGCAGCGCGGCGATCGAGGCCCAGATCGCGCCGACGATGGCCGCGACCACGATGATCAGCACGATCCGCAGCGAGCCGGGCATCCAGCTCATGAAGGAGGCGCTGGCCAGGGCCCCGGCCATGAACGCGCCGATCTTCGACTGGCCCTCGACGCCGATGTTGAACAGGCCCATCTTGAAGCCGATGGCCACGGCGACGGCGGCGATGTAGTACTCGCTGGCCTTGTTCAGGATCTCGACGATCGAGTCCGGCTGCGTGCCGAAGTCCAGCATGTCGCTGAAGGCCTGGGCCGCGTCCTTGCCGGTGAGCGAGAGCGCGATCCAGGAGATCACGGCGGCCAGCAGCAGCGCCGCGACCGGCGCGATGAGCTGGGGCAGGAGCTTGGCCGGGTCGATACGCCGCCAGAACGGCGGCGGGGAGGCGGTGGTGGTTCCCGCGCTCACTGGGAGGCCTCCTCGATCGTGGCGCCCGTCATCGCGACGCCCAGCTGTTCGGGGGTGACGGTGGCCGGGTCGGCGTCGGCCACCAGCCGCCCACCGTAGATGACCTTCAGGGAGTCGGACAGGCCGATGAGCTCGTCCAGGTCGGCCGAGATCAGCAGCACGCCCATGCCGGCGATGCGGGCGTTGCGGATGTGGTCCCAGATCGCGGCCTGCGCGCCGACGTCGACCCCGCGGGTCGGGTGGGCGGCGATGAGGACCTTCGGCTCGTGGCTCATCTCGCGGCCGACGATGAGCTTCTGCTGGTTGCCGCCGGAGAGGGCCACGGCGGCCACGTCGATGCTGGGGGTGCGCACGTCGTACTGCTCCACGATGCGCTGGGTGTCGCGCCGGGCGCCGCCGACGTCGATGAGCACGCCGCGGGCGTTGGGCCGCTCGGTCTGGTGGCCGAGGATCCGGTTCTCCCACAGCGGCGCGTCCAGCAGCAGGCCCTGGCGGTGCCGGTCCTCCGGCACGTAGCCGATGCCGGCCTCGCGGCGGCGCCGGGTGCTCCAGCCGGAGACGTCGTCGGCACCGAGGCGAATGGTGCCGGTCGACTCGCGCATGCCGAGGATGGCCTCGGCCAGCTCGGCCTGGCCGTTGCCCTCGACGCCGGCGATGCCGACGACCTCGCCACGGTGGATGGTGAAGGTCGCGTCGCTCACGACCGGGCGGCCGCCCGCGCCGAGGACCGTGAGCCCCTCGACGACCAGGGCCGGCTCGTCGGTGACGGTCGACTCGCGCGCCTCCGGGCTGGGCAGCTCGCTGCCGACCATGAGGGTGGCCAGCTGGCGGGCGCTCACGTCGGCCGGCTTGACCGAGGCGACGGTGGTGCCGCGGCGGATGACGGTGATGTCGTCGGCGACCGCGCGCACCTCGTCGAGCTTGTGCGAGATGAACAGGACGGTCAGGCCCTCGCGGATGAGCTCGCGCAGGTTGCCGAAGAGCTCGTCGACCTCCTGCGGGACGAGCACCGCGGTCGGCTCGTCCAGGATGAGGATCCGGGCGCCGCGGTAGAGCACCTTGAGGATCTCGACGCGCTGGCGGTCGCCGACCCCGAGGTTCTCGACCAGCTCGTCCGGGCGCACGCCCAGGCCGTACCGCTGGGAGATCTCGGTGATCTTGGCCTTGGCCCGCGACCCGATGCCGTAGAGCTTCTCCGCCCCGAGCACCACGTTCTCGGTCACGGTGAAGTTGTCGGCGAGCATGAAGTGCTGGTGCACCATGCCGATGCCGGCCGCGATCGCGCCCTGCGGCGAGGAGAACCTGACCGCGCCCCCGTCGACGATGATCTCGCCCTCGTCGGGGGGCTGCATGCCGTAGAGGATCTTCATCAGGGTCGACTTGCCGGCACCGTTCTCACCGACGATCGCGTGGATCGTGCCCTTGCGCACGGTGAGGTTGACGTCGGAGTTGGCCACAACGCCGGGGAACCGCTTGGTGATCCCCTTCAGTTCGACGGCGGGTGGTTCCGCGGTCATCCAGGCTCCTAACAGATGAGGCGGGGGACCGGATCACAGTCCCCCGCCGAACACCCGATGTCTACTACCGGGACGTACTACTTGTTACTTGGACGGCACCGTGATCTTGCCAGAGGCGATGTCGGCCTTGGCCGCGTCCAGCTTGTCCTTGATGTCGTCGACCTGACCACCGGAGGTGGCGTAGCCCACGCCGTCGACCTTGAGGTCGAAGACGGTCGCGCCGGCCGTGAACTTGCCGTCGGCGTAGTCCTTGACGAAGTTGAACACCGCGTTGTCGACCCGCTTGAGCATCGAGGTCATGATGACCGGCTTGAGCGAGGCGTCGGAGACGGTGTTGTACTGGTCCGAGTCGACGCCGATGGCCAGGGCCTTCTTGTCCTTGGCGGCCTCGAAGACGCCGGTGCCGGAGCCACCGGCGGCCGCGTAGACGATGTCCGCACCCTGGTCGAACATGCCGCTGGCGGCCGTCTTGCCACCGGCCGGGTCGTTGAAGCCCTTGCAGGCGTCGGCCGGGGTCGACAGGTAGTTCGTCAGCACCTTGATGTCGGCCTTGGTGGCCTTGGCGCCGGCGGTGAAGCCCGCCTCGAACTTCTTGATCAGGTCGACCTGGCAGCCGCCGATGAAGCCGACGGTGCCCTTCTTGGTCTTCAGGGCGGCGGCGACGCCGACCAGGTAGGAGCCCTGCTCCTCAGCGAAGGTCAGGTCCGCCACGTTGGCGGCCTGGGTCCCGCCGTCCACGATCGCGAACTTCGTGTTCGGGCAGTCCTTGGCGGCGCGGGCGAGCGGCCCGTTCGCGGCGTCGGCGCCGTCGTAGACGAAGCCCACGGCGATGACCGGGTTGAAGCCGCTGGTGCAGAGCAGCTTCAGGCGCGAGTACTTGTCGTTCTCGCTCTCCCCGGCGACCGCGGCCAGGTCCTTGACCTCGAGGTTGAGGTCGCTCTTGACCCGGTCGAGACCGGCGGCGGCGGAGTCGTTGAACGACTTGTCGCCACGGCCGCCGATGTCGAACGCGAGGCCGACCTTGACGCTCTTCTTCGCGGGCGGCGCGCTGCCGCTGTCTCCAGTGCCACTGTCCTTGCTGTCACCGCAAGCGGCAGTGCTGCCCAACGCGACAAACGCCACCGCGGCGGCCGCGAGAACCTTCATCCCACGCACTCGGCGCAAGACGGTCTCCCTTCCCAATGCACCGCCCGAACGCGGTGAACCCAACGGCGGGAGCGTACGCCCTCGACGGTCCTGAACCACCGTTTGCTGCCGGGTTGGGAGGAGTGCGTTATAGGGCCGTGACGTGCCGGGCGCGCTCCCGCCCCGTGGGATCGATCTTGTAACACCCCCGTTACCGCCAAAACACGGCAACCGCGGCGTTAACGATCGTTAACCCGCCCAATGCGAGAAAATGACCCCGGTTGACCTCGTCCCGCTTGCGGGAGAAGAAGGCCATCACGAAGATCATCAGTCCGATCACCAGCTTGACGGCGAGCTTGGCGCTCGGCGGCTCGTGATCCCCGCCGCCGCGCAGCGGAGCCGCGAGCCCGAGACCGGTCACCACCTGGATGGTCGCGCCCCAGAGCATGGCCGGGTTGATCCGGAGCTTCCCGGTGAGGTACTGCGCGATCGAGCCGCCCAGCAGCATCGCGAAGCCGATCAGGTGCAGGAACAGGAGGATGAGCCGCAAAGGTTCCACCCGCGCAACCTAGCGACCCCTTGACTCTCCCGCAGCTGGAGGGTCGAGGATCCGCACTATGAACATCGGCGAGCTGTCGCGCCTCACGGGCCTGCCGGTCAAGACGATTCGGTACTACTCCGACGTCGGCCTGGTCCCCGAGTCCGAACGGTCCAACGCCGGGTACCGTCGCTACGACCACGGCTCGATCATGCGCCTGGAGTTCGTGCGCACGCTGCGCGAGCTGGGCCTGGACCTGGCCACCATCCGCCGGGTGCTCGACCGGGGGGCGGACCTGGGCGAGGTGGCCGCGGCCCACGCGGCGGCCCTGGGCACCCAGATCCGGGTCCTGCGCCTGCGCCGGGCGGCCCTGCGCGCGGTGGCCGACCGCGACGCGACCCCGGCCGACCTGGAGCGCCTGGCCAGGATCGCCCAGGCGAGCGCGGACGAACGACAGCGCATCATCGACGAGTTCTTCGACAGCATCTTCTCCGGCATCGCGGACTCGTCGGAGTCCCGCGAGTTCACCGCCGGCCTGCGCAGCGTGTCCGCGGACCTGCCGGACGAGCCGACGGACGAGCAGGTGGACGCGTGGATCGAGCTGGCCGAGATGCTGCGGGCGCCGGACTTCCGCGAGCGCCTGCGGGAGATGGGCCGGCGCAGCTTCGCCCCGGACGCGCGCCGCGTCGTGCCGACGGACCCGGCCGGCCTGGAGTGGTTCATCGGCCTGGTGACGGACGCCCAGGAGCGCGGCACCCCGTCCCCGGGCGCGACGGTGGACCAGGTGATGGCGCGCTGGGCCGCCGCCTCGGGCCGGACCGACGGCGAGGAGCTGCGCCGCGAGGTGGCGGACGCGATCGAACTGTCGGTCGAGCCCCGGGCGGAGCGGTACTGGCAGCTGATGGCGGTGATCAACGGCTGGCCCCCGATCCCCGCGACGATGCACCGCTGGGCGTGGTTCCTGGCCGCACTGCGAGCGACGCTCCCGGCCTGAGCACCGGTCCGGTTTCGCCCTCCCCCGCCCCGGAGCGTCGGTAGCGTTGATCACGTGGAGTGGTGGCGTACCGCGGTCATCTATCAGATCTACCCCCGCAGCTTCGCCGACTCCGACGGCGACGGCGTCGGCGATCTGCCGGGGATCACGTCACGCCTGCCGCACCTGGCCGATCTGGGGGTGGACGCCCTGTGGCTGTCCCCCTTCTACCGCTCCCCCATGATCGACGGCGGTTACGACGTGTCGGACTACCGGGACGTCGACCCGGCCTTCGGCACCCTGGCGGACTTCGACGCCCTGCTGGCCGAGGCGCACCGCCTCAACCTCCGGGTGATCGTCGACATCGTGCCGAACCACACGTCCTCGGCCCACCCCTGGTTCGCCGAGGGCCTGCGGGACCGGTACATGTTCGCCCAGGGCCGGGGCGCCGGCCCGCCGAACGACTGGCAGTCCCTCTTCGGCGGCCCGGCCTGGAGCCAGTTGCCGGACGGCTCCTGGTACCTGCACTTCTTCGACCCGTCGCAGCCCGACCTGAACTGGGAAAATCCGGAGGTGCGGGCGGAGTTCGAGGACATCCTGCACTTCTGGCTGGCTCGCGGCGTGGACGGCTTCCGGATAGACGTCGCCCACGGCCTCATAAAGCCCGACATTTCCGACATTTCGCCTATTTCGGTATTTGACCAGGATCGCGTCCACGAGATCTACCGCGGCTGGCGCAAGATCCTCGACGAGTACCCGGGCGAGCGCATGGCCGTGGCCGAGGTCTTCGACACCGAGCCGGCGCGGGTCGCGCGGTACGTGGCCGCGGACGAGCTGCACCAGGCCTTCAACTTCGACTTCCTCGAGGCCCCCTGGGACCCCGGCGAGCTGCGGCGGATCATCGACGCCTCGCTCGCCGCGGCCGCCGGCGTCGGGGCGCCGCCGACCTGGGTGATCTCCAACCACGACCGGCGCCGGCCCGTCACCCGCTTCGGCGACGGCGTCGCCGGCCTGCGCCGGGCTCGCGCCGCCGCGCTGCTCATGCTCGCGCTGCCCGGCTCCGCGTACCTCTACCAGGGCGAGGAGCTCGGCCTGCCCGAGGTGCTCGACCTGCCCGACGAGGTCCGCACCGACCCGCAGTGGGTCCGGTCCGGCGGCGCCGAGCCGGGCCGCGAGGGCTGCCGGGTGCCGCTGCCGTGGGAGGGCGACGAGCCGCCGTTCGGGTTCGGACCGGGCGAGCGCGCCTGGCTGCCGATGCCGCCGGACTGGGCCGGGCGCACGGTCGCCGCCCAGCGCGCCGATCCCGACTCGATCCTCAACCTCTACCGCGACGCGATCCGCCTCCGCCGGCCCGCCACCTCGCTGACCTGGCGGCCGGCCCCGGAGGACGTGCTGTGCTTCGAGACCGAGGGCTTCCTGGTCGCGGCCAACCTCGGCGGGTCGGCGTTCACGCTGCCGCGGGAGCCGGTGCTGGCCAGCTCGCCGGTCGGCGGCACGCTGCCGCCCGACACGACGGTCTGGATGGAACCGGGCTGACGAGCCCCGCCGCCACCGCCGCGAAGGGAACCTGGCGGCGAGGGCGACGGGGGAATTACAGGACGCGCGAGGAAGAGCTGAGAACAGAGGGCGACCGGGTGTGTGTGCCCGTTCCGCTTATTGGCACCATACACAACCCGAAAAAGTTGGATCTTGCGATCTCACCCAGGGCGAATCAGATACTGCGAAGCGTAGTCAGCTGTTCAGCTTGGCGGCGATCCTGGCGAAGCCCGCCCGGATCTCGTCGACCGACGGCGGCTCGTGCGTGTGGTCTTCGTCGCCGTGCTCGTGGTCGTGGAACGACTCCTCGTAGCCGGCCAGCTCGGCGTCCAGGGCCGCCGTCTCCACGTCCTCGTTCTCCGCCGCCAGCCGGGACGCCGCGATGTCGCCCTGGATCTGGGCCACCGTCACGTGCGGCTGGAGCGGCTCGACGACCGCCATCAGGTCCTCGTCGGCCACCACGGCCTCGGCGAGCGCGAGCGCGTGCGCGCGCTCGTAGGGGCCGCACACGACCGGCTCCCACTCCTCCTCGTCGTTCATCGGGCCGAAGGTGATGATCCACGGCAGGGTCAGCGCCGGCGCGTCGGCCGGCAGGTCCAAAGTCACGAGTGCACCCACGGCGCCCATCATGACGGTTCCGAGCGCTCCGCACCCGCCGAACCGCCGGACGGCACGACCGGGGGTGCCACCGGTGGCGCAACGTGAGCGGCCACCTCCGCCGCGTGCTCGGTCGCCACCGCCGCCTTCTCCACCAGCTCCGCCGCCCGCCGGGCCGCCTGCACATCGGCCCGGGGCGCCCCGCCGGCCAGGTCGCGCATCCGCCCGTGCGGGCTGGTCGCCGAGAGCGCCGCCGCGAAGAGCAGGAGCTGGTGCAGCAGGTACATGTACAGCAGCAACCCGATCGTGCCCGCCACGAGCTGGTAGGCGGGATTGTGTTCGGTGCGGGTGATGTACCACTTCCCGACCGTCTTGAGCAGGCCCAGCCCGATCGCGAAGAGCAGCGCCGAGGGCCACAGCCGCCGCAGCGACATGCGCAGCCGGGGCACGCCGACGAGCAGGGCCGCGCCCAGGAACACGTCCACGACCCCGGAGAGCAGGGTCGAGAAGCCGCGCAGCGCGACGCGCACCGGGTCCTGGTCCACGTCCCCGGCGAGCCAGTAGATCAGCTCCTGCATCCCGGCGAAGATGCCGATCGAGACGAGCAGCAGCAGGCCGAGCCCGACCAGCACCGCGAGGTCGAGCAGCCAGCGGACCACCGCGTTGCCGGGGTGCTCCTGCAGCTGCCACAGCGCCCGCTGCGACGAGCGCAGGTTCTCCACCCAGCCGACCCCGGCGATGACCAGGCCGACCAGGGCGATGATGCCGATCTGCTGGCTGCCCGCGAAGATCTGGTCGCTCTGCAGCTGCGGCAGGTTGGCCTGCAGGTAGATCTGCACGCGCTCGACGACGAGCTTGTTGCCGCCCAGCACCCGGCCGAGGATGAAGAACAGCACGACGACCATCGCGAACACCGCGAAGAAGCCGTAGTACGCGGTCGCGGCGGCCAGGCGGACGGCGTCGACGTCGAAGTACCGCTCCTGGGCCCGCCACACGTGGTCGAACACCCGCGAGCGACTCCGGGCCGCCGCGATCATGCGGTCAAAACCGGCCTCAAGCCGATCGAGAGCGCTCACGCCGTCACCTCCGCAAGCTCCGCTCCGGACCGCTCACGTCAATCGTCCGCTGTCAGGCGGTACTCCGCATGGGGACGCCACCGGCCGCCGTCCTCGTGTTCGAACAGCGTGAATCCGCCGACCGTGAACGAGGCCTCGTAGCCGGCCAGGTCCGCGAACGCCGCGTCGAGCTGCTCCGGCGGCACGTCGTGCGCGATGGTCACGTGCGGGTGGTAGGGATAGCGCGTCGGCGGAAAGAAGCCGTCCAGCACCGCAGCGTGCAGGGACTCGCACGAAGCTATCCCGGCCGCGACCGCGACGAACACGACCTGGGTGACGGGCCGGAACGTGCCGGTGCCGCGCAGCCGCACGGCGAAGGGCCGGTGCGCCCGGGCGACCTCGCCCAGGTGCCGGTCGATCGCCGGCAGCCGGGCGGCGTCGATCTCGGTCGGGCCGAGCAGGGTGACGTGGGCCGGCACGTGCTCCGCGACCAGGTCCCCGGCGGCCAGGCGGGCGGCGGTGAGCTCGCCGCCCCAGGGCTGCGGGATGTCGATCGCGACGCCGATGGTGGTCTTGGGCACCTCAGTGCGAGGCCGCGCCGGCAGCGAGGAAGCCGATGCGGTCGTACACCGTCTTCAGTGTCGGCACCGCGACCGCCCGCGCCTTCTCGGCCCCGATCGCGAGCAGCTTGTCGAGCTGGCCCGGGTCGTCGAGGTAGGCGTTCGTGCGCTGCTGGATCGGCTTGATGAACTCGGCCACGACCTCGGCGAGGTCCTTCTTGAGGTCGCCGTAGCCCTTGCCGTCGTAGGCCGCGACGAGCTCCGGCACCGTCCGGCCGCTCAGCGCCGAGTAGATGGTGAGCAGGTTGGACACGCCCGGCTTGTTCTCCTGGTCGAAGATGATCTCGCGGCCGGTGTCGGTGACCGCCGAGCGGATCTTCTTGGCCGCGCGGGCCGGGTCCTCCAGCAGCTCGATGAGGCCGTTGGGGGTGGAGGCCGACTTGGACATCTTCGCCGTCGGCTCCTGAAGATCCGTGATCTTGGCGGTGTCCTTGATGATGAACGGCGACGGGAGCGTGAACGTCTGGCCGAACGTGGTGTTGAACCGCTGGGCCAGGTCGCGGGTCAGCTCCAGGTGCTGACGCTGGTCCTCGCCGACCGGGACGGCGTCGGCCTGGTAGAGCAGGATGTCGGCCGCCTGCAGGATCGGGTAGGTGAAGAGCCCGACGCTGGTGCGGTCCGCCCCCTGCTTGGCCGACTTGTCCTTGTACTGGGTCATCCGGGCGGCCTCGCCCATGCCGGTCAGGCAGTTCATCACCCAGGCGAGCTGCGCGTGCTCGGGCACGTGGCTCTGCACGAACAGGGTGCAGCGCTCCGGGTCGAGCCCGATGGCCAGCAGCTGGGCGACGCCGACCCGGGTGCGCTTGCGCAGCAGCGCCGGGTCGTGGCCCATCGTGATCGCGTGCAGATCGACCACGCAGTAGAAGGTGTCGTGCGTCTCCTGCATCGGCACCCAGTTACGCAGGGCACCGAGGTAGTTGCCCAGGTGGTACGAGTCGGCGGTGGGCTGAATCCCGGAGAGGACCCGGGGCCGGGCGGGAGACGACATGACGCCATTCTGTCAGGCGCAACCGGATGCTTCACACAGGCGTCTGTCTGGATAGCGTGCTAGTCCGCGCCGGTCGGAGAGGGAGGTGTACGAGTGGGCGACGAGCTTGAGGCCCGTGAGGCCGTGCGCGATGCGTACCAGGCGCACTACCGCCGCCTCGTGGCCGCCCTCTACGCGCTGACGGGCGACCACGCCGAGGCACAGGACCTCGTGCAGGAGGCCTACGCCCGGGCGCTGGCCCGGCCCCGGCAGTTCCTCGACGTCGCCGACCCCGAGGCCTGGCTGCGCACCGTCGCCATGAACCTTGCACGCACGCGCTGGCGGCGGCGGCGTCTGTTCGACACACTGGTGCGCAGCGGCCGGGTCGCCCGCCCGGTGGAGAGCGTGCCGGGCATCGACCCCAACCGGGTCGCCCTGGTCGCCGCCCTGCAACAGCTGTCGCAGGCCACGCGGGAGACGATCGTGCTGCACCACCTGGCCGACATGTCGGTCCACGAGGTCGCCGACGCCCTGGGCGTGCCGGTGGGCACGGTCAAGGCGCGGCTGTCGCGCGGCCGCGCCATGCTCGCGCAGCTCTTAAGCGACGTCGAGTCCGACCAGAGCGCCCCGCGCCGCCGCCCGGCCCCGTCTCCCGCCCCGAGCCCGATCCAGCCCCAGGAGGTGCGAGATGCGCCCTGAGCTGGACTT
This sequence comes from Dactylosporangium sp. NPDC000244, assembly GCF_040300725.1. Lineage (NCBI taxonomy): Bacteria > Bacillati > Actinomycetota > Actinomycetes > Micromonosporales > Micromonosporaceae > Dactylosporangium > Dactylosporangium sp. NPDC000244. The sequence continues at coordinate 319,626 of NZ_JBEPEH010000007.1, forward strand.
CCGCACCCTGCGGCAGCAGATCGAGTCGGCCACCTGGGTGCCGGACTTCGTGACCTTGTACCGCCGCGCCGGCCGCGTGCGCCTGCGGGACCGGCTGACCGTGCTGGGCGCGCTGCTGGGCACGCTCGGGGTGCTCGCCCCGGTCGCGCTGGCCGGGGTATACGGCCGCCCCGGCCCGATGGTGCTCGGCCCCAACCCGGACCTGGGCGAGGCCTGGAGCCCGTCGGTCTCGGACACGCCGACGGCCCCGGGCAAGTATCCGTCCACGACCACCGTGCTGGCCGCCGCCGGGGACCTGACCAACCTCGTGGCCGCCGTCGACGTCTGCGTGGAGATCCCCCAGGCCCGCCGCTGCAGCCTGCAGGTGACCGGGCTCGGCGGCGCCACCCAGCGGCCGAGCCCCTACGTCGTGGACGCGCTGCGCACCAGCCCGCTGGAGCGGGTCACCAACGTCCAGCTGCTGCGGATCGCCGCGTCCACGTTCATCCTCAGCGGCGAGGTCGGCGCCGGGTCGCGGGCCAGCGTGCGCTTCGCGCTCACGCCCGACACCCAGACCCAGCTCAACCCGCAGGACACCCCGCCGGTGATGGGGCCCGGCGACCGGCTCGTGCTCGGGCCGGGCGACCGCAGCGTGCAGCTGGTGCAGTACGGCGACCTGTTCGGCGTTCGCGAGAGCGACGGCACGCTGAGCATCGTCGGCCAGCCGCCCATGGCCCGGCGCACGATCGCCCAGGGGCTGCCCGCCAAGGCCGGCTGGTGGGTCACCGGCGCCGACCTGCACTCCGGGGCGCCGGCCGTGAGCGTCAGCGCCGACCAGGGCGGGAGCTGGCTCGCGCGGACCCTCGACGCCCCGGCCGGCAGCGACGTGCCGGCGGTGGCCTCGGCGGACGGGCACAGCGCGTGGGCCTTCGTGCCGTACAGCCACGCGATCAGGGTGTTCCGCACGACCGACGGCGGGTTCAACTGGCGCGAGGTGCGCGGCGCGGTCGAGCTGCCGGCGCAGCTCAAGACGCTGGACAACCGCTCGCTCGGGGCGCTGGTGCGCGCGGACCGCTCGGTGCTCATGTGGGTGCACTCGGACACCGAGACGTTCTTCTTCGGCAGCAACGACGGCGAGCATTTCGCGGTCGTACCGGGGCCGGGCGGGGTGATCGCCACGGTCGACAACGGCTACGCGGCGCTCGGCGACCCGCCCAAGGTGTCACAGGACGCGAAGGCCTGGCAGGACGCCGTGCTGTCCGGCACCGTCCAGCCCAACTGAAGTCCGGGAAAGTTCTGGGAACCCGCGGGGTTCGCAGGGGATCGTTGTCAGCGTGGGGGACATCGGCGAGGTGTACCACGCCTGTTACGGCAGGCTCGTGGTGCAGCTCTACGCGTTCACCACGGACCTGCAGGAGGCGCACGACGCGGTGCAGGAGGCGTTCGCGCGGGCCGTCGCCCGCCCGCGCGGCTTCACCGGCATCGACAACCCCGAGGCCTGGCTGCGCACGGTGGCGATCAACGTCGTCCGCCGCCGCTGGCGCCGCCGTGGCGTCCTCGACCGGGTCCTGCTGCGGGAACGGCCGCTGCAGCAGCACGCGGACCAGCCCGACGCCACCCGCACCGACCTGACCGACGCCCTCGACGCCATCCCCCGCAGCTACCGGGAGGTCATCGTGCTGCACTACTACGCCGACCTCAGCGTGGAGGAGATCGCCGCCGCGCTGGACGTGCCCACCGGCACCGTCAAGTCGCGCCTCTCGCGCGGCCGCGCCGCCCTGGCCGCGCGGCTGCCCGGATACGAGGTGGCGCGTGCCTGAGCAACCCGTGCGCGACGAGCTGGCGTCGCGGCTGCGGGCCGAGCGCGACCGGCTCGATATCGAACAACCGCCGATGGAGGTCATCGCGGCCCGGGCCGCCGCCCTGCGCCGGCGCCGGCTCGCCGCCCGGACCGGGGCCGCCGCGATCGCCGCGCTGGTCGCGGCCGGGGTCGGCGCCGTCGCGCTCGATCGCCGGGACCACCCGGCCCCGACGGCGGCCGCGTCCGACCCGGCGGCGGTGTGGAGCGCGGACGGCATCACGATCACCGGGCTGCCGCACCTGCCGGCCGACCTGCCGGGCACCGTGCGCGACGCCGAGTTCCTCGACGCCGACCACGGCTTCCTGCTCACCGCGGACGGGTCCGGCACGTGGATCAGCCGCACCGCGGACGGGGGCCGGTCCTGGAGCACCGTCCGCTCGCCGATCGCCGGGCGCCCGGAGCTGATCACGATCCCCGGCGGGGCCGTGCTCGTCGGCCCCGGCCCGGCGCACCCGCGCGCGGCCACCTCGGACGGGGTGCAGTGGAACACCGACAACGCGCCGGTGGGACCGGCCGCGCCGCTGACCGGCAACTCCCGGCTGATCGCCCTGGCCGGCGACGCGTGCGGCGCACCGACGGGCTCGATCACCAAGACCGACCTGGCCCCGGTACCGCAGCAGCCGCCCCTGGCCGTGTGCTGGCGCTCCCGCGTCCAGGCCGGCGACGGCTCGTGGTGGGTCGGCGGGCGCGCCGCCGACGGGTCGCCGGCCGTGGCGGTCTCCCGCGACGGCGGCGTGAGCTGGGAACCGCACGTGTTCCCGGGCTTCCCGGCGAACGCGTCGGCCCGCGCGGCGATGCTCGGGCGCACGGTGTTCGCCGCGATCGTCGCCCCCCAGGAGGCGGCCGCGACCCCGGAGCGCCTGCTCGCCGTGGCGACCTCGACGGACGGCGGGGCGTCGTTCGAGGCGCCCCACCCGACCGCGGGCCAGGCCACCATCGGCGGCGACCTGGTCCCGTTGTCCGACGGCCGCCTGCTCATCGTCGACGGCTACGGCCACTGGCTGGTCTCGGAGGACGGGGGTGCGTCCTGGGTACGGCTGGAGGGGCTGCACCAGACGATGCGGCTGGCGCGCACCGAGGCCGGCTACGTCGCCTACCAGATGACGACCATCTACACCGCGTTCTCCGTCGACGGCGTCACCTGGCAGAAGCTCGACGCGCAGTGACCCCGCGGGCCTGATCCTCAGCGGTTCATGAACGCCCAGGCGTCGGCGACCATCGTGGCGAGGTCGGCGTACTGCGGCGTCCAGGCGAGCTCGCGCTTGGCCTTGTCCGAGGACGCGACGAGCTGGGCCGGGTCGCCGGGGCGCCGCGGCGCCATCTCGACCGGGATCGGGTGCCCGGTGACCTGGCGCACGACGTCGACGACCTGCCGGTTGGAGAAGCCGGTGCCGTTGCCCAGGTTGAAGACGCGGTGACCGGGCCCGTCCATCGTGCCGAGCGCGAGCAGGTGGGCCGCGCCGAGGTCGGCCACGTGGATGTAGTCGCGGATGTTGGTGCCGTCGGGGGTGTCGTAGTCGTCGCCGAAGATCTGCAGCTTCTCCCGCCTGCCCGCGGCGACCTGCAGCGCGATCGGGATCAGGTGCGTCTCCGGGTCGTGGCGCTCGCCGATCATGCCGCCGTCGGGCCGGCGCAGGGCTCCGGCGACGTTGAAGTACCGCAGGCTGACCGCGGAGAGCCCGTGCGCGACGGCGAATCCGGTCAGCGCGTGGTCGGCGGCGAGCTTGGAGGTCGCGTACGGGTTCGGCGGGCGCACCGCCGCCGTCTCCGGGATCGGCACGGTGTCGGGGTCGCCGTAGACGTTCGCGGTGGACGAGAACACCAGCCGCCGGACGCCGGCCGACCGCATCGCGTCGAGCAGCCGCAGCGTGCCGACCGCGTTGTTCTCCCAGTACTTCTCCGGCTTCTGCACGCTCTCCCCCGCGGCGATGAAGGCCGCGAAGTGCAGCACCCCGTCGAACTCGGGCGTCAGCAGGTCGCCGATCGCGTCGTGGACCCGCCCGCGCACGAAGGCCGCGCCCGCGGGCACCGCGTCCTCGTGGCCGGTGGAGAGATCGTCGAGCACCACCACCTCGTGCCCGGCGTCGAGCAGCAGCGCGGTCACGATGCTGCCGATGTACCCGGCACCACCGGTGACGAGTAGCTTCACTACAACCTCCCAAAAGTCGACGCGTTCCAACAAATTTACACGTCGAAAGTGGTATGGAAAAAGCGCCTACACTGTCATCCATGCCGGAGCCCGGCCATCAGAGTGGCCCCGGAACCCTACGGCAGGCTGCGGCCGCCCTGCTGACCCGCTGGGCGGAGCGCCTTCACGCTACCGCGACCCCGGCCCGCATCTCCGAGGCTCAGCTGCGCACCCTCATCGCGGTGACGGCCGGCACCGGGCACGTCCGCGAGGTCATGGTGCCGCGCACCGAGGTCGTGTTCCTCGACGCCGCGCTCTCCGTCGCCGACGCCGTCCTGGCCGTGCGCGGGGCCCGGCACTCCCGCTTCCCGGTGATCGACGCCGACCCGGACGACGTGCTCGGCTTCGTGCACCTGCGCGACCTGCTGCTCACGCCCGCGGCTGGGAACCCCGAGCCGGCGGCGTCGCTGCGCGGCCTGACCCGCGAGGTCAAGCGGCTGCCGGCCAGCAAGCGGGTGCTGGCCGCGCTGTCGGAGATGCGGCGCGAGGGCCATCACCTCGCGGTGGTCGTGGACGAGTACGGCGGCACGGCCGGGATCGTCACGCTGGAGGACCTGATCGAGGAGCTCGTCGGGGAGATCCACGACGAGTACGACGCCCCGCCCGCCCCGGCCCGGGTGGACGAGGTCGACGGCCGGCTCAACCTGGCCGACCTCGCCGAGCGGATGGGGCTCCGGCTGCCCAGCGGCCCCTACGAGACCGTGGCCGGCTTCCTCATGGCCCGGCTCGGGCGGGTGCCCGAGGTCGGCGACCAGGTACGCCACGACGGCTGGCACCTCCGGGTGAGCACCGTGGAGGGCCGCCGCGTGGCGCGCATCTCGGTCAGCCGGCCTCGATGATCATCCCGGCGCCGACCGTCCGGTTGCTCTGCTCGTCGATGATGACGAACCCGCCCGTGGTGCGGTTGCGGCGGTACTCGTCCGCCAGCAGCGGCACCGTCGTGCGCAGCCGGACCCGGCCGATCTCGTTGAGCGCGAGCTGGTTCGCCGACTCGTCCCGGTGCAGGGTGTTGACGTCGAGGCGGTACTGCAGCCCGCGCACCACGGCGCGGGCCGAGCGGGTCGTGTGCTTGATGGCGTACTTCCCGCCGACCGTCAGCGGCCGGGTCTCGTCCATCCAGCAGATCATCGCCTCGATGTCCTGGGCGACCTGGGGGGCGTTGTTGGGCCGGCAGATGAGGTCGCCGCGGGCGATGTCGATCTCGTCGGCCAGGCGGATCGTGACCGACATCGGGGGGTACGCCTCGGACAGCTCGCCGTCGGCCGTCTCGATGTGCGTGATCTTCGTGGTGAAGCCCGACGGCAGCACCATGACCTCGTCGCCGGGCTTCATCACGCCGGAGGCGATCTGGCCGGCGTAGCCGCGGTAGTCCGACACGGTGGTGGACTGCGGGCGGATCACGTACTGCACCGGGAACCGCACGTCGACCAGGTTGCGGTCGGAGGCGATGTGCACGTGCTCGAGGTGGTGCAGCAGCGACGGGCCCTCGTACCACGGCATCTTGTCGCTGCGGGAGACGAGGTTGTCGCCGTGCAGGGCCGAGATCGGGATGACCGTGAGGTCGGGCGCCTCGAGCTTGGCCGCGAACGAGGTGAACTCGTCGGCGATGCGCTCGAAGACCTCCTGCGAGTAGTCGACCAGGTCCATCTTGTTCACGCACAGCACCAGGTGCGGCACGCGCAGCAGCGAGCACAGGAACGCGTGCCGGCGGGACTGCTCGACCAGGCCCTTGCGCGCGTCGACCAGGATCAGCGCCAGGTCGGCGGTCGAGGCGCCGGTGACCATGTTCCGCGTGTACTGAATGTGGCCCGGGGTGTCGGCGATGATGAACTTGCGCCGGGGGGTGGCGAAGTAGCGGTACGCCACATCGATCGTGATCCCCTGCTCCCGCTCGGCCCGCAGGCCGTCGGTGAGCAGCGCCAGGTTCGTGTACTCGTCGCCGCGCGAGCGCGAGGTCGCCTCGACCGCCTCCAGCTGGTCCTCGAAGATCGCCTTCGAGTCGTAGAGCAGGCGCCCGATGAGCGTCGACTTGCCGTCGTCGACCGAACCCGCGGTCGCGAAGCGCAGGAGGTCCATCTGCCGCTGCTGCGGCGTCTCCAGCACGGAGGTCATGGCTTAGAAGTACCCCTCACGCTTGCGGTCTTCCATGGCCGCCTCGCTCACCTTGTCGTCGCCGCGGGTCGCCCCGCGCTCGGTGATGCGGGTGGCCGCGACCTCGTCGATGACCTTGTCGATCGTGTCCGCGTCGCTGCGGACGGCGGCGGTGCAGGACGCGTCCCCGACCGTGCGGTAGCGCACGCGCTCGGTGAACGGCGTCTCGCCGGCCTTGAGCGGCAGGAACTCGTTGATCGCATAGAGCATCCCGCCGCGGTCGACGACCTCGCGGTCGTGCGCGTAGTAGATGCTCGGCAGCTCGATGCCCTCGCGGGCGATGTAGTGCCAGACGTCCAGCTCGGTCCAGTTGGACAGCGGGAACACGCGGATCGACTCGCCCGGGGCGATCCGGGCGTTGTACAGCGCCCAGAGCTCCGGCCGCTGGTTGCGCGGGTCCCACTGGCCGAAGTCGTCGCGGAACGAGAACACCCGCTCCTTCGCGCGCGCCTTCTCCTCGTCGCGCCGGGCACCGCCGAACAGCGAGTCGAAGCGATACTTCTCCACCGCGTCGAGCAGCACCGGCGTCTGAATCCGGTTGCGCATCCCGTCGGCGGACTCGCGGACCGTGCCCGCGTCGATCGCCTCCTGCACACTGGCCACGATCAGCTGCACGTTGAGCTCCGCCACCCGCCGGTCGCGATACTGCAGCACCTCGGCGAAGTTGTGCCCGGTGTCCACGTGCATCACGGGGAACGGGATGCGGGCGGGCGCGAAGGCCTTCTCGGCCAGCCGCAGCATCACGATCGAGTCCTTGCCGCCGGAGAACAGCAGCACCGGCCGCTCGAACTCCGCGACCACCTCGCGCATGATGAACAGGCTCTCGGCCTCGAGAGCATCCAGGTGAGAGACCCGGTAGGGCGGCCGGCTCATGAGTAGGCGGGACCTTTCAGCCGTTGATGGCGGCGAGCAGTGACGGTGCCAATGCTTTCCGACACACCACCAGGTCGGGCAGGCGGGGATCGGGCTGGTTGTATTCCAACGTAGTCCCGTCGATACGGGAAGCGTGCAGGCCCGTGGCGAGAGCCACAGCGACCGGAGCGGCGGAGTCCCACTCGTACTGCCCGCCCGCGTGAACGTAGGCGTCAACCGCCCCGTCGATCACCGCGGCGATCTTCGCCCCGGCCGAGCCCATCGGCACCAGCTCGATGGGAAGTTTCTCGGCGAGCGCGCCGAGCAAGGCCGGCGGGCGGGTGCGGCTGGCGGCCATCCGGATCGGCTCGCCCTGCACCCCGGGCATCGGCGGGAACGGCGGCGGGACGTCGGTGCCGAGCACACAGTGCTGGGCGGGCAGGGCCACCGCCCCGGCGACCAGGCGGCCGGAGCCGCCGCGGGCCGGCTCGGTCCCGGACGACGAGTCCTGGGCCATCTGGGAATCACGGGTCGCCTGGCTGTACAGCGCCACGTGCACGGCCCAGTCGGCCCGCCCCTCCTCGCCGAACTCGCGGGTGCCGTCGAGCGGGTCGACGATCCAGACGCGCTCCGCCCGCAGCCGGGCCGCGCTGTCGGCGCCCTCCTCGGACAGGATCGCGTCGGCCGGGCGCCAGCGCGTGAGCTGCTCCACCAGCAGCTCGTGCGAGAGGCGGTCGCCGGCCTTGCGCAGCGCGGCGGGGTCCGAGTAGCCCATCTCCTCGCGCAGCTTCAGCAGCATGTCTCCGGCCCGCTGGGCCAGCCAGCGCGCGAATCCGCCGTCGGTGGCGGGTGGTAGGTCGGTCATCAGTACGCTCCAGCCCCTCGGGTCACAGCGCTCAACGTCCGCAGCAGGATGACCAGGTCGAGCGAGAGCGACCAGTTCTCCACGTACTGCAGGTCGAGGCGGACCGCTTCGTCCCACGATAGGTCCGACCGGCCGGACACCTGCCACAGGCCGGTCATCCCGGGCCGCACGGCCAGCCGGCGCCGGGCGTCGTCCGGATACACGGCGACCTCCTCCGGCAGCGGCGGGCGCGGCCCGACCAGCGACATGCTGCCGCCGATCACGTTGAGCAGCTGCGGCAGCTCGTCGAGCGAAAACTTGCGCAGAAGCCGCCCGACACGGGTCACCCGCGGGTCATTGCGCAGTTTGAACAGCGCGCCGTCGACTTCGTTGAGGTGCCGTAGCTCCGCCAGGCGGGCCTCGGCATCGATGTGCATCGTACGGAACTTGAAGATCACGAACTCGTGACCGTCCTTGCCCACTCTCGTCTGTCGGAACAGTACCGGTCCGGTGGAGTCCATGCGAACCGCAATGGCGAGAACCGCCAGAAGGGGGCTGGCGAGCACCAGCAGGGCGACCGCGCCCGCCCGGTCAACGAGCGCCTTGACGAGTCGGCGGGCCCCGTTCAGGGTCGGGTGTTCGACGTGCAGCATCGGCAGGCCGTCCACCGGGCGGATGGTGGTGCGGCTGCCGGCCACGTCGATGAGGGTGCTCGCGACGATCAGGTCGATGTCGTCGCGCTCGAGGTGCCAGGCCAGCCGGCGCAGCGCGTGGCCGTCCAGCTCCGGGCAGGACAGCACCAGCACGGTGTCGGCCCGGGCCCGGCGCACCGCCCCCGCGACCTCGTCGAAGCGGCCCAGGATCGGCACGTCCGCGACCTCGCCGTCGCCGGGCAGGCAGGCGCCGACGACCTTCAGGCCGTGGTACCGCTCGCGGCGCAGCTGCCGCGCCATGGCCTCGACCGCGAGCTCGTGGCCGACGACCACGACCCGGCGCATGCACGCGCCGCGCCGCTTGCGGGCCCGGTGCAGCAGCTGGCGGAGCAGGAACCGGGCGAGCAGGCAGCCGAAGGTGACCAGCGGCAGCGCGACGAAGAACCAGACGCGGGCGATGCGGGTCTCGGTGGTGTACGCCACGAAGACGGTCGCGGCCGTCAGCGCCAGGCCCGCCCGCAGGACGCGCTGGTACTCGTCGGTGCCGACGAACAGGTAGCGCTTCTCGTAGGCGCGGTTGGCCGCGAGGCTGGCCGTGAACGCGATCGGCAGCAGGACCGACAGCAGGACGTAGCGGGCGTTGTACAGCGTGAGGCCGCCGGAGAAGCGGGCCTCGAACGCCACCGCGCCGGCCATGAGCCCGATGGCGAAATCGAGCACGAGCAGGGTGCGCAGGTAGCGGCCCTCCCACGCCCACCGGGCGCGGTGGCGGGAGGTGCGGCCGGCCCCGGCGGACATGTCCGGCGCGGCGATGCGCACCGGCGTGCGGGTGAAGGGGGTCGTACCACGAACGGCCGCCTCGACCTCGGCGGCCAGGGCCGGGTCGACCTCGGCGGTCGCGGCGGCGCCGGGCGCGGGGGCGGGCGAGACGGGCGCGGCCACCCCGGCGGTCACCGGGCGCGGCTTCCTCGCGGAGACCTGACGGATCTGGTTGCGCACCGGGCTGGGGCGGCGGCCGCGCGCCGGGGCGGCCGGGCGGCCGTACACGGGGGGCGGGACGGGCGCGGCCTCGGGCTCGGGGCGGGCCTCAGCCGTCCGGTCGGGGCGGCGCAGGCCGGCCGGGCGATCCTCGCGGCGGAGATGGGCCGGGCGGTGCAACCCGTCCCGCGTTCGTCCGCTGTCGATCGCCACGCTGCCTCCTTCAGAAGGACCGTTTCCATCAAACGGTGCAACCTGGAGTACAACGTGCAAGTCGGACATTCGTCACGCCGACGGGTTATCGTGACGGTCCGGATCAAATAGCCGAACAGCGCGACTATTCAGCGTGATAACGATTCTGGGCCGCCTCGAGACCCTGGTCGACTATCATCTCGACCGCGTCCGCGGTGCGGTCCACGAAGTAGTCCAGCTCCTTGCGCTCGACCGCGGAGAAGTCGGACAGCACGAAGTCGGCCGGGTTCTGCCGGCCCGGCGGGCGGCCGATGCCGAAGCGGACCCGCAGGTAGTCCTTGCCCCCCAGCGAGCTCGACATCGAGCGCAGGCCGTTGTGCCCGCCCTCGCCGCCGCCCTGCTTCAGCCGCAGCTGGGTCCACGGGATGTCGAGCTCGTCGTGCACGGCGATCACCTGCTCGCGCGGCACCTTGTAGAACTGGGCCAGCCCGGCCACCGGGCCGCCGGAGAGGTTCATGAAGGTCAGCGGCTTCACGAGCACCAGGCGCGGCCCGCCGACGCGCAGCCGGCCCTCGGCCACGTCGGCGACGACCCGGCGGTGCTTGCCGAAGCGCAGCCCGGCCCGCTGGGCGAGCAGGTCGGCGACCATGAAGCCGACGTTGTGGCGGTTTCGCGCGTACTCGGGGCCGGGGTTGCCCAGCCCCACGACCAGCCAGGGTGCGGCGTCGGTCACCGGGTCTCCTCACTCACACAGCAAAGTCGCGGGGGGGCGGGGGGGGGGGGCGGGGGGCAGCCCGCGGGGGGGGGGGGGACGGCGCGGCGGGCCGGGGGGGGCGCGGCGCGGCGGGCGCCGCCGCGC